>CAZORS010000053.1:0-26958 GCA_964582025.1 uncultured Pirellulaceae bacterium | reverse complement strand
GTTTACCAGGCAGGCGAAGTTGCCGTTTCCGCTTTGATCAACGCCGTTCCCGAGGCAGGCCGTTTGGCAAACCTTACCGGAATTCAGATCGCTTCCATCGGCAGCCAAGACATGAACGATGTGGTTTGGATGCAGTTGGCCAAAGAACTGGACAAACAGCTCTCCGAAGATTCCGTTTCGGGAGCAGTGATCACTCACGGCACCGACACGATGGAAGAGACCGCTTTCTATTTGAATCTGGTCGTCGACAGCGACAAACCTGTTGTACTCACCGGCGCGATGCGACCCGCGACCGCACTTAGCGCTGACGGACCGTTGAACTTGTACAACTCAGTCGCCGTTGCCGCGTCGGAGAAAGCGAGAAACCATGGCGTGCTCGTCGTTGCCAATGACTCGATCCACGGCGCTCGCGAAGTGGTGAAGACCAACACGCTGTCGGTTCAAACGTTCGAGTCCCCCAACATGGGATTGCTGGGAGCATTGCACTACGGTTCCTTCCGCATGTATCGCAAGCCATTAAAGAAACACACGACGAATAGCATTTTCTCGATTCGTTCGATCGAAGAGCTGCCTCGCGTCGTCGTCATTTTTGCTCACTCGAACATGAATGGAGATTTGATTCGGGCAGCCGTTGAAATGGGCGTTAAAGGCATCGTGTTAGCTGGCGTCGGAAACGGAAACGCCTCGAAACGTGCGATTGCCGCGATGGCCGAAGCAAGAGAACAAGGTGTTGTGATCGTTCGAAGTACGCGAAGCAGCAGCGGAGCCGTTCTTCGCAATCAGGAAGTTGATGATGATGCGAACGGGTTTGTCGTTTCAGACCAATTGAATCCGGCGAAGGCGAGAGTTTTACTGCAGCTGGGGCTTACTCAGACAGACGACGTGAAAGCGATTCAGGAATATTTCTGGACGTATTAAAGCTCGGAGAGCCAATGTCGCTCGGTTCTCCGAACCGAAAGCGGGCTCAATAATCCGTTTAGCCATTACCAAGCCGGCGGGCCAAAAAACGAGGAATGCTTTCAGGTGGATCAGGAGTTCTCCCATGTTGTAAACGTGTTCAACTTCGCGCTACCAGCTCGGAGAGTTGGGTGACAATGAGCTGGGCGACACTACGCATTGGAAATCGGATTGAACATTTGATTCCGACACTCCATTACCGAGGTAGAATCACCGAGTATTTTCGCTGCGACGTTCAGACAGACCCACCAAACAGCTGTCGTAGCAATAAGCGCGATCAGCAGACATTGGATCGCTCCAACGGTCGCGATCAATTCGCTCACTTGCTCAATCACAAACCGTGATTTCGAAATTGCAAGCATCATCACCGCTCCCCCCAAACCCAACATCGTGACCACGGTGAATGATTCGTGTTTGACCAAAAACGGATAGCTCTTAGCAACCACCAAGACAGGAATTGCTCCAACGCCGATCAATACGATTGCGATCAGCAACGTCGGCGCGAACCCCAATGAAGAGAACATTCCCAGAGACAGCAGGAATGGCAACAACAGCATTGAGAAAATCAAACTTCTTGAGGCCACTAAAAGCAGGATCGCCATTGCTGTTTGAGATCGGCTCTCAGACGCTCCAAAAATCCACAATCGCGAAAACAGCGACCGGAATCCGTGCAGCATCAGCGTTGCCCCCACGAACGGAAGCATCGTCAATCCGCACACGATCAAATCAGGTCCTGCTTCACTCACGCCGGGAACCGGAGCGATATACATCCTTGCCAAAAACAGGCCCACGAAAATTGCCAGTGCGTAAATTGTGGCAATGCTTCGCCAAGCTTGCCAAGCGACTACCCCGTATAACAGACTGCCGACATCAGACATTTTTTGCTTGGAAGGAAACAGACGCTTCAGCAACTGCTGCCAAACGAAATACATGCCAAAACAGATTGCCAAGGACGAAGTCACGGCAACGGCGACATCTTTTGCTGACTGAATCAAGTGTTCATAAGTGGCTTCCCTGAGCGGTGGAAGAACGGCACCATGGCCAATCGCAAACACCAGCAATGCGGCGCCTATCACAGAAACAATGGTTACGTAACTCCAACGAGCTCGCGATGCCTTCCCTATCGATTCTGTTTTTGAAGCCTGATAAACCAGTGGCGAATATTTCGAAGTTGTGATGTACCAGAATCTTGCCAGCAGCGCGAATCCGACCAAAGCCAACAGAAATCCGACTGCCAAACGAACACCAACTGGGAGCCCCGGATAGGCCTCAAAGATTGGCTCAATCTGATCCCTGAAAGACGCGATCGTTAGCGGAATGGCATAGCACAGGATCAATGCGGGCACCGCCGCCTTTTCAATGCATCCGATCCATAGGGCAAATGCCATCGCAAGGATGCATCCTCCAACGATTTCGGGCATCATGTTGTAGCAACTAACCATCAAAGCAATCGACAACAAACAGGCGATCAGCATCGCCAACATCGCGACCTGCGCACAAACTTCGTTCATCCGTGGAACCAAACGTCTGCGTTCAGAGGCAAGATACTTTCGTGTCGTGTAGGCAATGCCCGTCAAACCGCATCCAAGGAAAAGAACCGCCGGAAGCGGTATTGACCATCTCAAAAATTCGATGCTAATGATCGCAAACAGAAGCATTGCAAACCAAACCAGCTTTGAATACGTGCAAAGTGATCGTGCAGTTAGAAGGAACTGATTCATGATGTCATCCCAGTGAACAATTCTTCAAGTCCAACGGCCTCGGTCATGACAGGCGTCGAGGATCCGTGAGCTTCGAGTATTTGCTCGCCAAGTTGAGCACTTTTTTCCTCGTCCCAATCCCGTACCCAGACTTGCAATCTGTTCCCATCGACGCGACTACTGATCACGCCCGTTACATCGCGAAGGTTTTCCAATGAACAGTCAGCTCGCAGGAAGAGACACTGGACGGTTTCTTTCAATTTGTCCACGCCGCCGTGATAGGTGATTTTTCCCTCGTGAAGGATCGCAATGTCGGCAGCGATCCGTTCAATGTCCGTCGTGATGTGACTGGAAAACAGAATCGTCTGGCCGATCTCATCATTAAGCATCAAAAGCGTGCGAAGAAAATCCTGCCTTGCGACCGGATCCAGACTGGCAACGGGTTCGTCCAGCACCAACAGATCGGGACGATGACCGATCGCCAACAGGATTCCAACTTTCTGCTGTTGTCCCTGACTGAGCGTTTGAATCTTTTTGTCCAACGGCACATCCCACTCGTCGCGAAAGCGTTCGACCAATTGGTGGTCCCACGTGTCGTAGAAGCTGGCGACAAGTGAAAGTGCGTCTTTGACGTACAGCCACAGCATGTCATCGAACTTCTGTGAAACGTAACCCAATCGACGGCGAATCGTGGCCGGACAATCCCAAGCAGAATAGCCGAACAGGTTGGCTTGTCCCGAATCAGGCTTTAGCAAACCGACAGCTGTGCGAATCAGCGTCGTCTTTCCCGCCGCGTTTCGCCCTAGCAAGCCAGTGATCGTGCCGGGTTCCAAATCGAGCGACACGCCGTCCAAAACCGTTGCGCCGTCAAACCCTTTGGAGGCGTTGACCAACGAAAGGGGGATTTTTGCTTTCAAGAAAGAGTTTTGCAAAGAAGAGTTTTTCATCAGTCACCTTCTGGTTTGTATTCCAGTTTCGCTATTTCCAAAGCTTCTTGATCATTTGATTCAGCTGCGTTTGTGAAAGCCCCAACTGTTTCGCATCAGCAACCAAGCTTTCGATGCCGGGACGCAGGTAGTCGACGGGCTTTTCAGCTTTCTTAATCACCACCATTCCGACGCCTCGTTTCCGCTCGACGATGCCTTCGGATTCCAACAGGGAATAAGCCTTGGAAATCGTCATCGGATTGACGCCTAATTCCGTTGCCATTTGTCGAACCGAGGGAAGTAACTCGTCCTTGGACAGGTTTCCACAGTCGATCTGACGCACAACTTGCGTGAAGACCTGACGGTAAATCGGGACACCGGAATTTAGCTTGATCGTGAACATGTGTATTAGTGTATCAATACACAATAGCAAAGTCAAGCGAGTTTCGTATCCCTGCAATAATACCTCGCGCAGAGCCGCAAAGACGCAGAGGACATGCAATTGAAACTCTGCGCCTTTGCGGCTCTGCGCGCGGCTCATTTGCATTATCGATTTTTGAAAAGTCGAACTGCTATCTCAGGTTCGAATCGCCAATTGGCCCATCGAAGCGAATTGGCTCGGCGTCTGACTTCGCTAAGACGGTCAGTGCTGCATCGGCGAACAACAAGTCTTGCTGAGAAGTGATCTTTAAGTTCAGCGGACAACCTTCCACCATTTGAATCGGCTGGTCCAGCATTTCCATTAGCTGAGCTTCATCAGTTGGTTGCAGATCGCCACGTCGCGCAAAAGCAGCTTGCAATTCTGCTGCCACGAAAACTTGAGGCGTCTGGGACAGATAAAGGTTGCTACGATCAACCGTTTCCTCAATAAGTGAACCGCCTCCGGATCGCTTCAAAGTGCTGCTCACTGGCACGGTGGGAATCGCACTGCCGTTGATTCGGGCCATTGCGAAAGTATGCTCCAGCAGCCAACTGCTTAGGCAAGGACGCGCACCATCATGAACGGCGATGTACTCGATATCCGCACGAACCTTCGCCAATGCGTTTTCAACACTGTCGAATCGCTCCTTGCCTCCGGCAACAACATCGACTCGCAGCGCAGCCAACAAATCCCCGTTGGACTCAACAAACCAAGACTCATCCTCTGGCGACACCACGACCAAAATCTGCTTGACGTCATCACGTTCAGCAAATCGCTCAACGCTGTGCTGCCAAATCGGTTTGTCACCCAGCATCGCATAGGTTTTCTTTTGGTTGCCGCGTGAGCGACGGAATCGAGTCCCGTTCCCGGCTGCAGCGATAATGACGGCAAAACTGCTCATTGCTCAATTCCCAACCGAATCTTCACCGTCCGCTGTCGGCCAGCACGTTCGCAAACGACGTCAACCACATCGCCGGGTTTGTGACGATCCATCGCCGCTTGGTAATCGTCGGTCGTCTTGACCGGAAGCCCGCCGATAGCAATCAGTTTGTCGGTTTCGTCTCGGTTTGGTCGAAGGTATTCAACGACAAAACCGTCGCCACGACGCTCCCGAACCCGTTCAACGCGCAGCCCTTGCAATCCGGCTTCGGCCGCAGGACCATCTTCGACAACACGGCCAATGCCCAAACCGCCTTCGCTCTTAAAGAATACATCGATACCCAGCGTTCCACGAATCGGCCTGCCGAATTCGATCAACTGAGGAATGATTCGCTTGATCGTGTTGATTGGAACTGCGAACCCGACTCCTGTGTTTTCACCGGTGAGCGTTTTGATTGCTGTGTTCATGCCGATTACTTTGCCTTCATTGTCCAACAGAGGTCCGCCTGAGTTTCCGGGATTCAAAGCGGCATCGATTTGGATCACCTCTTTAATCAGTCGCTTTGTTTTCGAACGCAACGTTCGTCCGAGGCTCGAAACGATACCAACGGTCAACGTGCGCTCGAGTCCAAAAGGATTTCCAATCGCCAAAACTTTCTGCCCAACCCGCAAATCGGAAGACTCGCCAATTGAAACCGGTAGTAGACGATCAGGGTTGGCCGCGATCTTTAACACGGCAATATCGTTTTGCTTATCTGCCCCCACGACTTCTGCGGGAATCGGATCTCCATCGAAAAGAGTCACCGTAATCACGTCGCTGCCATTGACCACGTGATGATTCGTCACGATATGGCCTTCCTTGTCGATCACCCAACCGGAACCGCTTCCTTCTTGCGGCACAGGATCGCCAAACCACATGCCTCTGCGAAAGGCGGTCGTGTTTATATTCACAACGCTGCGATTCACTTTCTCGTAAATTGAAATGTTGTTCTGCTCTTCAGGGCTGAACTGTCGCACTTGAGGCACTTTGGGCGGCGACTCGGAAAGCACCTTTGCGGCGGGGACTTGAGCCGTTGCCGATTTTGTAACTTTTCCGGCAATCGATCCGCCAACGCAGGCGCACACAAGACAAATCATGAGATTGGTTTTCATTCCGAGTTCCAGTTCCTTAACTTGTATTTCCGCGACGGTCGTAATTATAGCAACGTGGTTTCAGAATTCAGTAGCCTGCAATGCTTCACGGGCCTGACTTGCACGACCACAACAAACCGTAAAAGTCATACGCAACCGCCAAGCTTTATTTGATTTGCAAGTTTTCTGTAACAGGCAAACCCGTCGAATGGACGATTGGTTTCGTATCCAAAAGGGTATTCAACCAATTACGGAGACTCCCGTCTAATGAGGCGATCATTCATATGCTACTGGTACTTGGCACTCTGTTTCTCTCTTTCCTTTCTTCTCAACGGAGCAACCGCTCGAGCCGGTGACATGCTGCCGCCGGGCTACTGTGAATTTTTCCCAGATGCCGCTCGCTTGCAATTTGCGACGGACGGGTTTCCGGCTTTTTCGGAAACATTCGTGGCAGCTTCATCGGCAGCTGCGGTTAAGCCAAAAACCATGCCGCAGATGGTTTACGTTCCAGTCAGCACTCGGAAGTGGGAATTCGAATACCAACCTGCCTCGAAACCTGCACCAAAGGTTCTCTCGCAACCTGCCATCAAAAGCGTTCACCTATTCGCGTTTTGGCACAAAGGAGAAATTCAGTTTCGAACGTCAGTCTTTCAAACTTCGACACTCCGGACGATTCCAGTCCGCTCCCAGAGAAAGCATACCGCTCCAGTGCTTTTCTGGGGCTCGGATTCAGTGGCTGAAATGTCATTGGTGCTGCGACTGATCAGCACGGAAGTTCAATCGATGGCGAGGACGTATATCAATCCGATTGAGCAAATTCCGCATCGGATGGCCCAGATGTTTGAGGACTGTTTTCGGGTGGTTTATTGAGTGACCTTCGAGGCACCTCTAGCTCTGGGAAGGTCAGTCACGGGGAACAATTGGCTGGGGAGGGTGAATGAGTTCGCCATGGTCAAGTTTCAACATCCTCGCCCTCCCCGTCGCTTAGGCTCCGACCTTCCAGAGGTAGGGTGGTCTTGGCTGAGGGTGATGTTGCGGAGTCATCACGAGCATGTTGCTCCGGTTCGTAGCGGTCGTAACGGCGGCAGGCTGTTGCAACACGAACAGCAGTCAAAAATTCTCCAGCTGATAGCGATACGCTGATCAGTTTTGAAAACGAAAGCCTGCTCAATCCGTGATTCGATCGAGGATTTCCCTGCGCAGATGCTCCTCTCAAGTCCGATCAAGGCAAAGTTGCCCAGTTTTATGCATCCGAAGTGTTTCAAAACGGGGCAATTGGGTGAGAAACCCCGCTGTTTTCCCGATATCCGTCTTGGCACGGAGCTTGCATTGTTGGGAAAATGGTCTCGTCTCGATCATAATGATCGGACCGAGCTTGGAACTGGTCAGCGGAATTTGAACATTTTTTGTTCGCATCGCTACGAGCCCCAAATAGACTTGAGAAAGCCTGCTTCTGCAAACTTTGGCAGGCGTAATCGTGAGGGAGATGAGCCCTCATTAAATAATTCGTGTTGGAGTAGATCATGTCGATACGCACGGCCACAGTCGCGCTTCGAGGAATTTTTGTTGCAGTTGTTGGAATGTCTTTTTTGGCAAGTCCACATGCAGTTCAGGCGTTCCAAGTTGAAAATGCATCACCTACTCGCATGGCGACCTTCGAGGACGCTGGCGAGACTTCGTTCGCATTGAGCATCGGGCCTGAGAGCCAGAAGCAACAACGAGCCAGCGACATTCTTGTTTTCGTTGATACGTCAGCCAGTCAGACTGGTGCGTACAAGCGGGACTCGATTGAAATGCTTCGCGGTTTCGTTCGCAACCTTAGCGGCGACGATCGCGTTCGTATTTTCGCCGTCGACTTGGAAGCAGTCGCACTTTTCGGTGACTTCGCGAATCCAATGGACGACAAAGTTCAGATCGCGATTGAGAACCTTGGCAATCGAGTTGCTTTGGGATCGACCGATATGGAATCGATGATCGAGACTGCTGTTGAAAGTTTCGACAACGACAAGACTCGCAATCGCAACGTCATCTACATTGGTGACGGCATCAGCCGCGCCGGCGTTCTGCACACCGAATCATTTACCAAAGCCGTTAAGCAACTGGCTGAAAAGCAGATTTCAGTTTCTAGCTTTGCGATCGGCCCTGAAAGAAACATTGCCCTGTTGGCAGCACTTGCCAATAACTCCGGCGGAAACATCATCATCGACACCGATGCGACAGATTCAGTCAGCAAGGGAGCTACGACTCTCGCGGAAACCGTTCACGGTTCTGTCTTCTGGCCGCAAACTGCAACGCTTCCGGAGAACCTTGTTGAAGTTTATCCTGGCAAGTGTCCTCCAATGCGGACTGACCGCGACACCATTCTGGTTGGATCAATCACCAACCGTGAAGCTCTGAACATGGAGCTGACTGGAATCATGGACGGCGAACAGGTCACCAAGTCTTGGTCAATTCAGCCTGAGTCGGCATCGAAAGAGTTTTCCTTCTTGCCAAAAATGCTCGAAGAAGTCCGCAAGGACGGTGGTGCTTCACTTCCAACCGTTGGTTCTGCCGGTTTGGCGGAATACGTTCGCGTTGTTGACGAAAACGCAGTCGACATGAACTTGCTTGGTGGAAGTTCAAACAAAATAACTGGAACTGCGGCAATTGCTTCTGCGGCTCCAAAGGTCGAAAGCCGCGTTGCCATGGCCGCTCGCTATCGTCTGCAAGAAGAAAGCAACCCGTTTGGCGATATCGATGAGCCGGCTGTTGATGAGCCAGCTGCCGACGATCCGTTCAACGAGACCGTTGAGGTTCCTGGCGAAGACACTCCGGGCGGAATTGAACTTGAAATTGACGATTCAGCAATGGAAGTTGCTCCGAATCAACAGCAACCAGGCTCAATCATTACTGAGTCAGTTGAAGTGGTTCCAGTTCCAGAGGAAATGGTTATCACTGATCCGATTCAAATGGGACCAACGCAAAGCGACATCAGCCAATTGCTGATGCAACAGGAGCGTGACGACTTGAGAGACCAAATCCTTTCAGTTGAAGATCGCGATCGCATCATCAACGAAAAGCTTCGTAAACAGGTCCAATACGAAACAGAGCGTGCTCTGCAGGAATCATCGACCGATCCCGGAGCCGCGATCGAGCGACTGAAGAACATGCTCGAAGTCGTTGACCAAACACCTGAGTTGACTCAAGGAACGGTTTCTGAACTTCGTCATCGTCTTGAGTCATCACTCGTTTCGGCGACACGTCGCAAGCTTGACTTCGACCAGACTCAGCAACTTCGCAGTCGCAATGAGGCTACTGTCGAATCAATTCGCAACGAGATCTTGAACTACGAGCGAAACGAAGAGAAGTTGGCTCGCCTGATGGGACAGTACAACTCGCTGATGCGAGAAGGCAACTACGCGGTTGCCGAAGATGTTGCCGATTCAGTTGTTGAAGCATTCCCGGATCGTCCTGAAGCAACGCTTGTTTCAGCTCGAGCTCGGATTGCTCGCAGCCATTTCGAACTTGAGAAAGTTCGTCATGAGAAAGAGCGACTCTTCACCGATGCGGTCCGCGAAATCTACAAATCGACTTATCCAATCTCTGGTAATCCTCCTTTGGTTTTCCCGGATGCTGAGGAATGGATTGAAAAGAAAACAATTCGTCAGAAGTATCAGAACGTGCGATTGGCTGGCGGCGAGAACGAACGCCGTATCCTTGAGCAATTGGATAAGCCTGTCGATTTGATCTACGACGCCGAGCCTTTCGGTGACGTCAGAGATGCGTTGGTTAAGGATCTTGGAATCAACATCGTTATTGATCAAAACCTTGATGGTGTGCTTGATGACGAGACGGAAGTCTCTGCAAACCTAGCCGGCATTACGCTGGGCAAAGGCCTCCGTACGATGCTCAAGGCTGTCGATGCAACTTATGTTGTCAAAGACGAAGTGCTTTTGATCATCTCAATCGATGACGAAAACGAACCTGACTACTTCGTAACCGACGTTTATAACGTTGGTGACTTGGTCGCTCCACGAAGCAGTCCCGGCGGACTTGGCGGTGGCGGATTCGGCGGCGGCGGTCAAGGTGGCGGTGGGTTCGGCGGCGGCGGCCAAGGCGGTGGCTTAGGCGGCGGCGGCGGTGGATTCGGTGGCGGTGGTCAACGTGGTGGTGGAGGCGGAGTTTTCTGCATCCAAGACGCATCGGTTGGTTTTTCGATCGGCGAAGAAACACCAGCAACTCCGGTCAAGAAGAACACAGTTTCTTTCAAACCGGGCAACCTGATCACAGTTGCTCCTTCAGCAAATCCGAACGCTGCGTGGGACGCTTACTTTAAATCAAACACGCCAGACTCAAAGGCAGTTCGTGCCACGGTTCGTCACATGGTTAAAGAGCAGCAACACGAAGAAATCGTGGCGTTGCTCAACGGTGCGATCCGGAATAACCAAGGCGATTCGTCTTGGATGTTCCAGGCTTTGGGGCTTTCGATGCAAATCATCGGTCGTCCTAACAGCGAAATCGAGCGAGCGATCATGTCTGCGGTTGACCTTTCGGACGACCTGCAGGACTCAATGATTGCTGCGATCTACATGTCAAAAAATGGCATGGTCGATCGATCATTGCGAGTCTTGAGCGATATTGCCAAAACGAATCCTTCATTGGTTCAGCCTTACGAGGTTGGATTGGCGATCGCGGAACGTAACGATCATATTGACGGCATGCGATGGACTTCGGTTGGTGTTTTGGCTCAAGAGTGGCCAAACAAGCCGAATTTGATGAAGCGTGCTCGTTACGCCGCTGCAGCAGTCAAGTCTGCTCTCAAGAAGAGCGGTAAAGCTGAGCAGCTTAAGTCTTTCGAAACAGAATTGGAAGAAGCCAAGCATCGCGATTGCTTCATCGAAGTTTCGTGGACTGGCGATGCTGATATCGATGTTTACGTCGAAGAGCCGGGCGGAACGATTTGCTCTCGCTTAAATCCTCGCACGACTGCGGGAGGCGTCTACTACGGTGACGTTTACTCGATCGGCAAGTCCGAATCAGGGCTGATGAAAGAACAATATGTTCTTCCGAAAGGTTTCTCTGGCGATTACCGATTGATCATCCGTCGCATGATGGGGGAAGTCACATCGGGCAAAGTAAACGTTGGAATTCACAATCATTTCCAGTCTGACCAAGAAGCCAGCCTTCAAAAAGCGGTCAAGCTGGATCCAAAAGGAGCCATCGTGCTCTTCAAGTTGAATCAGGGCCGTCGCACCGACGATCTTGACCAGCACACATTGGAGACGCTTGTTCGCAAAAAGATGGCCATCAAAAAGTCAGCTCTTGCCCAAAAGATGATGAACTTTGTGTCAAGCGATGCGGCCAGAAACTACTTCGGCTCGAGCCTCCTGCAAACAGCTGGTGGCGGAGTTGGCGGAGGCGGAGATGACTTCTTTGGCGGGTTTAATGGCGGCGGCAATGCTGGCGGAAACAATCAGTTTTCACCGTTTGCACCCGGCGTCGTTGGCTATCGTCCAGAAATCACGACGATTCCAACAGGAACGTTCCTTCAAGTTAACCACGCGACAACGGCTGATCGACTTTACGTGCTGATCAGTGCGACTCCAAACCTTAACACGATTACTGAAGTCCAAACCTTCAACATCACGGGTAACGCCCAAAACGCAACAGGCGGTGGCGGTGGCGGTGGTCTTGGCGGTGGTGGATTCGGTGGTGGTGCTGGCGGCGGTGGCGGCGGCAACTTCTAGATTCATGAACACACACCATTGACGGAAAAGTTGCGGCTCGAAAAGGGTCGCAACTTTTTTCATGCGCGTGGGTCAAAATTTTCAACCTGCCGCCCGCCCAAACAGTTGGTAGAAACCTGCCCCACATCAATCTTCCGCTATCATGATCCTCTATGACACCTACAAAATTTCCCATCGCTGAAATCATCGCTGTCGGCGACGAGATGACTTCTGGGCAAAGGCTCGACACCAATTCTCAGTGGCTGGCTCAACAAGTTAACGATCTTGGCATCGAAGTCGCGTTTCATTCAACCGTTGGCGACGACCTGAAACGCCAAACAGAGGTCATCCGAACCGCGGCTGAACGAGCAAACATCGTCGTAATGACCGGAGGACTCGGGCCGACCAAAGACGATTTGACTCGACAAGCAATTGCTGATGCGGCCGGTGTTGAATTGGAGGTCGACGAGGCCGCGTTGCGGCACATCGAATCAATCTTCGCTCGGCACAAACGGGTAATGTCTCCCGCAAACCGTCAACAGGCAAATTTCCCTCGCGGCGGCAAGACGATTCACAACGAAGAGGGCACTGCTCCGGGAGTCGACTTCCCAACCGAATCGTCACGAGTCTTCGCGATGCCGGGCGTTCCCTATGAGATGAAAATGATGTGGGAAACTTATGTCGCAGCCGAAATCGTCGCAATGTCGGGGGCGAAAAAGATCATTCGTCATCACGTGTTGCGTTGTTTTGGTATTGGAGAAAGCGAAGCCGAATCTCGCATGCCCGACTTGATCGCAAGAGACCGTGAACCGCGTGTTGGAATCACTGCCAGCATGGCGGTGATCTCGTTCCGCATCACCGCAACAGCGGACTCGGAAGAGGAATGTCAAAAGCAAATCCAATCGACCGTCGCCTACATTCGTGAGACCCTTGGTGAAGTTGTTTTTGGCGAAAACGAAGATCAGCTAAATCAAGTTACAGCAAACTTGCTCGACGAACGCGGACTCTCCGTCTCCTTTATCGACTTTCAATTTGGCGGTGCAGCAGCCACCAAACTTCGCAACGGAACCATCAACGGCAACGAACATGTTTTTCAAGGATCTCTCGTGAACGACGGCCAAACACCGGAACAATGGTTGGACGCTGGCGAAGTCTGTGCTGATTCCGCGATCGAGAAATCCGCTCTCAGGATAATGCGACTCAATGGCAGTAAAATTGGCATCGCCATCGGGAAGCTCGACCAAGACACCGAAGACCAGCCGTTCGGAAGCTTTAACGTCGCGGTCGTGACGGCAGAAGGAAATCAATCGTTCAAAAAAACGTTTCGATATGTAGGCCATTCATCGATGCGTCAGGAAAGATCAGCCAACCAAGTCGTCAACTTTTTGAGGCTGACGTTACTTTCGCTTTCTCAATCTGGCACGTAGACATTTCATGAAAAAAGCCCGACGCTGAAAAATCTAACGCCGGGCTCAACTGTAGCGGATAGCACGAGATTCGAACTCGCAACTCCTTGCGGAGCACTTCCTTTCCAAGGAAGCCGCTAACCATTCGCTTACTATCCAATGATGCGGTTCGGCATGAACCTCTCCGACAGGGCACAGTCTAGCAAAAACTTCTCTGGGAAAAAGGCTCGCTTCTGAGCTAACTGACAAATTGAATCCGAGAAAGTTCGGCCTGGTCTACAGCTCAAATTGAAATGTCTGGCAAACCAATCGCCACAATCGAGCACCCACCGTTTGACTACCGGTGCGAATTTTAGCGACTCCAGTACTCCCGGTGAACAAAACCGCGTCACCGGTTTGAGCCAAATCCAACGGAACGTTCACCATATAAGTCGTACTCAGAGGTTCATCTTCACCATCTGAATTCTGACGGGTGATCAAGTCGCCGCCGTATCGACTCGAAAGGCTCTTGGGAGCAACCTTCATCTGTACCGGCGAAATTTCTCCAGTCGTCGACTCCAGAACCCTCGACCGATCCTGCCAAGAAACCAGCTTCACCGTTTGATCGCTGCGAATGAATTCGATCTCTGACTGGTCAATCGCAAGCACTGCGGTAAATTTTGTCATGTCTGGAATGACCTGCCCAACAATCGTTTGCCGATCCATTGAGCATCCAATATTTCTGGGCTCCAGAGGCGTTCCGTGCCAACCGTCCAGCAAACCCGAATCGGCATTGGGCATCGGCTTCCGGTGGCCGGCGAGGAAAAAACCCTTGCGCGGGCTTTTGATTTCCAGCCGCTTCCAATCGGATTCCTTTTTTTCATAGTTTGCCAACGCCGTATCGAAAGCCGCTTTGGCTTCCACGGGAGTCATCTGTCCTTGGACGCGATTCATTTCGGCACGCTGAGCGATCTGGAGCTCGACTTTGGCGTTCCAAACTTCGGACTCAAGTCGAACCAATTGTTGTTCCAACGCCGGACTCTCGAGCTGCACCAAATGAGTCCCTTCTTCGACGTGTTGATTTGGCCGAATATAGATCTTCGAAAGCACGCCGGGCTCTTCAACGTAAACATTGGCCACATTTTCTGGCTGAATGTAAAAGCAACCATAAACGTATCGAGGAATTGGAATCAGCATGATCGCGCCCAGCACGATCGCGACAGCGGCAAGTGTTCCAGCCAATCGAACTGGTTTCACCATGGAAGTTCTCCCCGGAATGGAAAAGAATTTGTACAGTTTGACCAGCGGCATTCCCACCAGTCCATAGATCGCCATCGCCGCCAGAAGCTGTCCGATGATCTTCAGCCCATAAGGTTCCAGCACGCGATAGACGAACCAAAAAATGGAAAACGTAATCAGCCAGCGGTAGGCGACAGCCAAAACACTGTATGAAATGAACAACCATTTGCGACGCGATGGAGCAAACGGATCTTCCGCCGTTTCGATACCCAAAAACAGTTTGCCACTGACGCGATTGAGCATCGCAGAGCTTTTCTGTCTCAAGTTTGGAATCTCTAAAATATCGGCCAAAATGTAGTAGCCGTCGTATCGCAGCAGCGGATTGGCGTTAAACAAAAGTGTGCTGATAGAACAAACTACAATGATGTTCAGCGCCAAATGATGCACCAAGCCGGGCATGCTAAACCACCATATAAACACCGCGATCGACGCAATCACCAGCTCGACATACATTCCCGCCGCGGCGATAAATGCTCGCTGCCATTTGTTCTTTAACAACCACGAATCACTGACGTTGGCGTACAGACACGGTGTCAGCACGAGAAACATCAGTCCCATTTCATGGCAGCGTCCGCCGAAGCGTTTGCACGCAAGGCCGTGACCGAATTCGTGCAAGATTTTCGTCACCCCCAACACGACCGCCAACAGAAACCAATTGCCGGCTGCGAAGAAATTCTCAAATGACGGAAGCTTGTTCTGAAACGATTCGAAGTTCGTGACGATCAGCGACAACGCTCCCAACCCCATCAACAGCACAGCGAAAAACGTTGGCCACGTAAAGAACCACGACGTCCACGGATTCAGGCGGGTCAGCAAATCATCGGGATCGAAACCTTTGAATCGAATGGCCAACACATTGGTTAGCGATTGCCAGCGTTTTGCTTTCTCGTTTTCAACCGCACGCTGCCGCAACGACGCTCCTTGTTCGGGGGCATCAGAAACGACCAACGCGTTTCGGTAAAGCATTCCAATGAGCTGAAACAGTTCTTGTAGGCTCAACTTCTGTGGCGAAAAATCGAATTCAAATTTTCGTTTGATCTGATCAGGGCTCATTTGGCCATCGATCATCGTTAGCAAACGGTACTCTTCTTCTTCGAAGCGAAAATACTTCATCGCTACTGGATCTTTCACGACCCAGCAGTCTCGTCCTTCGTAGCATTGCCGCTTCGCGATCAAGTCCGCGCGCATCCGCATCGCAACAGGACGGCTCGCGCCGGAAGCGATGGTTGGGCTGGAGTTGATCATTCGCTAGCGGAGGTTGGGATCGTAGTGAGCATCAATACAAGCCCGAAGCGCAAGCGAGTGAATACCCTGCATGTCGAATCACTCGCTGGCGCTTCGGGCTTGTATTGGCGAGTTGCAGGCTCGGACACTAGCCGAATTGAAGTTGGCTCTCAAGACAAATGTAGCTACCGTCCTCTCAGCAACAATCAAGGAGAGAAGATGAAGATCTACCAACCTGACGAGGAAAGCACAGAATTCTTGGCCTCCGTTTCGATCGTGATTCCGATCTTCAATGAAGTTGAAAACACGCCGTTGATGTACGAAGAACTTACCTACGCAATGCAAAATTGCGGGCGGGAATATGAGCTCATTTTCGTGGACGATGGAAGCGTCGACGGGACTCGAGAACGACTTCACGAATTGGCCGCTCACGACGCAAGAGTCAAACTAGTCTTGTTCCGCAGAAACTACGGACAAAGCGCCGCAATGCTGGCCGGAATGCAGCATGCGAGTCTTGACTATGTTGTCACGATCGATGGCGATCTGCAAAACGATCCTCGCGATATTCCGATGATGTTGAGCCATCTCGATAACGGATATGATTTGGTACATGGTTGGAGAAAAGATCGTCAAGATAAATTGGTCAGTCGAAGAATACCGTCCAAAATTGCCAACTGGTTGATCTCCAAAACAACCGGTTTTCCGATTCATGACCTTGGCTGCACGCTCAAAGCGATCCGTCGCGAGATTGCTTCGCAGATCGAATTGTACGGGGAAATGCACCGTTTTATTCCAATTCTGGCCCATCAACTTGGAGCCAAAAGCGTCGAAGTAGTCACCAATCATCGGGCTCGCCAGTTCGGCGAAACGAAGTACGGCATTGGCCGAACGTTTCGTGTCGTGTTGGACTTGATGACGGTCAAATTCATGTTGAGCTACCTTTCGAGCCCAATGAAACTATTTGGGAAACTCGGATTGTGGGTGACCGGTGCGGGGTTTGCTTCAGTTGCTGCCACGATCGCCATGCGATTGTTTTCTGGCGTCGACATGACGGGCAATCCATTGCTCTTGCTCGGAGCATTGTCGGTTATTCTTGGCGTGCAGTTTTTCAGCCTCGGATTGCTTGGCGAAATGTGCGTTCGGATCTACTACGCGGATGAAAAGAATAGTCCGTATCAGGTTCGCGAGACGGTGAACTTTGAGCCGGAAGAATTCGAGTTAAAAGTTGCTCGAGCTGCTTAGGATCTGCGGTTGCATGATGTTCGTAGTCAATCCCTTTAGGGATGTTTCGCGCTGTTGAACGCCCCAGACATGCAAGACTACCTAAAGGCAGTCACTACAAACAACATGCAGCAGCCGAAGCAAACGTCTTTAACCAAAACCAAAATTTCGCGCACAAAAACGCAAAAAGAAACGGCGTTTTTACTCGAAAAAAAGCGGGTGCAACCCCAGTTCTGCAAGCACATGTTTTCTTTTTTTGAAAACAGTCAGATCCACCTTGACCCGTGTTGCAACGGTCTCTAATTATCGGCCCACGAACGAATCGTAGCCTGACTTCGGACTGCCGCTGTTACATCCTTTTTTGGATGCGATGGGCATGCCTCAAAGCGCGGAAGCTTTGAATGGTTGGTGGGGTAACACCCTGCAAAGCCGTAGTCAGATTTAATTTGCAGGGTATTAGGTCACAAGACAAGGAGAGTTGCGTGAGAGTCTCCAAGCAACTTCAGAGAAGGCTCCTGACTTCAGCGATGGCTTTGGCATTTTCAACCGTGCCAATGTTAACCGCTGTCAGCCAGGGACAGGGTTCCGGATTTCAAATCAATGGTGCGGCTCAAACGCCGACGTCCAGCAATCCGGGTGATTGGTTACAACGTGCCAGCGACGCAATGAAAAGTGGAAACTTTTTACTTGCCGAGCAAAGCATCGAAATGGCTGAGCAGCTGACGTCTCCCGACGTTGTGCTGAAGTACTCGCCACAGATGGCCAGGCAGGAACTTTCCATGCTGCGTCAAGCAGCAACCGGAAACGTCGCGCCGATGCCGACACAAACGCCGGCAGCCACGCAACCTAGCAACGGACAGAACTATCTGCTCGCTGCGAGACGTGCTCTGGCAATCGGAGACACTCAGGGTGCGTCCAACGCAGTCAAACAAGCTCGTGCTTCTCAAACTGAATTCGCTTCCGGCGATTCTCCTGAGCAAGTCGAAGCGTTGATCGCTCGCCAGAATCAACTGGTCGAACTGTATCAGCAAGGATCGGCGGAATCAGGTTACGACACTGCCGCAGCAAAGTTCCTGATGGAGCAAGCGGAAGTTCTGGTCAAGTACCGCGACTTCAAAACAGCAAAAGTCCTTGCCGAGCAAACCAAGAAGTTTACTTCGGTAGACTTCAGCACGTTCTCGATGACTCCTGATCGGATGATGCAAATCATCGATATCGCCAGCCAGTCCATGGAGGGCGTGCAAGTCGCGGATGCGAAAACAGAAGTTTCGCGCCTGATGGCTCAAGCTCAATTGTCTGTCGACCAAGGTAAATGGAAAAAAGCCAAAGAGCTTGTCACCAAAGCCAAATCATACAACCTTGGTGACGATCAGTTTGCCAAAGGGGAAACTCGTCCATGGCAAATGGACATGATGATCGAAAACGCATTGAATCTTCAAGCGTCTTCGAACCCTGTCAATGTTGTGGAGCCGGCTTCGTTTGATGAACCTGCCTTCGGCAACAACGTGGCTCGTGCCAAGTACGATCCTGCCACAGATTCGACCAAAGTCGTTCCCGCAAGTGCTGATAACGATCCAAATATGGGCTCAACTGGATTCATGCCGGTGATCCCACCGAATCCAAAGCCTTTGACACGCATTGCAAAGAATTTCCAAGATTCGCCGAATCGTGGACAGCAAATGTATCGCTCTGGTGTCGAAGCAATGGCATCGAATGATACGGCTCGCGCTCGTGAGTTTTTCCAGTTGGCAATGCAGTATCCTGCTGATTTGGATGCACCAACTCAGAAAGCGATTCGAGCTCAGTTGACTAGCATGCAAACTCAATCGGACATCGTTGAGAAGCAACGTCCTGTTGCTCAAACTTCAGCGACCGATGAAGAGTTCGGATACGGTTTGAAAAACAAGAGTGAATTTTCAAGACTTCAATCGGAAGTCTTCCGTGAGCGTCAAGCTGCGGATCGAATGCTCCAGGACAATCCTCGTGAAGCACTCCAACGTCTGTCAGCGTTGCGAACGAAAGTTGCGTCCGCTCAAGTGGCCGCTGAGACGACTCGTCCGTTACTCAAGATGGTTGACCGGGACATCACGAAGTTCCAGGAATACATCGAGCGAAATCTTTCACAGATTCAAAACGACGAAGAAGTTGCAGAACGTCGCGACGCAGTTGAGCGAACTCGCCAACGTCGTCTTGATGTTGACCAACAACTCAACGCGTTGGTTGACGAATACAACAAGCTTGTCGATGAGCAACGTTTCGCAGAAGCGGATCTGGTCGTTCGTCAGGCGGAAGATTTGGCTCCTGGAACGGAAATCGTTTCGGTACTTCGCGAGAAGCATCGTTTCCAGTTCAACAACTACCGAAACCAACAAGCGTTGGAACGTATCGAACGGAATCGTTCGGATCTCCAAGCAGACAACTACGAAATGTCATTGGGAATGTTCCCGGCCGATCCGCTTCACTTTGATCGTGACGTGGAAGCTTGGAACGAAAAAATGCGTGGTCGAGCTGAAGCAATGGCCGCTGGCCGTTACGGCAGTGAAGCCAATCGCATGATCTGGAACAAGCTCAAGAACACGGACGTCGAAGGCGAATATCGCGGCACGCTTGCCGAAGCGATGGATCAGCTTTCTCGTCAAGCTGGACTGAACATTGTCTTCGACACATTGGCTCTGGAAACAGCAAATGTCTCAACTGAGCAAATGGTGAACGCTCCGATTCGCAATCCAATTTCACTCGAAAGTGCACTCAACGTGATCCTTTCAGGTGTTGGACTTGAGTTCGCAGTCGAAAATGAAGTCATCACGGTCACCAGTCGTGAAGCTCAAGAGTCGGCGATCGTTACGGAAACTTACTACATCGGAGACCTGCTTGCTCCGTTGAAAAACTATCGCAACCCGAATCAGCTTTCATTCATGCAAGCCAACGGCAACAACGGCTATGGCGGCTTGGGTGGCGGTTCGATGAACGTTCCATCAACACTTAATGGCAACGCTTCACAAATCGCTTTGGCCCAGCAATTGGGTAACGGCGGAATCCCTGGAGCAAACCTCGGTGGTTTCGGAACTGGCAATTACGGCGGCAACCAACCTCAAACAGGAACCGCTTCATTCGGCACCGTCGGACAGCAACCTCAAGGTGGTATCACCATTCAGGACTTCCAGATTCTGATTCAGTTGATTCAGCAAACGGTTTCGTCTGATTCTTGGGAGCAGAACGGTGGCGGAAACGGTACTGTCCAAGCTTTCCCACCAAACCTTAGTTTGATTGTTGCCAACAGTCAAAAAGTACAGGATGAGATTCGCGACCTGTTGAAGAAGCTTCGTGAACTGAATGATGTTCAGATCGTGATCGAAGTTCGCTTCGTCGCGATTCAGGATAACTTCTTTGAGCGAATCGGAGTCGACTTTGACTTCTCGCTCAACGATGGCGGCGGCGTCGGCAACCCATTGCCTGACACAACGACTCAAAGTTCAATCATTGGTGGTACTGGTGGTGGTGATGGTGCAGGATTTATTCCTACCGGCAACCAGGACATTCAGTTCCAGCAGGGAAGTTTTGACGTTGCGGTTCCACAGTTTGGCGGCTTTGACCTCGCGTCAGCAGCCAACTTCGGATTCGCGATCCTGTCGGATATCGAAGTCTTCTTCCTGATTCAGGCCACAAAAGGTAGCACACGTGCGACCGTGACTGAAGCTCCTACGGTTGTGATGTTTAACGGTCAAAGTGCGAGTGTCAACGATACTCAGAACCGTCCGTTTGTAACTTCGGTTACTCCGGTTGTTGGTGACTTCGCAGTTGCCCATCAGCCGATCATCACGATTCTTCCTGATGGTACAAACCTGAACGTAACGGCAACCGTTTCCTCGGATCGTCGCTCGGTCAACATGTCTCTGGTACCGTTCTTCAGTGAAGTAACAGAAGTTCAAACGTTTACCTTCACAGGTACAACGACGACAGAACGTTCGACGAATTCGCTGCTGGATGACTTGCTCGACAACCTTGATCCGACAACTGCGGATGATGGTGACGACGAGATCCAAACTGTTAGCGAAGGTGTTACGATTCAGCTGCCGGTTCTGGCGACGACTTCGGTCAACACCGTGGTCAGTGTTCCAGACGGAGGTACGATCCTAATGGGTGGTATCAAGCGTATGCGTGAGCAACGTATCGAACGGGGCGTTCCAATGCTCAGCTCGATTCCCTATGTGAACCGACTGTTTACGAACGTTGGAGTTTCTCGCGAAACGACGAACTTGATGATGATGGTAACACCGCGAATCATCATTCAAGCTGAAGAAGAGAAAAAGCAAATCGGCGTCTTTGGCGACGAAGAATAAGCGTTCGAAGAGAGCCTTGTTCAATGCGAGGCTCAACAAAACACTTTTAGGTCTTGGCCACTAGGCAGTTTGTCTGGTGGCCTTTTTTGTGGGAGGATTAGAGATCACTTTCCCCTTTTGGCCTGTGAATTTTCAACATCACCCTCCCTCTCTGGCTGTGATTTCCAGTGCAAGATTTCACAACCTCCGCTCGAGGGTGATTCCTCAATCAACGCGATTCACTTCGTGACGCAATCTTTGCTAACGCAATCCTCTCGAGCTCACTCACCACGTCGGCGATTGACTGATTGTCTGTGTTCACTTCGATCGCGTCCTCAGCACGCATCAAAGGACCGACCTCTCGATTCAAATCCTGCTGGTCACGAAGATTCTGATCCGCCATCACCTGATCGAAGTCCACATACTGACCCGCACTCTGCATCTGCTCGACTCGTCGCATCGCTCGATACTGCGGTGACGCGTTAAGATAAATTTTGCAAAATGCATCTGGAAAAGCGACGGTTCCCTGATCGCGACCTTCGCAAACGAAATTCCCCGTTGCAGCAATCTCCCGTTGCAGCTCAACCAATCGATCGCGAACGCCAAAGTGATCTGCGACGTGGACGACATTGCGAGTCACCTCCGGAGTACGGATCGGTTCAGAAACATCCACTCCATCGACCAGAACTCGATCTTTATCGAAGGCAATTTGAATGGAATTCGCCAAAGCGAGAAGTCCATCGCGATCACGCAGTTCCACATTGCGACTTAATGCCGCCCAAGTCACCGCACGATACATTGCACCTGTATCCAAAAACGAAAATCCAAGCCGATCCGCCAACTTGCGAGTCACCGTGCTCTTTCCAGCACCAGCAGGACCATCGATTGCAATAACCATGTTTCTCTTTGTTCCGATTCGCGACAGCGTCACGTTTTTATTTGTTCGACCAATGAAGGTGAATCTGGAAATATTCGAACGCCGCAAAGTCTACTTCGACCAAGACCGGACGTTCCGAATGCGGCGATTCTTCGTTGACGACAATCTCTCGCGAAAATTCATTGTCAAAAGACTCTTTGTCAGCCGATTCCAAACTGCGTTTGCAGTACAGCTTTAAAGTACCATCGTTTCCATCGACTTCCTGTAAGCGTACTCGCATTCCAGTGCATCGGCAATCGTCATCAAAAACTGGCTCACACGATGTCGCAATAATGTTTCGATTCGCGATATGGAAAAGCCAATCCGACTCTTTCGCGTCTGCGCAATCGGAATCATCAACGCGAATATCTTGCAACACAGGATGCATCTCCGAAACGGCAGCTTGCATCGTTGATTCCGGATTGATTGCGACGCCAAGCCGAAAATTTGTTCGCGTCTCATTACCCGCGATCAGAATCGAATCCAACACTTTCTTAGAAGCACGACGATGCCAGGGCAAACCGTGCGTCAACAGCGCGAACCGATTTTCGCCTTGCACAACTTCCACGTAGTGCGGCGCTTCGATGGTCGGACGGCGAATCGCCTGACGCGCACCATGAATATCGCAAAATAGCTCGCCAGATTCCTCAGCCCAAGCGATCCGGTTGGCGATGTAGTTTTCAGTTGATCCGTTGAGTCGTTTCTTTTCCGTGATTTCAATGTCGATGCCGATGACGCGGCGACCGCGTTGCAAGCTGACCGTCTGATTGAAACTGGCCAAAACTGTTCCGCCGGTGTCCAGCAAATTTCCTGACGTTCGAATCTCCGATGCAATTCGCGAGACGGTGATGACTTCGAACGATTCACAAATCATTTTGCTGTAGTGAACTTTCTTCGTTGTCGGATCGACGTAGCGAACCGCAAGCTTCTGGCTGAACAGGTTGCCGCGTTTTCCATAAAAGTAGACACCGCGAATGCCGCCAGACTCTCGATCCATTCGAACTTCAAAAAGTTCATTCCGAAGAATGCTCTCTTTGTCATCAATTAAAGGCTCGGTGATCAGCTTGGACGACTCGATCAGGCCAGATGGATTTACAAACAGTTGACCGAACCCGGAAAGCTCAACGATCGCGTTGCATCGCTCGGAGCCCCGGGCTGCGTGCTTGACAGCGCCGTCGCCTTGCACCGCGCCGGGGCCACCCTTGGCTTGCGAAATCAAGTGAACTCTTCGACGCCACGGGACCGTATTGATCAAACTGCCTCCAACGATCGCGACCAGCTTTGAGCACAAAGTTTCCGAGTCAGCGGCGACCGAATCGTCCCACGGGGAAGTCCAATCGCGAGTCTGCAGCTCAAGCCGATTTCTGATCTGCGCAAGTTGTTGCACTGCATCCGAAAGATCATTCTTGTTGCTTCCGATCGCCATCATCGCGATCAAACTCTCAATCGCAGAAAGCTTGTACCACGTTTCCCAATAATCAATGAACGTCGAAATTGGACGAACCGAACCAGACTCAATCGCTTGGCTCAACCACGGGCTTTCGTACTCTTCGGCTTCAAACGAATCACCATAGCCCGGGTCGTAAACGTTTTCGAAATAGGAATCAGCGTTCGTGAAATCGCCAAGGACTTTTCCGTACTTTCCCGCGTTCTTTAGATCTTGAAAACTATCACAAGTCTGAGTCGGCCAACGCGCAAAGAAAATCGTAGCGACATGTGCCGAATCAAGCTCCGAACCAATCCGTACACCAAGATCCAGAAAAGACTTGTCGCTCGATGCGTCCAACGGAGTTTCTGAGATTGCCATAATCGCGCCGCCATCGATTCCCATCCAGCGCACGCTGTTGGAGCTGGGAGTGGGGATGATTCCCCGGTCCAGTGAAACGTGGAGCGCACCTGCAAACTTGAAGCTCTTTAAGATCCCGGGAAGCGATGCGTTCAAACCATACCGTCGTCGCATGAACACATCGGTAGAACATCCGAAAACATTTTCGTAGCTCGAGCGGCCCACTTTGAGTTGATTCAAAATGGTTTCGATGGACAACAGGTTATCCGGAAGTTCGTTCTCTGGTCCGCCGACAAGGCAATCGTTTCCATCTTCGATTCTTTCGCGAATCGCTTTGACCGTTGCGGGAGAACGCTGTTCGATGCCTCGAGCCGCTCCGCCCGTCATCACAAAACTTAGCGGAGAATCAGTTTTCAGCTCCTGGTCGATTGACTCGGTGCGAATCGCGTCGGTGAGCAAAACCATGTCGACCAAATCCGCGGCGACGGGATAGTATCGATTTTTCTCCTCGGCCAACAAATCAAAAGCCGATTGCAATTTCTGCTTCGCCGGTTCAGGATCTCCGTCAGCGGCGGCATTGGCAGCAGCGACCACGATTTCGTTAAACCGATCGCAATCGAGCTCCGAAGAGTACCGCAACTTTCGATTCATCATTTCGATTTGGAGTCGTATGTAGCCGAGGGAAAAAAAGTCATCGACTAAATACGATTCGATCTCCGAATGGATATTCAAAATCGAAATTAGCTCAGTTCGTGTCGTGAAGTCTTTTGCAACCGTCGCATTCAACCCCAAGGCCGCCGTTTCGAATCCGTCAAACACGGTTTTGTTTGCTGGAGCGGGAATTACGATCAGTGAATCTCGCCAAAAAGACTCAAAGACATCGGCGTCGAAATCGAACTCGCTTTGACCGTCGTAGTTTGCCGTGCCGTCATCGTCGTAGTAATGCTGCTGGATAAAGCTGTCTCGATGTTGCTCTGCTTCGGCGTCCGATGAGACAGTATCGTTCGCTCGGCGCCAGGCGGGAGCTTTGCCAGCGGCCGCGATCAAGCTTGGATGCCAAGTCCCCGTCCACGCAGCCAGCAGGCTTTGTGCGTCGGTTTTGGTACCACCAACTGGAAAATCCTCTAGGCTTTGGCAAGGTAGCAGCGTTACCAGATGAGAGAATTTTTTCATTGGCGAGGGAACTTCGCTGCGATTGGATCGTCGAAACTGCGTGGCTCAATTTTAAAACGGTTGCGATTGAGACGCTTGTTTGGGTTGTAAGTCGCAAGAACTTGATGAATCAAGTTTGGGGCGACCAAAATTCGGCATGATGTCGTGCGAATCGGAGTTACCGCGAACGTGCGCGCGATTGTTGTCCTTTACACGGATAAAACCGGGATAATTTGACAAATTGTGCGTTCTTTCACTAGAGTATAGACAGTGGGTGGGGCGTCTAGGTAGCCCTCACCCAATTGAGTTCGTCGTCGCAGCATTTTGCGCCGGATGAGTATTTGAATACAGGAAAAAGGCACGACCATGGCAAAGGCAAATGCCGTCTGGGGAATCGACATTGGGCAATCGTCACTGAAAGCCCTGCGTTGCGTCAAAGGCGCCGACGACACCATCGTGGCTCAAGGCTACGACTTTATTGAGTATCCGAAAATTCTGAGCGCAGCGGACGCGGATCCTGTCGAGATCGTTCGCGAGACTTTGGAACAATTTCTTTCTCGAAACGACGTCGTCGGCGACAAGGTCGCGATCAGCGTTCCGGGACAGGCGGGACTTTCCCGTTTCTTCAAGCCACCACCGGTCAACGCGAGGAAACTTTCGAATCTGGTTGAGTTCGAAGTCTCTCAGCAGATTCCGTTTCCGATCGAAGACGTAATCTGGGACTGGCAACAGCTCGGCGGAAGCGTCGACGACGAAGGTCGCGTTACGGATGCTGAAGTTGGCTTGTTCGCCATGAAGCGAGATGCGGTATTCCGCGCGTTGCAGCCGTTTGATGATGCGGGCGTCGAAGTTGACATCGTTCAGCTTTCGCCACTTTCGATCTTCAACGTCATCTGTCGCGATCAAATCGAAGAACTTCCCAACCCGGAAGATTTCGATCCGGAAGATCCCCCGGAGTCGATTGTCGTTCTGTCGATGGGAACTGACACGACTGACCTGATTGTCACTAACGGTATCAAGCTTTGGATGCGTAACATTCCGATCGGTGGTAATCACTTCACGAAACAGCTGTCGCGTGAAATGAAGTTGACTCAGGCCAAGGCCGAGCACCTGAAGCGGAATGCGAAGATGGCCGAAAACCCGAAAGCGGTTTTCCAAGCGATGCGTCCAGTATTCAATGACCTTGTCAACGAAGTTCAGCGTTCATTGACGTTCTTTCAGAGCATGGACAAATCGGCCAACATCTCGGAAGTGGTGCTGATCGGTAGCGCTGCCAAACTCCCTGGCCTGACTCAATTTTTGGCCAAGCAGTTGGAGCTGAAGGTTTCGCGTGCTGGTGAGTTTAAACATCTCACAGGCGATGATGTTATCTCGCAATCAACGTTTGCCAACAACTCATTGTCGTTCGCTCCTTGTTACGGCTTGTGCCTGCAGGGCTTGGGCAACGGCCACATGAAAACGAATCTCTTACCGAAAGAGATCGTTGTCGAACGTGTGATCCGAGCAAAGAAACCATGGGTGCTTGCGGCTGTTAGCTTGTTGCTGCTTGGTTGTAGCTTAGGGCTGTTCTACAAGACGCTCGCTGCGGACCAAGTGAATCCAGAATTTGTCGACGCTGATGGCGTTAGCTGGGAAAAAGCACTGAAGGATGCCAAAAAGGAATCGAAGCTAAGCAAACAGTTTGTTGAAGATGACACCAATCAGAAAGCGTTGCTCGAAAAGTTCAACGTGATCGCGAAAGAGCTCAGCTCGTCCATCGAAGATCGAGCATCTTGGATTGAGATCTACAGTGCGCTTTATCAAGCGTTGCCACGTGACGAGGCAATCGATGAAGCTCTCAAGGATCAGCCAGCTGAAGCCAGAGCAGTTGACCCGAAAGAATTCCCTTTCGCTGGTCGCAAAGAAATCTACATCGATCATATCGAAACGGTTTTCCA
>CAZORS010000052.1:0-27064 GCA_964582025.1 uncultured Pirellulaceae bacterium | reverse complement strand
GCAACAAACGGCGAGCCGGTCGCAGCGGTCTGTGAGAGCGCTTCGATATGAGTGAGTTTCTGTTTCAAGAGATTACTATTTGGGAAAAAACAAGCCATTAACGCCAAGGATTTGAAGCGCAATCATCATCAAAATCCACGGAAGAAAGATGGATAGCAAGTAGCAACTGATGCCCAGCCAATGGAGCCGCGAACGTTGTGCGGTTTTGGCAAAGTCAATAATGGATGCTGCGATGATTCCCAGGAACGCGATTGTCGAAAGAACGGAAGATGCCGTGTGCAAAGTCATATAAACTTCGGAATATTTTGCCGTGTCATTAACGAACCAAATATACAATGTCGAAATTGCAAGCGCCGCGAGCAACTTCACTACAAACAACCCAAATGCGATTCGCCACCACCAACGGCCACGCATCATGCTTGCGATGCCAATGCCAATCACGACAGCGATTGAGAGGATTCGAACGCCCATGAAAGCGTAGAAGTAAGCTGTTGCTCCATTTTCATCTCTGGCGACATCGAGGGTAAGGAGTTTCACTAGCCAATCCATAAAGTTCGCCGCCAAATAGTTGAAGGCGGCGACCAGAAACAGAATCCGGCCCGGTTCGGTTGGGAAACGCCGCTCGGCGAAGCATCCGTAAGCGACAATCGATGCCCCAGAAAGGCAAAGCAACCCAATCAACAGTTTCGAAAAACGAAACACAAACCACCAAATCGGATCCTGTGGGTTGGGTTGACCCAATTGCGTGGACTCAGGAAAAGAGCATACCAACGCGATTGCAACGATCGCGGTGAACCCCAACAACTGCTGGATTCCAAATTGCGAGTTTGCGCCGATGTTTGATTCAGTGTCTGGGATTTTGCTCATGGGCACGGATTTACAAGACGTTGACCAACTATCAGGATTGAGTGGTCAAGCACCTCAGAATTTCTTCGCTCGTTGCTGGAAGTTTCAAGTTTGGGTCAGCATCACGTGGCAGGAAGCTTAACGCATTCTTGACTGCTGCCCAAACTGCAACGCCCAACAATAACGGCGGTTCTCCAACTGCTTTGCTGCGACGGATGCAATGCAAGTTATCATCGTTGGGAAACATCTCGCAGCGGAAGTCGACTGGTAAATCTGTGATGGCCGGGATTTTGTAGGTTGTTGGTGAATGAGACAAAAGCTTTCCGCCGTCGTCGTAAACCAGACACTCGGCGGTCACCCAGCCCATACCTTGAATAAACCCGCCCGTGATTTGCCCCATATCGACTTTCGGATTGATTGACTTGCCGATATCCATCAGCAGGTCGACTCGGGGGACAACCATTTCGCCAGTGAAGCGGTCGATGGAAACTTCTGCGACAGCGGCTCCCTGCGTGAAGTACAGAAACGGATTGCCTTTGCCGGTTTCGCGATTGAAGTCCACGCCCGGCGTTTTGTAAAAACCGCGTGCTCCCAAATCGATTCGTTCGAGCCGCGCTTTGTTGGCAAGTTCTCCGAAGGTCATGCCGCTGTTGGGTTGGCGACTGTCGCGGACGATTCCTTCGGCGAAAACGATGTGCTCTGGCGACGGAATTATTCCATCTTCGGGCGAAGCAAATAGTCCAGCGGCAAACTCCGCCAGCCGTTTTTTGATGATGCGACAGCCATCGACTGCAGCGGCTCCATTGAGATCCGTTCCCGCCGAAGCAGCTGTTGGCGACGTGTTGTTGTTCTTTTCCGTTGATGTTGGCATCACGATCACGTCAGGGAACGGGATTCCGAATTCATCAGCGACCAGTTGCCGAATTTTCGTGTTGAGCCCTTGCCCCATCTCTGTTCCGCCAGTGGAGACTTGAACCGTTCCGTCGGTGTAAACGTTGATTAGAGCATTGGCTTGGTTGAGGAACTTGGAAGTGAAAGAGATTCCGAATTTCACCGGCGTCATCGCAATGCCGTGAAGTCGCATGGCGTCATTCTGATTCTTTTCCTTCAGTGCGGCGACGCGAACGCGGTAGTCGGAGCTTATTGCCAGCGTCGTCATAATCTCCGTGAGATGATTGCCAGTGTAAAGCTGTCCGTACGGAGTCACGCTTCGATCGGAGTCGCCGTACAGGTTTCGCAGCCGCAAATCGTAGGCGTCGACTTGAAGTTTTTCAGCGACGCGTTCGATCACGTTTTCCATCGCCGCGACTGCTTGAGGTCCGCCGAATCCGCGAAACGCAGTGTTGGGAGGAAAGTTCGTCTTGCAGACTCGACCGTTGATCTCAATGTCATTGATGTAGTACGAATTTTCGGCGTGCAGCAACGTGCGCTCCATGACGGAAGTCGAAAGGTCGGCTGCGGCTCCACCATCAGAAAAGAAATCGTACTTAAGGCCGACAATTTCGCCGTCGGATTCAAAACCAACATTCCAACGGCACAAATAAGGATGCCGTTTGCCGGTGACCAGCATGTCGGTGTCTTTGTCGTACACGATTCTCGCGGCGCGGCCGGTTCGCTGAGCCACAAGCGAAACCATCAATGCCGGAATCACGGCTTGGGTTTCCTTGCCACCGAATGCTCCGCCCATTCGCTTGCAAATGCAAACGACTTGATGCTGCGAAAGGCCCAGAACTTCTGCGACCATGGTTTGGATTTCGGTCGTGTTTTGAGTCGACGAGTGAACGACCAGTTGGCCTTGCTCGCCCGGATAGGCCGCCGCAGCTTGTGACTCAAGATAGAACTGCTCTTGTCCGCCGATGCGAAATTCACCGGAAAGCTGATGTGCAGCTTTTGAGATCGCACTGTCCGGATCACCGCGTTTGATTTGTCGCTTCGGACCGATGAAGCTTTCGGCTGCGATGGCGTCGTCGATCAAAAACGTGGGCTTGGTCTCGGTGGTTTCGATCGAAACAAGTTTTCGCGCCGCGTCGAGTGCTTCTTCTGTTTCGGCACCGATCAAAACGACAGGCTGGCCAACGTAGAGAAGTTCTTTGTCGGCAAGGAATGGTTCGTCACAAAATAGAGGGCCGAAGATGTTGTGAGGTCCGACGTCGGTTGCGGTCAGCACGCACGCGACGCCTGCGACTTCGCTGGCTATGGAAACGTCGACCGAATCGAGTGTGCCGCTGGCGATCGGCGAGCCTACGAATCCGACGTAGAGTTCGTCCACGCGTCGCGGAAGGTCGTCTATGTATGGCGCGGTCCCGGTGACGTGTCCGACAGCCGAATCGTGGGGAATCGATTTGCCAACTGAACTACCGCCAGCGATTGTTTCTTCTGCGATCGTTCCTTCCGGCATGGGAGCGTTGAACTCATTCACGCGATTGCTCCTGCAGGACGAACTTGGTGCAGGAACTTCAGTAGCACGTTGCGGGCGAGCTGAAATCGATATTCGCCACCGCCGCGGACGTCGGTGATTGGCGTAATTTCTTTGACGGCAATGTCGCCGGCAAGTTGCATCGTTTCCAAATCAAGATTCCGACCGACGAGAAATGCTTCTGTCTTCGGAAGTCGCAACACGACTGGTCCAACGGCTCCGTATGCGATCGATGCACTTTCAATCGTATCACCAGAAAGTTTCATCTTGATTGCGCCCGTAAAAGTCGAAATGTCCATGTCGCGTCGACGCGAAATTTTATATAGCTTCAATACTTCGTCATCTTCAGGCAGCGGGATGCGAACTTGGGTCAGCAGCTCACCCGGCTGTAAGTCAAATTTTTTGTAGCCTTGATAGAAGTCGTTAATGTTGACTTTGCGAATGTCCGAGCTGCTGGTCAGCTGAAGTTCTGCATCAGCAACGAACATGAAAGGCAGCGAGTCCGCGATTGGCGAGGCGTTGATGATGTTGCCTCCGATCGTTCCGACGTTTCGAATTTGTGGCGAGCCAAACCACGAAAGCACTTCAAAGAATTGTGGAAGTCGTGATTCGATCAGTTGTTCGATGGCTGCCCACGTCGAACACGACCCAGCGATGATCGCGTTGTCATTCAGGGAAAGGGTTTTCAATGCGGTGACTCGATTGAGATCCAGCCAATCGCTGGATTGGCAGTAGCCCTTATTGAATTGGACTCCAACATCCGTGGCTCCTGCAACGATTTTCGCATCGGGGTTTTCGGCCAAGAATTCCGTCGCTTGATCGATCGTTGTTGGGCTGTAGATCGACTGTGCCGCTCCTGCTTGTAAATGTTCGATCTTGATCTCGTCTTGAGATCCATCTTTGATCGCCGTAGCCATTGGAGCTGCAGCAAATAGCTCGTTCAATTTTGGTGACGGATTCTTGCTCGCTTCTTTTCCGGCCTGAACGATCGGCGTGTAGCCAGTGCAACGACAGAGATTTCCTGTTAGCCCACGACGCCATTGGCATTCAGTTGGTTGATCGTGCTCCTCAAGAATGCCCGTCATCGCTGTCACAAAGCCGGGCGTACAAAATCCGCATTGCGAACCATGACAATCAATCATGGCTTGTTGGACGTTGGTGAGTTCGCCTTCTTGGGCAAGTCCTTCGACGGTAACGATGTTGCAACCGTCGAGCTGATAGATGAATCGAATACAGGAATCGATTGAAGAATATTTGAACGTTGGCTTGGCGGCACCGTCATCAAGTGATCCGCAAAGTACAGAACATGATCCGCAGTCGCCCTCCGAGCAAACAATCTTCGTGCCGCAAAGGCCGAGTCGCTTCCGCAGATAGTCGGATAACGTCAGAAAAGCTTCTGCACCGTCAATGCGATGTTGCTGGCCGTTAACAAACAGTAAGATATGATCCCGCATTCACGTCCTTTGACTTCGATTTCGATTCGCTCAATATACCAATAGCGAGATGTCTCGACGACTCGCATTGTTGATTTCTACCTGCTGACCCTTTCGCCATGTCATCTGAATATCTTACTGTCGACGATTCCATCGTTCGGGCCGCGGCCAAGCGTGCTGCTCTGCGATGTGATTTGTTGGGGGAAGTTTCTGACCAAGCGGACAATCTGACGCGGACTTTCTGTTCGCCAGCAATGAAGAAAGCTCATGATCTGGTTCGCGGCTGGATGCGAAATGCTGGAATGAATTGTGAGCTCGATGCAGCCGGAAACTTGGTTGGCCAGTTCGTTAGTGGGGCCTCCGATCGACCCGTCTTCATGATCGGTTCTCACTTGGATACGGTTGTCAACGCGGGGCGATTCGATGGAACGCTAGGCATGATCCTTGGCTTGGCGACCGTTGAAGTGCTTCGCCAAGCAGACGTTAATTTGGATATGGATATTCACGTCGTTGGTTTTTCCGAAGAGGAAGGAGTTCGCTACAGTTTTCCGTTCATCGGTTCGCTGGGGATGGTTGGCGAGCTTGAACCTGCTGATTTGCAGCGACTTGATCGCGATGGCGTTTCGATGAAAGATGCACTTTTGGAATTCGGTTGCGACGTTGACGACGTCGCGGATGCTTCCTATCAAAGCCAACCGCTGGTCGGATTTATGGAGGCTCATATTGAACAAGCTGGTCTTTTGGAGGAGGCCGACGTTCCTGTTGGCGTCGTTGTCGCGATCGCCGGCCAGACTCGCGCGAAAATTGTGCTCCAGGGGCAGGCCGGACACGCAGGAACCGTGCTGCACGATCGACGGCAAGATGCACTCGCGGCGGCGGCTGAATTGATTTTGGAAATTGAGTCGATCGGAAAACGGACCGAGGGTCTATTTGCGACCGTCGGTAGCGTTGAAGTGTCCCCTGGGTTGTCGAACGTAATCAGTGGCCGCGCTGAAATCAGGCTTGATCTGCGGCACAAGGTCGATGACGATCGAGAAAAGGCGTTTAAGGAAATCGAAAAGTCGATCGAATTAATTGCGAAATCCAGAAACGTAAAAATCTGTGTTGACTCGGTGCAACATACTCCCGCCACAATGATGGACTATGGGTTGATGGCTCATGTTAGCGAGGCCGTTCATGAAGCCGGTATCGAGATTAAGCCAATGGTAAGCGGCGCGGGACATGATGCGATGATTTTGTCGCGAATTGCTCCGTCGTGTATGTTGTTTATTCGATGTCGCGATGGCGTTAGTCACCACCCGGACGAATTTGTTTCGCCAGAAGACGTCTATGCGGCGCTGCAGGTCATGGTGCATTCGATGATTCGAATTTCTCAAAACATTAAACAGAGCTAGGAGATTTAATGGACGTTTTTGGACACACTCGAAGTCGGTACGCTCGTGACTACGCTTTGATCACCGCCGACACGCATGTGAATTCGCTGCCGATTGGATGGGATAAAACGTCGACCGTGATTCATATTGCGCCCGAGATGGGAGCTCGATTCACGCAGTACACTGCAGCGATGGAAGCCGGTGGGGAAAGTGGGGCTCCAGGAGATGGTGTTCAGCGATTCATTTACGTTCAGTCGGGTTCGTGCAAGCTTCAGTTGGAGGAGTCGCATGAGCTTTCCGCTGGCGGATTCGCGTTTATTCCCAGCGACACGTCGCATCAAATCAGTTCCTCGGAGCCAACGACTCTGATTGTCTTTGAAAAAACCTACACGCCGCATCCCGATTGTGATTTTCCCAAACCGGTCGTTGGAAACGCCAGTGATGTTCAGGGAGAAGCGTTCATGGGCGATGAAGATGCTCAGTTGCAAACGCTATTGCCAATCGCCCCAGAGTTCGACATGGCGGTCAATATTTTCACGTATCAACCAGGAGCCACGTTGCCTCAGGTTGAGATCCACGTGATGGAGCATGGTTTGCAAATGCTTTCAGGGAAAGGTGTTTATCGTTTGTCGGATGATTATTTTCCAGTGACCGAAGGCGACATCATTTGGATGGCTTCGTTTTGTCCGCAATGGTTTGTCGCGATGGGGAAGACGCCCGCAAGTTACATCTATTACAAAGACATTCATCGTGATCGTCTGAGCGAGAAGGAATAGCCGAAGTAGCCGGATTGGCAACGATTCGGGCCAAACTCAAACTGCCCGAACTGTTGCCAGTCCGGCTACGATTACCTTCTAGGCGATCGCACCTACCTTATCTTTCCGTTCAAGAGACAACCAAATGAGCATTTCCCTTTCCCATCAGTCGTACGGCAAATCGAAAGTTTGCCTTTCGCATGTCACTCGCAATGGTGAGCATCACGACTTCGTCCAGCTCGTCGTCAACGTAGCCCTCGAAGGCGAATTCGATTCCGCCTACAGCGAAGGCGACAACAGCAAAGTCGTCCCAACTGACACGATGAAAAATTCCGTTTACGCGATCGCTCGATTGCATGGCGTTGAAAGCATCGAAGCGTTTGCGATGAATCTGGCAAATCATTTTTATGACAGCTTCGATCACGTTAGCCAAGCCACCGTTTCTGTGACGCAGCAACTTTGGAGTCGCATTGATCTCGATGGTGAAGCTCACGGTCATGCGTTCACCGGCGGTGGAAGCGAAGAGAATTCGTGCTCCGTTGTTTCGTCCGGCGACGGTGTTTCAATGCGATCGGGGTTGCTCGGCTTGAAGGTCCTGAAGACGACAAACTCAGGATTCGAGAACTTTTTGGAGGACAAGTTTACGACGTTGACTCCGACATCCGATCGAATCTTCGCAACAACGATCACTGCCGATTGGCCGTGCAAGGACGAGCATCATGATTGGACGACGACCCGGTCAACGATTCGCACTCTGTTGTTGGACGTGTTTTCGCATCAGTTCAGTCCATCGGTCCAGAAAACGCTCTACGAGATGGCGGAATCTGTTTTGGCGGCTTGCCCAGAGATCGATGAGATTTCTCTCGATATGCCGAACCAACATCATCTGCTGGCCGACATTGCCAAACTAAGTCTCAAAAACGAAAACGATATTTTTGTGCCGTCACCGGAGCCATTCGGAATCATCTCTGCCACGGTCCGTCGCGATGGGTGAAATCGCTCAGCTCCGATTTGCGATCGCAAGTTCGCGCGTCGTGACTCCCGACGGAGAGATCGAAGCCGCGATCGTGATTGAGGGCGGAAAGATCGTCGACGTGATTGATCGTGAATCGGTTCCGCCCGAGATTCCGCTGACCGACTTCGGTGGCCTCGTGATTTCCCCGGGAGTCATCGACGCTCACGTCCATGTGAATGAACCAGGACGCACGGAGTGGGAAGGTTTTACAACAGCGACCGCCGCCGCAGCGCTGGGCGGCGTCACCACAATTATCGACATGCCACTCAATAGTAGTCCGGTGACGACTACCGTCGCAGCTCTCAACGCGAAACGAACGGCGGCGGAAGGAAAGTGTCGAGTCAACGTTGGATTCTATGGCGGATTGGTTCCGGGCAATGAAACGGAGTTGGAATCGCTAGTTGAAGAAGGAGTCTTCGGCATCAAGGCATTCATGTGTCATTCGGGGCTCGATGAGTTTCCTGCGGCTGGTGAAAAGGAACTTCGATCTGCTCTGAATGTTTTGAAAAAGTTTGGAGTACCGTTGTTGGCGCATGCGGAGATTGTTGGTGACGCTCCGTCGATTGAGAATCCAAAATCATACGCTCAGTACTCTGCCTCTCGTCCGGAGAGTTTTGAAACAGAAGCCATCCATTTGCTGATTAAGCTCTGTCGTGAGTTCAACACTCCGGTGCATATTGTTCACCTCGCTGCAGCGTCTGCGATTCCAGCGATTGATTCCGCGAAACAGGAAGGCCTTCCGCTAACGGTCGAGACTTGTCCACATTATCTTTTCTTTGTCGATCATCAAATCGCCAACGGACAAACTCAATTCAAATGTGCCCCACCGATTCGCGATGCAAACAATCGCAAAGAGCTTTGCATGGCGGTGCGGAGCGGTTTGATCGAAACCATTGGCTCCGATCATTCGCCGTGCCCGCCCGATTTGAAGCTTTTGGATGACGGTGATTTTGAGAGAGCGTGGGGCGGAATCGCAAGCCTTCAGTTGCTGCTGAGTGCCAGCAATACGGTGGCTCGATTTTTCAGATGGTCTCCGAGCCTGCTTGCCGAACGGCTTTCGAAACGTCCGGCGGAGATCTTCGGACTGGGAAAATCGAAAGGGGAAATCAAGCCAGGATTCGATGCGGATCTAGTTGTTTGGGATCCGAATAAGAGTTTCGTTTGCGATGGAAAATCGCTGGCTCATCGGCATGATGTAACTCCCTATGACGATTCTGAAATGTTTGGCGTTGTGAAACAGACGTATGTGCTTGGCCAAGTCGTGGCGAGTGATGGGGAATTGATTGGCGAGCCGATTGGGGAATTGTTGCGACGAAAAGAGCCAACAAGAATCGCCAGTTTTCTAAATGAATTGTCTGTCGAGGCCCGGCATTCAGCTTTCGAATCATGTTGTGCGTCACCAGCGTGGGTTGAGCTAATGATGTCGCAGGCTGATTTCCGCTACGATGTAGAGGTGCTCCGTAAAGCAGAAGATTCATTCGAAGGACTTGTCGAAGCGGAACTGCTGGAAGCGTTTTCGGCTCATCCTCGAATCGGCGACGTGGATAGCTTGCGAAAAAAGTACGCCAACACGAAAGCGATCGCCAGCGGAGAACAATCAGGAGTCGACTCGGCTTCGGAATCCGTTTTGCAGCGGCTTGCCGACGCGAACGATGAATACTTTGAAAAATTTGGCTTTATCTTTATCGTCTGCGCTACCGGGAAGTCAGCAAAAGAAATGCTCGACATCCTAGAGGCACGGATACCGAACGATCGAGAAACTGAGCTTGCCAACGCGGCAACCGAACAACTGAAAATCACAAAAATTCGATTGAGGAAACTGATCTCATGAGCGGAATCACATCCCATGTCCTCGACACGTCTCGCGGCGTTCCGGGAGCCAATATCGTTGTCGAGTTGCAGTTGAAGAAAGACAGCCAGTGGCAAGCAATCGGAGGTGGGACCACCAACAAAGACGGTCGAGTCCCCGAGCCATTGGCGACGGATCTGGTGGCGGGCCACTATCGAATCATCTTTCACGTCGCGGATTATTTTGCAGCCAAAAAGAAGCCGTCGTTTTTTCCCGTCGTTAGAATCGAGTTTCTGGTCGACGATCCGATGGAACACTATCACGTTCCGCTGTTGCTAAGCCCATTTGGTTACTCGACGTATCGAGGCAGCTGAACGGCAGTGCATGTTTAAACTGAATTTTTTTTGAATACGAATTAGAGCAAGATGGAAAATCAAATTTTTCTGGATAAGGATGCTGATCTTGGCGTTCTCAAAAACAAAAAGGTAGCCATCATCGGCTACGGAATTCAAGGACGTCCGCAAGCTCTGTGCATGCGTGACAGTGGAATTGATTTACTGATTGGAATCGGTTCGCCGTCACGGCCATCGTGGGCAGCGGCTGTTGAGGATGGTTTCGAGCCAATGTCGATCGAAGAAGCCACCTCGCAAGCCGATCTGACTTACATTCTGCTCGCCGATCCGCCGCAGCCGGAAATCTATTACGCGTCGATTCATGACAACCTGAAACCGAACAGCACACTCGCATTCTGCCACGGTTTCAACGTTCTTTATGGGGCAATCAAGCCGCCGGAAAACGTGAACGTTGTTTTGTTTGTTCCTAACGGTCCCGGCCACACGGTTCGTCAGAAGTTTCTTGATGGTTCCGGAATCTATGGCGCGATCTCGGTTGAACAAGACGTCACAGGGAACGCTTTGGACATGGTATTGGCGTTGGCGAAGTCAGTCGGAAGTCTGCGCGTTGGTTCTGTTGGTGTCACGTTTCAGCAGGAAACCGAAGGCGACAATTTCGAGGAACAAGTTCTTTACGGTGGCGTGATCCACTTGATGAAAGCGACATTCGATACGATGGTCGCTGGTGGTTATCCGCCGCACTTCGCTTACGCAAAAGCCATTCGCTCATTGCGAACGGTCGTTGATGTGATGGACAGCACCGGCATCGAAGAGTATATTTCTCGCCGCAGTAGCCGCACCTGCGAGTTCGCGGTTCGGACGAGCGGTCCGCGCGTCGTGAACTATGACGAAGTTCAAAATATCTTTGACGAAACGGAACGTGGAGAGTTCGCCGCGAATTGGATGCAGGAGTGGGCTTTGGGAATGCCGCGACTCCATCGCATGCGTCGCACCGGCGCTGATTCTCAAATGGAACAGACTGGACATGAGTGGCGTGAACAATTTGGTGAAGGGTAGTTTCGGCCAGATGATTTCCGCACTCCAATTTGATGAAGCCATTGCCAGCCGTCGCGATTCCTTGATCGAGTTCACTTCGTCGATCGTTTCAACGCCAAGTCTATCCGGTGAAGAGGGCGACGTTGCGGCGAAGATTATCGCCGAGCTCAAACGTTTGGACTTCGATGATGTTTGGACTGACGATGTCGGCAACATTATTGCGAAAGTCAATGGTGGCGACGCAAGAACCGTCATGCTGAACGGACATATGGATGTCGTCGATCCGGGACCCGAATCCGGATGGCCGTACGCGGCTTACAGTGGCAAGGTTGTTGACGGCGAACTTTGGGGGCGTGGTTCGGTTGACATGAAAGGTCCCGTCGCCGCAATGATCTATGGCGCGGCAAGCTTCAAGCAGATTGGCGACAAACCGCCGGGCGATATCCTGATGACCGTTGCCGTTATGGAGGAGATCGGTGGCTTGGGAAGCCAGTTCATGATGGAAAAGTTTCGCGAAGATGGGCTCAATGTTGACGTGGCCATCGTTGGTGAACCGAGCAGCAATCAGCTGCGGCTTGGGCATCGCGGTCGCATCGAAATTCAAGTCAAATTCTCTGGTCGATCGGCGCATGCGAGTGCTCCTCATCTCGGGATCAATCCGCATTTTGGAGCGGCGAAGTTCTTGGACATGCTCGAGCAACTGCCGCTTGCCAAAGACGGCGTGTTGGGATCGGCGACCATTGCTCCAACGCTTTATTTGACGGACCAAGTCAGTGCTAACGTAATTCCGTCCGAGGCAACGGTCTTTCTCGATTGGCGAAATGTACCGCAAGAGTCGCCTGAACATGCGGTCGCTGCATTGGAGACGCTGTTGAGCGAGATTCAGTTTGAAGGCGAATCCGAAGTTCGAGTCACGTCCCAAGATCGCAAAACTTGGCCGGGAATCGTCAGGCATTTCGCATCCATTTTTCCTCCATTTTCAACGGATCCAAATTGTAAACTAGCGCAAGTCGCATCTGGCGTGATAGCGGAGTCGACCGGCAAAGACGCTAGTCCCGATGTGTGGAAATTTGCAACGGATGGCGGGCACATTTCACTGGCTGGAATTCCGGTTGTTGGCTTCGGGCCGGGAGATGATCGACTTGCTCACACCAACCAGGAACGAATTTCCATCGAGCAACTTCAACAGGCAAGTTCAACTTATGGATCGCTAATCGCGGCTTTGGCAACCGCTGAGACATAACTTCAAGGATAAGAATTCGAATGTACGCAACGTTTCATGATCTCAAAGACACATCCGTTTTCATCACCGGTGGCGGTTCTGGAATCGGCGCGGCGTTGACCGACGGCTTTCTTGCTCAAGGTGCCAGGGTCGCGTTTGTGCAGCGGTCCGATGCATCGGAGTTCGTCGCCGCAATGGGGCAGAAGCATGGACGAGAGCCATTGTTCATTGCCTGCGACGTAACGGACATTGAAGCTTTGCAATCGGCGATGCAGGAAACGGTCGATGCTTATGGACCGATCACGACGTTGGTCAACAATGCTGCGTGGGACAATCGTCACGAAATCGAAGGCTTCTCGCCGGATGAATGGGATGGCATGATGCATGTGAATTTGCGGCCTCACTTTTTTACTGCACAAGCAGCGGCTCCCGGCATGAAGGAAGCGGGCGGCGGATCGATAATCAATTTTTCATCAATCGCGTTTCGAATCGCTGGCGATGGCTACCCGTGCTATGCAACGGCCAAAGCAGCAATCGTCGGACTGACCAGTTGCCTTGCAAGAGACCTCGGAGCCGACAGGATTCGAGTGAATTCGATCTTGCCGGGCTGGGTTTTGACAAAACGCCAAATGGATGAGTGGGCAACTGAAGAAGGACTCAAGAACTTTCTGGCTCGACAATGCATCCCGGAACACTTGCACGAAAAAGACATCGTCGACAGCGTTTTGTTTCTGGCGTCGAACACTAGCCGCATGATGACGGGTCAGTCCTTGGTGATTGATGGCGGTGTCGTTTTCCCAGGCTAAGGTCTACAGAACTGGTGCAAGCCCAGATCAATCAGCTCGGCTTCGATGTCCTCGGGAGTTGGATTTTGAATCGAAAGAGCGACCTGTTCCGTCAGCAGTTTGGCGAATCGCTTCCTCGCACGATGAAGGTAGACTCGGAACGAAGCTTCAGCAGGAATTCTGATGGGCTGATTTTCCCGTAGGGATTCGTGTAACTGCTTTGTCGTTAGCTCTGGTGAATCAACACGTGCTCGCAGGATTGTGAAATAGGGCTTCGACGTTTCAGTTTGCAATTGCTCAAGTCGATCCCAAGCTTGGTCGAGCATCGTTTGCCGCCACGCGATCGTAAACGAATCTGTGTCCGAATCATCCAATTCGTTCGCCGCGACCATGTCGATTTGCTCGGCCGTTCCGAGCTTCTTTCGCTTCTTGGTTCGTCGATGGAAGTCAATCATCAACCGATACAGTGAAGTTTTGATCATGCTGCGAAATTTGCCCTTCTCGCAATCTGCATTCTTGAAGTCACCTCGAATTAGTCGCAATGCGAACTCTTGAAATACTTCATTCGCCGCTTCCTCGCTCCGCAGTGAAGCCAACAAATAGCGTTTAATCGCGGGGCTGTAGCGTTCGAACAATTCCGTCTGGGCGACCGTTGCACCCTGCTCAACCTCATTGGCTCGATGGATGAGAGACCATTGAGTTTCAATTTTGCTTAGTCGACTGTCGGGCATGATTCTCTCGATTTAAAATCGCACTTTCGTAAGAGAGACGATGCTCCCTAGCTTAAATGTGCTAGACGCGTTCGCAGAGGGACACGATGTTAGGATTTTTTATTTCCGAAAAGATCGGTAGACTCGCTCCCATCGATCACGCTTTTCATCGTTCTCGATGCTCTCGTAGAGGTCACGCAGCCTTGCTGCCGTTCGTCCCATATATTTCGTGTAAAACGAAGCGTCAACTTCGTCCTTAATCGATTCAAGCCCCGTATGAGCGTCGAGCAAAACTTGTTCAGCATTCGATATGTCGTTCGTCGAAAAATAGGCTTGGCCTAGCAATCCGCGAGCCTTCCAATAATTACCGTCCTGCTCTTCTGAATCAACGCTTTTGCTCAGTTCGAGGAATCGTGCTATTCGCTGATCAGGTTTGTCAAGTTTTCTGTCGGCGTAATCGAGCTCAAAAATTGTCACATAGAAATCGTCGCTCAATGGATCTCGGTTGGATTCGATTTGCTGAAGTTTTGCCAAAATCTCTTTCGCCTTTTGGTAGTTTTCCTGTTCGAAGTAGATTTCTTTCAGGAAATGCATTGCATTCAAAGAGTCCTCGGAATCGTTTCCTTGTGTGGATTCGTATGCCGCGACAAGCTCTAAACTCAGGCGCTCAGCATCTTCGAAACGCTCGAGTTTCACATAGAGTTTGGCAAGCGAACGAATGCTCAGTAAAAGATCCGGATCATTCACTTGAAACGAATCTCGGAAACGATCGATGGCCGTCGTTAAATACTCTTCGGAACGATCATGCTCCCCTAGTTTGCGGTGAACATCGCCAAGGTCAGCCAACGCACTGAGCGTAAATCGATCATTCTCTCCGTAATGTTTGTTGGCCGTTTCATAAGCTTGCTCGAACAAAGCTGCGGCTTTCTCAAAGTCTTCAAGCTTGCGATGTTCCCAAGCGAGCTTGATCGTTTCGCCGATTGTGTTTCGGTCAGAATCGCCAAGCCGGTTGGCCATTTCGGAGCGATTGGATTCTAGCATTTCAAGGCCCGAATGCGGATTGTCGGACTTGAGGATGATTTCCGCCAGCAGCTTCTTCATCGAGATCGTCCTGCGGCTGATAACGCCGCGAGCCTGCTTGCTGATCGGGATGTACTTGTTCAGAATTCGAACCGCGGTTTCTTCTTCGCCTGTCTCAGCCAATGCTTCGGCATAAAGTGTGACCGTCGAAAGTGTGAATTCGTGTTCTTTGCCGTATTCATCTTCTAGGATTTCAAAAAGCTCATGAAGTATCTGTTTTGCCTGCTCGTTTTCTCCTCTGGCCATTAGGCTGATCGCCAATACGTTCCGAGCCGTCAAAGTTCTGCTTGATGAATCCGAGAGTGCAATTCGCTCCTCGATGACAGATTCGCATTCAAGGTATTTGCCTTGGTTGCAAAGCGTTTTCGCTAGGCGTTCGAGCCCATTCTTCAGGTCAAGTTGAGTGTTTTCTCTAGCGATCGCAACATGTTCCCTGGCAAGCTTTTCGGCTTCCACATTGCGATCCAGTTTGGAGAGCGAGCCAGCTTTCATCATCATCGCGTCGAGCAAATGTTCGGTTTCTGGCAAAGGATTCCTTAAGTGCTGTTCAACGAGGCGATCAAAGATCGCGATGGCGACCTCGTGTTTGCCAAGTTGCTTTTGTGCCTTGCCGATCCGATAAAAAACCTGCATCGTGTCAGGATCGTCGTCGCCCAAAAGCTCGTTGCGAATTCGGTAAGATTCTTGAAAGTGTTCCAACGCCTCGTCATACTTGCTCAAGCTGTAGAAGACTCGCCCCATTTGGAATCGAATCTCTGATTCGGTGAGCGGATCATCCACGAATCGTTCGTCGACGTTTTTTGAAGCTCGCCGCAATACGGTGATAAGTTGAACGTTGGGGTCTGGTTGGTTGTTGGGGTTCGCGCTGTTCAACAAGTCTTCGATGAGAAACTGGTTCATCCCGAGTCGCGATCTCGATTCCTGATTTGCTTTGGCCAGTGCGTTCGTTGCTTCCCGCCACTTCCAAGTCGTCAACGCTGCGCCGATCACCAATGAAGTCAGCAGCAAGGCAGCCAATGATGAAGTGATGGGGCGACGTTTTACTGCTTTGATGAATCGTTCAACTTCAGACGTTTGCTTTGCCCGAATCGTTTTTCCGTCGAGATAGCGTTGCAGGTCGTCCCGCATCGCGTCGGCTGTTTGATATCGCTTACGAGGGTCCTTGTCGATCGCCGTCAGAACAATCGTTTCTAGGTCGCGTGGAATATGTTGATCGATGCGGCGCGGTTTAACGGGTTCCTTCTCGGCAATTTCTTGCACCATTTCGGCAAAACCTGAACCCTTGAAAGCTGGCTTGAGCGTCAACATTTCGTAGAGCGTCAGGCCGAGGCTGTAGATGTCGCTTCTCGAATCGGCGCGTCCGTGGAGTTGTTCGGGCGAAACGTATCGCAACGTTCCAACCGTTTCGCCAGTTTTCGTCAAATTGACATCGTTGAGGATCTTTGCCAAGCCAAAGTCAGTGATCCACGCATGACCGTTGGAGTCCAGCATTAAGTTCCCGGGCTTGATGTCGCGATGCAGAACATCTTCGCCGTGAGCGAAGGCGAGCGCTTTGCTTATTTGGGCACCAATCTTTGCCACGTTCCGATAAAACTTGCCTCCTCCAGAAAGCGCGGACACGCTGGCGGCAATGCTGTGGTCAAAGTCGCGATCGGGTTGAGATTCGGTTGAATTGGAATCCTGTTCGATTGCAGTATTGACTCCATCGAACCCTATCGTGTGGTCGGCATCGCTATCGTTGCGCATCTTTCGCAGCACATGATCCAAGCTCACGCCTTCGATGTATTGCATGACCAAATAGGAGACTTCATCGTCATGTCCCACGTCAAAAACGGGTACGATATTGGAATGGTGAAGTTTGCCAGCGGCTTTGGCTTCAAGTTGAAACCGCTGCATGCGACGCTGGTCAAATTGAGCCGATTCGGGGAGGACTTTGATCGCGACTTTTCGCCCCAGCGATTCCTGTTCTGCAAGGTAAACGATTCCCATGCCACCGCGACCAAGTTCGCGAATGATTCGGTAATCGCCAATCGATCGACGCGTTGGCTGAGGCCCAAGGTTTCGAAGCTCTTCATCGATCATGTCAATCGAATGTTCGCTCAGGTCGGTTTTGTTTCGAGCTTCCATCATTTCCAGCATTGGAAACAACTTCCGGATCTGCTCTTCAAGCGAGGGATGTTGCGAAACGTATTTTTCAATGTCGGGATTTTTTTCAGCGCGCAATTCTCGCGTGAATTCGTCGACCAACACGTCAATTGAAATGTCACGAGCCATTTTCATCACCAATCATGATCGTGCGAAGCTTCTCTAAAGCTCTGATGTAGCGTTTCTTGACCGCTTCGTAGTTCATGTCGACGACTTCAGCGGTCTCTTGATTAGAGAGTTGTTCGAAGTGCCGTAGCATCAGGATTTCACGATCGATCTCGCCCATCTGGTCGAGAGCCAACATCAGTTCATCTTTAGCTTCCTGTTTTTCCGCGGCGATCGAAGGCGAAGTCAGGTTTCCTGAAAGTTGTATTGCGATTATCTGAGATGTTGCAGCAGGAACGCCACCGAAAATCGGCTGATCGCGATGAGCCGTTCTTTTTTCAGCACTCAAATGTTTTCGATGAGCCTGAATTAGTTTTTGACCGGCCAGTTTTCGCAGCCAGAGGAACACGGAGATTTTAGGATTATCCAAGTAACCTTCAACAGTTCGAGCCGCTTCTACGAACGTGTCTTGAATTACATCCGAGGCGTCAAGGCGACCACGAAGTTTCTGATTCATTCGCAGATCGACCATTCGTCTTAGTTGCTCACGATGTCGGATCAGAATTTCATTGAAGGCTTGGTCATTGCCCAAAGATCCTTCGTCCGTGTTATCCCGCCGCGAAGCACGGAGCAATTCGAGATCGTCAATTGCTGGACTTCGTTTTGGCATTGGTTCCGTGGTGAAAAAGTGTGATCCATGCTTATGGGAAACGCGGGAAAATTGCGCAGTCGGGACCGCGTTTTTCAAACCGCTGTCACAGGAGGCCCAGGCCAAGCCAAAGTTGTGTACAGATTCCCATCTATTTATGTGCCGCCGCTCGAAAGCAGGGACAATAAAATTATGACCGATGGAAGGAATGTTTACTCGCGTTTTTCCGTTGTTTTCTGCATTGATTTATCTTTTGGAGGAAAAAATCTTGCTGCCGCTGTAACAGCCAGAGTTCGGCTCGTATGTGCGTGTGAATCAGTCTAACAAAGCCAATTCTCTGGAGGATGACGTGAAAATCACATTAACGCTACTGTTCGTCTGCGTAACCGCAGTCCACTTTTCCAACGCAGCGGTCGAGGCTCAGGACCTTGGTCGAACAAACAATCTGGTCAACCAAGCTTTACAACTTGCTGACAGTGCGCGAGCTAATAGCTTCGGCACCAACGTCCAAGTTCCGATGCAACAGAATTGGTCCAACCCGTTTTCTTCAACTACGACGACAACCGTACGCCAGCCGGCGTCAACGCCAGGTGTCGCCATTTCGGGATCCAATATTCGAGTAAACGCTGGCGGCATGCAGCTGGATATTCCAAGAACCGGTGCAGTCTACCCGCCATCAAACGTTAATCCGGTGATGGGTATTCCGGCGACCAATTCAATGCAGACAGTTCAGCATTGGAGAAACTTCGCCGATGCGATCAATTCGTTCCAAGGAGGACAATTCGATCATGCGACGTCGTTGATGCAACAAGTAAATCCTTCACCGAGTGCCAATCCGGCGTTCAATCATTTCCATTCGCTGTGCACATTCGCAGAAGGGAACTTCGATCGATCGGCCGAATACGCGTACGCAGGACTGGCTCAGAGCCAACCGATTTACAGTTGGGATCAGCTGCGAGGCTACTACAAGGATCCCGCAGTATACGCTCAGCAATATCAGTCTTTGCAGACGAGTGCTGCTGCGGCTGATGCCAGTGCGTCGACTCAGTTTCTTCTCGGCTATCACCATTTAATGCTGGGTCATCGAAAGCACGCGGCGCAAGTGCTCGAGCACGTTCTGACTCGATTGCCAAACGATCCGGTGATTCAACGAACGTTGACGATCAGCCAACAGTTGCCACCACAGCCGCAGCAATAAGGCTCGGAAGTCGAACTATTTTTTCAGTTTCCTGTAACACCACAACCATTTCCCGTAAGTGGTCTGACGCGAGCCAATGACGGCGGCTCAATCTTTCAAAAGAACAAAAACCAATTTCAAAAGTTAAAGGGTGATCCAATGAGAACGTACTTCAAAGCAACACTTTTACTGACAGCAATCGCAGCCATGCTCATCAGCACCGAACAAACACAAGCTCAAGGGCGACTGGGCGGATTGATCGGACAAGCACTTGGTGGCGGTGGCGGTGGCGGTGGCGGTGGTCAACGCGGTGGTGGATACGCTCCAGCAGTAATGCCTCGCAATGGTGGCGGTGGTGGACTTGGGTTTGGCATGCAAAACGGGACTCCGCAAATGAACCTCGGCGTTGGCCAAGGAGCAAATGTTTCACTTGATGGAAATGGTGGCGTCGGAATTGGACTCGATCGAGTCGGCGGCGGAATGGGAATTGGTATCAACGGCGGCGTTGGCCAAAGTCGAAACGGAGCGGGCACTGGAGCCAGCGTTGGCAACGGCGTCGGAATTGGAATCGGCAACGGTGGAGGGCAGGGCGTTGGCGTTGGTGTCGACGGAGGAGTCGGAATTGGCATCGGCGACGGCCCTGGAAGCGTCGGAGTCGGCGTTGGCGATCGCGGTGGTGTTGGCATCGGTCGCGGAATCGATGGCGGAACGGGCATCGGCATCGGAACAGAAGGTGGCTACGGCCGCGGAACTGGCATCGGTCCCGGTAGTGTTGGAATCGGCGAAGGTCACTTCGGCGGAACAGGAATTGGAACCGGAATCAACGGCGGTATGGGCCACGGCCAAGGCTACTACGGTGGCACGGGAGTCGGAACCGGAATCAATGGCGGTGTTGGAGTCGGCCAAGGCTACAACGGTGGCTACGGTGAAGGCATTGGAGTCAACGGAGGCTACGGAAATGGTATCGGTGTCAACGGCGGAGTTGGAACGGGCATCGGAATTGATGGAGGTCAAGGCGTTGGCATCGGTGTCAATGGAGGAGTAGGAACAGGCGTTGGAGTCTACGGCGGATCAGCTGTCGGAGTTGGCGTCGATGGCGGCCAAGGCTTGGGCGTTGGAATCGGACCAGGCACACAAGTCATCGGCGTCGGAACAGGACCTTACGGAAACGGACAGGCAATCGGAGTCGGCGGTCAACAAGTGATTGGCGTCAACAATTCTTATCCGGTTCAAACACTGCCGGTTCAACAAATGCAGGGCCAGCCAATGGTCATTCCGTCTTCGAATCCCTTCCGTCGCTAACGGAGATCCTCGGTTTCCTCGAACACGAATGAGGACTCCCCAGAGACTCTGGGAATTGGTTGGTCGCAGCGTTTTCGAACGCTGCGGCTTTTCCAATTGTCAAAACTTCTTCCTACGCTGTAACAAATCAACAACATCTAGAGAAATCAAATGAAACAATTCGTACTATCAATCGTCGCAGTGTTAACGGTCGCCACAATGCCTGTGGCAAATCAAACCGCTGAAGCCCAACTCCTCAACTTGCGAGAAGGTCCTGTTCGGTCTGCTATTTCGAGCGTGGGGTTGGCTCGGCCGACGCAGCAAAAGCCGCCGACACGGCAATCGTTTTGCCCGTCATATGGAAGGCAAGTTCCGCCAACGCAATACGTTCCGCAACCTCAGCTGCAGTATGTACCGCAGCCTCAATACGTGCCACAAGTCCAAGCCGTTCCCTACGTGCAAAGTACTCCTGTCGTCTATTCCACACCGACGCCAGCGACACCAGTTTCTGCATCGAAATCCCGCGCCAAGCAACTGGCAGCGATCGCCAAGCAACAGTTTCGCAGCAAAGAATACTATAAGGCGAAGTTGACACTTGATGAGATAGTCAAACTAGCGCCAAACGACTCCAGCGGATATCAGTTTCGAGGCTTGGTCGTGTTCTCAATCGGAGACTTTGAAGCAGCTGCAGCAGACTCGTACGACACGTTGCGGCTTGGCAATACTTGGACTCGAAATTCAGTCGAAAATCTGTATGGATCCAATTCCGCAGACTACGCTATTCAACTTTCGAAGCTCGCCGAATCTGTTGCACAGAAGCCGTCGATGCAGGGCCATTTTCTACTCGCCTACCACCACATGGTTAACGAGCAGTTTGAGGATGGAAAAAGAGAGCTTCAAAACGTGCTGAAACTCGAACCAGAAGAGCCACTTACGAAAAAGTTGATGGCAGTTTTAAATCAACGTTTGGCACAAAAGTAGGAGTGGATGAGGACGTCGTTGGTGAATGAGTCGTTCTGGTTTGTCAGAACGGCTCAATCACTAGCGTGCTTGCCCCAAGCTCTAATTCGATCGTTGCTTTTCCTGCGGTCGTCCTGCCAGCGTGAAATTCAGGCAAAGTACGACCTTGCTTGATGCAGCAACCAATCACATCATGCTCACGCGCTGCGGCGAAACTCCAGTCGATGTGGACAACATCTTTTGCGGCATCCGATTCGATTGCTCTGCCCGGAATATTCAACTCTTTTTCGTAACCATGGGTCAGCGTGGTCGGTGCATCAGGATGGCTTAACAGCTGGCAAGTGTAAGGTCCGATCTGCTGGTCTGCTGCACTCAGTAAAACAGAATTGCAATCGTTATCGAGTGTCGAGTTGAGTTCACTGTGCAACCTCCAATTCAAGGTTGCTTTCTCGTTAAGAACGATCGAGTCGAAGACGATCAACCCGTAGTCTTCCACCAAAACCAACGATCGATGAAAGCGCTTGAGTGGATCGGCGTATGATTCGCTCAAATCTAAAGTCACGCGGTGATAGTTGGATTCGGATTTCCTTTGCAGCACTCTGCCGACGGCACTTTGGTCGTCAAGCTTTTGTCCGCGGCGACCAATCAGGGGAAGGTTGTGAGCAATCGTTTGACGAGTCCATTCACGATGGTGTTTGCTGCCATGTCGATAACCAAAGCTGCCCGTTGGGACGAGGATTCCAATCCCTTGTTCGAATAAACCGATGTTTCCTTGGTCTCCATGACGGTGCGAACTGTTGCCGAAAGCGCTGGCGCGATAGTAGAGCGACGTTTGTTGTCGTGTTAATTTTCCTAAACCCGCATAAGCATAAAAGTGGCTCAACGCATTTTGCTCGGCTTGTTTTTTCTCGTTTGGCTTTCTGTTCTTAGCCGCCGAATCGAATTCAATTTGCTTGACGGTCGGCACCACGTCCAGCAAATGCAAGCGATAGTCAACGATTGCGTTTTCAAGATTCTGCGACTGATGACAGACGTCGGAATCACCAAACCTACCGGCATAAATTCGAAGTGGGTTTTGAGCGAAGAAGCCAGGCCATTCTTTCCCGTCGCGCCGACACCAAAATCCATCTCCGAATGGATGGCTCGTTTGTTCTGGTGCAATGAAATCTTGGGCGAAATTGAGGAAGTTTCGATAGAACGGATGCTCGTAGAATGAGAAATCAGAAAGGCGTTCAACGCTTAAGAAAAATGGGTGAAACCATTTGCTATAAGTTGATGCATAGAATGGGCCTTCAACCCAACTGCCATCCGTTCCGCCGTAAAACGGCAAGATGCCGCGATAGATTTCAAGTGCATCATGCAGCCACTGTTCGCACTCGGATCTGTCGTGTTCCTTGTGCAGCGCCAATGCGGCAACGCCCAAATAAGCTGGAAGTCGGGAAGTGTGCGAGTGTCCGGGATACTGTTTGAAATCATCCTGAGCGAGACGCTGTACGATCTGTCGGGCGATGCGAACCAACATCGGTCGGACGAAAAGTGCCTTTTCGTTTTCGTTCAGTCGCTGACTAAGCCAATGGTAAGCAAGAAATAAATTGCGAGCCAACGAACAACCAACTTCATCTCCCCAAGTACACGGACGCAGTAACGACGCCGGGCCTTCGACGCTCCACTGAGCAAAATTCAGAAGCCGTTCCATTGCAGCTTGGCCATGGTGTTCCTCCCCCCAGATTCGGAACAGCAACGCGTGAGTCATAAGATCGCGGTCGATCCATTTTCTGACGTTCGCAATCGCTTCGCGTTTTCCTTCTTCCTCTCCGCGTTGGTAGTGGTTTGGGAAGCGGACCTCTGACAGCGGACATGCCAAGGTCGCCGTGTGTTTGAGTTTGAGATAGATACTGACGCATTGGTTTTGAATCGATTCAACGTCCTCGTCGAAGTACATCAACCATTGCTCTCGTCCGTCACATTGCTCAAACAGCTCGCTTGCCTTCGGAGCCAAGTAACTCGGAAGCTCGTCAGAAATTTGAAAATCAAACCATTCGGAAACCTGATCTGGATTCGCATCCGACGTCACCGCCAGTCGCCACTGGTACGACCCAACAGGAAGCTCGAACGAAAGTTGCAGCGGCGAATTCACGCCCTGCCAACTCCATTGCTTACCTGTTGAAAGGTTCTTCAAATCAAGTCGATACTGCTGTGAAGCAATGTCTTCTGGCCAATTGAAGCTCGGCGGATTCACCGCCGCAGGATAGGCTTCACTCGGAGACAGATGGACTTGAAAGTCATGCGTTCTCGACAGATCAAGCATCTTTGTTTTCTTTTTCGAACCATTGGTACTCGCCCGTTTTCGGATCAATGCGACCAATGACTTTAGCCGGCGTTCCGGCAGCAATTGCGTACGGCGGGATGTCCTTCGTGACCACTGAATTCGCACAAACGAGTGCGCATTTTCCAATTCGACAGCCGGGCGTTATCGTCACGCCGCCAGTCAGCCATACGCCGTCTTCGATCACCACTTTCCCGGCAACGTCATCGCTTCGACTACTGAAGAAATCGTCATCAGGGTTGTAGACATGATTTGAGCCGACGATGTTGGCAGTGGGTCCGATCAGGACATTTTCACCAATTTCAATATCGCCGTTCACGTAACTGTAGAGACCGACATAGGATTTTTTTCCTATCTGGTTTCCTCGAATTCTGACAATCGCCCCGGGAGCAATTCTGACGTCCTCCCCAGTTTGTCCAAGGATTTCTGCGCGCTTCGTGTCGTCGTGGTAGTTGTTGCTTTGGTTGCAATAGAGCGTGAACTTACGAAACTCTTCGTCGCTTAATTCCCCACCGTGTTTTTGTTGCACTGACATTGGGCGTTGCACTAACCAACGTCTTTCCAACTGCTCGAAGCGGCACTTTCCAGCACAGCATCACAAACTTTTTGCGTTTCCAAAGCTTCACGGAACGTCGGCGAAGCAGGCTCACCAGTTTCCAAACCTTTCAGGAAGTCAGCGACTTGATGGACGAAGCTGTGCTCGTACCCAAGGCACAATCCTGGCACCCACCAGTTCCCAAGATATGGGTGATCGCCATCGGAAACATGAATGCTTCGCCAGCCGCGCAGGGGTCCATCGTCGTCGTGATTGAAATACTCAAGCCGATTCAAGTCGTGTAAATCCCATCGCAACGATCCTTTTTCGCCGTTGATTTCCAACGTATAGAGAGCTTTGTGTCCGCGAGCGTAACGGGTTGATTCGAACAATCCCAATGATCCATTGTCGAACCGACAAAGAAACGCACAGGCATCATCGATCTCAACAGGTTCGACTTTTCCAGTTTCATTGTGCATCCGCTCTTTGACAAAAGTCTCCGTCATAGCAGATACGTTTTTGATGGACCCGTTTAGCCAGAGTGCGGTGTCGATACAGTGAGCCAACAAGTCACCCGTCACTCCGCTGCCGGCAGCTTTCGCATCCAGTCGCCACAACGCGGCGCCGCCTTGAGGTAAATCTTCTGAGATTGTCCAGTCCTGAAGGAAGTTGGCTCGATAGTGAAAGATCTTTCCGAGGTCACCACGTTCGATGATCTGCTTCGCAAATGAAACTGCGGGCACGCGGCGGTAGTTGTACCAAACCATGTTTTGCACGCCGGCCTTCTCGACGGCTTGGCACATTTCTTCGCCTTCTTCGGCGTCAAGTGCGATTGGTTTTTCACACAGGATCATTTTGCCAGCCTCGGCACATGCGATCGCGATCTCTTTGTGTAGATTGTTTGGCACGCAAATGTCGACGGCGTCGATGTCATCACGAGCAATCATTTTCCGCCAGTCGGTTTCGACTGATTCGTAGCCCCATGTATCGGCGAACTTTTGCGCTGCCTCTGCGTTGCGAGCACAAATCGCTTTGAGGACAGGCTTGTGTTCGAGCTCGAAGAAGTTGCTGACGGTGCTGTAGGCATTCGAGTGAGCCTTGCCCATGAAGCCGTAGCCGATCATCCCGATGTTGAGTGGTTTGCTCATTGAGTTTCCTGAGTGGTGTTAAAGTTTTCGCTCTGTTGGTGGCACAGGCTTCCAGCCTGTGATTGAATTCAGATCACAGACTGGAAGCCTATGCCACCGTTATGCACTACGCCATCGCGTCGCGGACATCGACCATTGCAGCCAAAATCGTATTCCACGTTTCTTGTTGCAAAAGTTTCTCGTTGGAGAACATGCATCCATCCCAACAGATATGCGTCATGCCACGCTGGTCAGCGTCTTTGAGCCAATGCTGCGAACACCGAGTGATGTCAAGTTTTCCGTTTGGATCGTCTGCAGCACAGTGACGTCCTGTTTTCTCATGATCGCCTGAACCATGGACCGTCCCGTCGTTTTGTGCGACATGGAAATCAGTTGTCCACGGTCGAAGCTTGTCCGTCATCGATTCGTATGCAGTCCAGAATTCTTCTTCGCTGTAACCATCCTGAAGCACAGCATGCTCTGGAGCGTTGACGCCCAGAAGATACAGATACGTATGCGCCAAGTCAGCCTGAAAACCAACCGTTCCTTGCATGTCGACTTGCTCGAGCAAATCAAGCATGTCCTTCCACGAGTGCATTCCACCCCAGCAAACTTCTCCTTCGGCTGCGATGGACTCTCCGTGATCCGCGGCGATCTTTCCAGCTTTACGGAAAGTGTCTGCGATTGCCGCCGTGTTGGCTGATGGATCAGCAGCCCAATCGGAAACCGACGATGCAGAATCGATTCGGATAACGCCGCCTTTGCGAACGCCGTGTTTCTTCAACGCTCCGCCGATTCGACAGGCGACTTCGATCGCCTTCAAAAAGTTGGCTTTGTCTTCATCGGATCCCATCGCCGGACCGCCGACGGTGCCGCCCCAAACAGGTGCAACCATTGAACCAACGCTTAGGCCTTTGCTGGCGATCTTGTCAGCAATCTGATTGATTCCACCTTCATCCAAATCTGGGCTAATGTGCGGATCGAACAGAAACAAATCGACGCCATCAAACTTGTTGTTTCCTGATTTAGCGTTTGCAGTCAGGTCGAGCATCGTGTCGAGATCGATATCTGGTTCGTCTCCGCCTTGGCTGGCTTTTCCGACGAGTCCGGGCCACATTGCGTTGTGAAGTTTCAATTTTTCGGCCATGTGTTTCTTTCATAAGTGGTTGATCTGATATGTTTTAGTTTCTGATTCAAACCCTCGCAACCAAACAATGATCAACATTCCCGACGACAACATGGATTTGGAAATTTTTCCGCATGAACACTTTATGCAGAAAGCCTTTCAACAGGCCCAAGCGGCACGAGAAATCGATGAAGTTCCCGTCGGTGCGGTCATTCAGAGGGCAGGAAGAGTCATCGGAGCTGCTCATAACTTGACACGTCAGCTTCGTGATCCGACGGCTCATGCCGAAATGTTAGCCATCACTCAGGCGGCTGAAGCGATCGGAGATTGGCGGCTGAACGAATGTACGATGTACGTGACACTCGAGCCCTGTCCGATGTGTGCAGGCGCACTCGTCAACGCGAGAATCGGCACGGTTGTGTACGGCGCGGCAGATCCCAAAGCTGGAGCGGTCGAGTCGTTGTTCACATTGTTGAGCGACGATCGGCTGAATCACAAGAGTGAGTTGGTGGCAGGAGTGATGGGTCCCAAGTGCGGAAACATTCTGACGGAGTTCTTTCGCGAGAAACGAGAACTCCAGAAAAAGAAGAACGGTCCACGTCGATAACCAATACAAGCCTGAAGAGGTTGTGAATTTTTGAGCCGTTTCGGCGTTAGCCGCGGTTGAGATGCCAATAACCGGGACTAGCGCCCATACGGCTCACCTCGATCTCGTGTTTCGGCATTTATTCACAGCCTCGAAGCGCGGCGATGGCCAGTACAAGCCCGAAGCGCAAAAGCGCAAGAGAGTGTTTCAGTGAAGGATCAGCATCGCCATATTT
>CAZORS010000051.1:25444-27077 GCA_964582025.1 uncultured Pirellulaceae bacterium | reverse complement strand
CCGGACTTCATCTCGAAGCACACTTGGGATGGCATCATTTCCGTTTCGCCCAAAACGGCTGAGTCGCTTGGGCTCAAGCAGAACACAAAGGCAACGGTAACATTGGCCGGCGGCGAGGAAGTTCGACTTCCAGTGAACGTTCAACCGGGACAGGCAAACGGTTCGATCGGTTTGCCATTGGGTTACGGTCGCACGATGGCTGGCCGCGTTGGTGGAGACCTTGCGAATCGCGTTAAGCCAGTTGGTCAAAGCTCTGACAAACTACGAACAGCTGAGACGTGGAATTTTGCGAGCGGCCTTGATGCCGGAATCATCACGGGTTCAGGCACGAAGTACAAACTGGCTTTGATTCAGGAGCCTTGGACGATCGACGAAAAGGGTCGCGGCGAAATTCAAAACAGAATGTTCCGCAACGAGGAAAAGAACGAATCAGATCGTTCACGTTTGATTCGCGAAGGAACGTTTGAGAGCTACAGCGAATTCTTGGAAGCTCATCCGATCGGAGAGCATGATCACGGCGATCACGATCACGACGATCACAGCCACGATGAGAAGAAAGAGCACGGCTCAACGTTGCCGAAGAGCACTTCATTGCCGATCGTGACCAACGTCAGCTTCAATCCGGGCGAAGGCCTGCCTGTCAAAGGCAAGCGAGACGAAGCGACCGAAGAACATGGTGAGGACTCGCATGACGATCACCACCACGCGAAACCGCAATGGCCTGAAGCATTCCACATGCACCACGAGCTGTTTGATCTGACGCCTGGTTCTCGTGAAGAATACAAAGCGGAGAATCCGGCACATGAAAATGTTTGGGGCATGTCGATTGACCTCAACAAGTGCATCGGATGCAACTCCTGTGTGACGTCATGCCAAGCAGAGAACAATGTTCCTGTTGTTGGTCGGGCGGAAGTTTGGCGTGGACGTGAGATGCATTGGATTCGCATCGACCGTTACTACGGCGACAACCTGTACAACAAAGATGCGGCCGAGTCGGACGACAAAGTTATCGTTCACCAGCCAGTCGCTTGTCATCACTGTGAAAACGCTCCGTGCGAGACTGTTTGTCCTGTGGCGGCCACGGTTCACAGTCGCGAAGGCTTGAACGACATGGTCTACAACCGCTGTATCGGAACACGTTATTGCGGCAACAACTGTCCTTACAAAGTTCGTCGCTTCAACTTCTTCAATTACAGCGACGCAAAGACGTTCCTGAAATACCCAGGTGCTGACAAGCTTTCGCATGGCGATCGCAATGTTCAGAACTTGATGATGAATCCCGAAGTTACGATTCGTAGCCGCGGCGTCATGGAGAAGTGTACTTATTGCGTACAGCGTATTCAGAACACGAAGATCCAAGCGAAGGCAGAAGGCAATCGCAAGATCGGAGCCAACGAAATCACGACCGCTTGTCAGGATGCTTGTCCGACACAGGCGATTGAATTTGGTGACTTGAACGTCAAGGAATCCAAAGTCGCGAAAGCTCACGCCAATCCGCGAGCTTACTCGATGCTTGAAGAACTGAACAACCGACCACGAACCATGTATTTGGCTCGCGTCAGTAACCCTCATCCGTCTTTGGTTGATCACGACGATCGTGCTTCAGTATCAAAGATTGGACACTAGATAGAAC
>CAZORS010000051.1:0-25344 GCA_964582025.1 uncultured Pirellulaceae bacterium | reverse complement strand
TTGGTTGATCACGACGATCGTGCTTCAGTATCAAAGATTGGACACTAGATAGAACTTGCCCGAAGTCTTGCGACTCCGGCTACAAACCATTTTCGCCAACCGCTTTCTGATCGCTTACGCGATGGAAACGGTTCACGAACCAAAGAGAATTTGACATGGCAACGACAGTTGACCCAAAACAACTCAACAACACCCTCGACGATCCTGCAGAAAGATCTCCGCTAGTACTTGGTGGCCTGAATTATGAAGGCGTAACCGATACGGCATGCGGCGTTTGGGATGCTGAGCGTCCACCGATGATTTGGTGGGTGTTGCTCTTGATCGCGCTTAGTTTGCTCGGTTTGCTGGGTGCGTGTGTGAATCACCTGCTGATGTCGGGAGTCGGTGTCTGGGGTAACAACAACCCAGTCTATTGGGGTTGGCCAATTGTTAACTTCGTTTTCTGGGTCGGTATCGGCCACGCGGGAACGCTGATTAGTGCGATTCTGTTTCTGTTTCGTCAGAACTGGCGAACAAGTATCAACCGTGCCGCCGAAGCGATGACGATCTTCGCCGTTGTTTGTGCTGGACTTTTCCCAGGCGTGCACATTGGTCGCGTTTGGGTTTTTTACTGGCTGTTCCCGATTCCAACGGAGCACTTGGCGATGTGGCCGAACTTCCGCAGTCCGTTGCTGTGGGACGTTTTCGCGGTTTCAACTTACGCGACGGTTTCGCTGTTGTTCTGGTACATGGGCATGGTTCCGGATATCGCGACCTTCCGTGATCGGACTCGCAGCAAGATCGGCAAATTCATTTACGGCATCCTGTCACTTGGCTGGACGGGATCGTCACGAGCTTGGCATCACTACGAGATCGCGTACACGATTTTGGCTGCTCTGGCGACGCCGCTGGTTCTTTCAGTACACACGATCGTTAGTTTCGACTTCGCGGTTTCCCAGCTGCCGGGTTGGCACACGACGATCTTCCCACCGTACTTTGTTGCCGGTGCGATTTTCTCCGGATTTGCGATGGTGGTGACACTGTTGGTGCCGGCTCGAAAACTGTGCGGACTGGAGAATCTGATTACGATTCGCCACCTTGAGAACATGAACAAGATCATCATGGCCACGGGTCTGATGGTGGGTATGGCGTACGGAATCGAGTTCTTTATGGCTTGGTATTCCGGTGTTGAGTTCGAGCAATTCGCACTCAGTAATCGTGCGTTTGGAAATTACTGGTGGGCTTACTGGATCATGGTCAGCTGCAACGTGTTAGCGCCGCAGGTGTTCTGGATCAAGTGGTGTCGAACGACGCCGTGGTTCATGGTGATCGTCTGTATCTTTGTGAACATTGGTATGTGGTTCGAGCGTTTTGTGATCACGATCACTTCACTGTCACGTGACTTTGTTCCATCGAGTTGGGCTTACTTCCATCCGACGTGGGTCGACATCAGCATGCTGGTGGGCAGCTTTGGATTGTTCTTCACGTTGTTCTTGATGTTCTGTCGCTTCATGCCAGTCATTGCGATGGCGGAAGTGAAAAGCATCATGCCGATGGAAGACGGACATTAATTAGGTCGGAAGGTGGAGGTCGGAATTCGGAATGAGTTTCGCCTTCGAACTGTTTTAGAGACTGACAATTTAAATCGGGTGGCTATCCAAGGCATTCACAGGCTGAAGCCTATGCCACCTAACTTTTTTGGCAAAACGACATGGCTAACGAAACTAACAATTCCGACGACAAAGAACTGGTCGGCCTTTTGGCTCAGTTTGATGATCCGACTTCACTGTTGGCGGCGTGCAACAATGCTCGCGAAGCCGGCTACAAGAAGATGGATGCATTCACGCCGTTTCCGGTCCACGGAATCGATCCGGCTTTAGGCATCAAGCGTTCATTCCTGCCGTTCATCGTTCTGTCGGTCGCGTTGGGTGCGGTTTGTGTCGGTCTGGGAATGCAGTTCTACACAAACGGTGGTGAGATCGGTGGCGTTTCCACGGATCAGTCTCCTATCTTTCCTGGTTACCAATTTCTAATCAGCGGTAAGCCTCACTTTAGCCTTCCGGCCAACATTCCGGTAACGTTTGAAGTTATCGTTCTGTCGAGTGCGTTCGCCACGTTTTTTGGAATGTGGATCATCAACAAGTTGCCACGCCTTTCGAATCCACTGCACCGCGTGTCGCGATTCAAACGAGTCACCAACGACAAGTTCTTCCTGATGCTCGAAGCAAAGGATGACAAGTTCGATAAATCGGATTCCGAAGCGGAATTAAATCAGTGGGGTGCGGTTGCGATTGAGGAAGTCAATCAAGATCTGACCGACACGAAGCTTCCTTCATGGATGGCTCCGATGGCTTTGATCGGTGCTCTGTTGTTACTGATTCCACCGGTTGCGATTTTCAGCGCTTACGGAGCAACCAACACGAAGCCGCGTTTGCACGTCGTCCCCGACATGGACTGGCAACACAAATTCAAGACTCAGGTTTTGAGTCCCAATGTTTCGGACCCAGACACCCCTGAGTACTTGTTCGCGAATCGCCGCGCGATGCGTCAGCCTGTCGAGGGTTCCGTTCGATTCGGTTCGATGGAAACTGATTCTGAAATGTTCCGCGGCATCAAAAAGGATTTCGCGAACGCTTCGATGACCGTTGGGATCAAGTCATCAATGCTGGCTTCTACCGGCCCTCAGGATGAAGCAGAGAATCTTGAGCAGTGGATCACCGGATTCCCGGAAGGTTTCGAAGTCAACGAAAAGACACTTGCTCGCGGTAAAGAGCGTTTCAACATTTACTGTTCGGTTTGTCATGGCTACGCCGGAAACGGTGATGGGCTGGTGAACCAACGAGCGGTCGCATTGGCAGCAAACGGCCAAGCAACGTGGACGGCAGCGAAGTCACTGCATGATGCGATCGTGAAGGATCCAGCAGCGAATCCAACGGGTCGGATCTACGACACGATTACTAACGGTCGCAACAACATGGGTCCGTATAAGGATCAGATTCCTGTTGCGGATCGCTGGGCAATTGTGGCTTACGTGAAGGCACTGCAAGAGACTGGCATCACGCCTCCGGGTGCTGAAGCGGCTGACGAGGCTGCTCCTGAATTGGAACCAGCAAAAGAAGAATAGAGCGGCGGCTGGAAGCCACCACCACGACAACGATACGATTCAACAACACCAACTTACAAGCCAACTGAAATGCACGAAACACGCCCAGCGAAAATCACATCGCCGATCGTGGACCTTGGCGGGGCCCACGTGAAACTGATGCCTATTGCCCTGATCGTAGGTGCGGTCGGAGTCGTACTCGCTTATGCTCTGTCGCAATTCGAGCTCCAGCGATTTTCATACATCTACTTAGTGAACTTTGCGTTCGTGCTCACGATGTGCATCGGTTCGTTATTCTTCGTCACGATCTCGCATCTGACTCGCGCGGGTTGGAATGTGACTCTGCGTCGTATCGCAGAGCTATACGCTCAATGCCTTCCAATTTTATTCATCTTGTTCCTGCCGATCCTGATTCCCTTGTTGTTGTCCAGCGATGGCCTCTACGTTTGGAATCAAGGTGGTTGGTCAATGACGCACGCCACGAATGAACTGAAAGATACCGTTGCGAATCTTCCTCTCGCGGATCGACCGCCGCTTGAACAGATGAAAGCGGCCTACCTGAACAAAGGATTCTTTGCTCTGCGTTGGGTGATTTACTTCTGCATCTGGGGCGGGATGGCAACGTTCTTCTTGAGAACATCGCTCAAGCAGGACACCACTGGCGATAAGAAACTTACCAGTTGGATGCAGGCGTTCTCTGCTCCTGCGATGATCCTGTTCGCAGCATCGATCGTGTTCAGCTCAATGGACTTGTTGATGTCGCTGGAGCCTCTTTGGTTCAGCACGATGTTCCCGGTGTATTTCTTTGCTGGAAGCGTCCTGAGTTCGCTGGCCTTGATCACGCTGACGTCTTTGTACCTGCAACGCAGTGGTCGCATCACTGACGAAGTCACAACCGAACACTATCACGATATGGGCAAACTAATGTTTGGTTTCGTCGTGTTTTGGGGCTACATCGCGTTCAGCCAATTCATGCTGATCTGGTATGCCAACATTCCAGAAGAAACGTTTTGGTACGAGTACCGAATGAATCTGGAAAACGGCTGGGGTGTCCTGTCTATCATCCTGCTGGTCGGTCACTTGTTCGTGCCATTCCTGTTCATGATGGGACGCACGATGCGAAGAAACAAAAACCTGATGTTCATCGCCACGATTTACTTGTTGGTGATGCATTGGATCGATTTGTACTGGTTGGTGATGCCGCAGTACGCTCGAGCCGGCGGAGAAATCGGGTTCGGCTTCATGTCAGTGCTTGCTGATCTTGCTTGTACAGTCGGAATTATCGGTTTGTTCATGGGGATTTTTTTCTTGGTCACCAGTAACAAGCCTTTGGTGACACTGCAGGACCCTCGATTGGGTGAGGCGTTGAACCACGAAGTTCACTAAATCAAATTCGGAATGCGGAGGTCAGAATTCGGAATGACCTTCGAAAGATACAAACCAAGTCAAAATGACGCGAAATCATGACTGAAACAGCACACGCAACTGACGATCACGCGAATGACCACTCTTCTGGTGGGCATGGCAAGAATCGATATGACGATATTCCAGTTGGAAAAGTTTTGTATTACGGAGCAATTGCGGTTATCTGCACACTGCTTTCGTTTTTGTTCGTCAAAGGGTTACTCAACGCGATGACATCCAGTTTTGAAGCGAAGCGACAGGCTCAGATCGTGGATTCGCCAGCTAACATCGAAATTGCGAAACAAAAGAAAGTGCTCGAAGGCGGCGAGGGCACGATCTCGATCGAAGATGCCAGCAAGAAGGTTTTGGAGAAGTTCGGAAGCCACTAATTAACAATTCACCAGGTACGATCGGGTGCCATGCTTCACGCTTGCGTGAGCATGCTTACGCAAGCGTAAGACATGGCACCCTTTGAAACTCAAATGCAAAACACAAACACACAATTCAATTCAACACTGATCGCGAAAGCTCTGCTTTCTGTTCTGCTGTTGATGTGTGCTTGCGTTTCACCTGTTTCGGCAGACGACCCGGCTATCAAAGACAAAGATCCGCTTGGAATCAATAACATTCCCCGGGCAACTCAGGGAACCGGAGTTGAGCCGAATATCGGAACGATGATCGATCCAGATATTCACTTCCACGATCACGACAATCGATTCGTGAAGATCGGTGACTACTTTGGCGACAAGCCTTTGATGCTGTCGTTCAATTATTCGAACTGCCCCAAGCTTTGCAGTGTTCAGTTGGAGAACATGGTCAAGTCACTGGGTCAAATCAAATTCAAAGTCGGCGTTGACTTTGACATGGTGTCCGTCAGCATCGATCCTCTCGAGCAAACGTCCAAGGCCCGCGAACAAAAAGACAAATACGTTCACATGTACAACCAAGGTGAAAGCGTCGATGGCTTTCACTTTCTGACAGGCGAAGAGGAGGCCATCGATTACTTGGCCGACCTTTGCGGATTCAAATACAAGTACGTTCCGTCGCAGAAGCTTTACTCTCATCCACCTGTGTTTATTCTGGTGGCACCGGACGGAAAAATCGTACGCTACATTCCGGGCTTGAACTACGAACCGGACACAATCGAAAAGGCTCTGATCGAAACCTCCGAAGGAAAGATCGGCGGCTCTGCTTTTGACTGGGCAAGCTACGCACTGGGTTGCTTTGTCTACGACGAGTCACGAGGAAAATACACGTTTGAGGCCATGGCGATCATGCGTATCGGCGGCCTGCTAACCGTTGTTGGTTTGATTGTGGGACTTGTCCCCTACTGGTTCTTCCGAAAAGGAAGGCCTGATGACATTCAAGCCAAACCTGAGAACACCAATTTTGATACTGATCACGACATCCTTTTGTCACCTACGAGCGAATAATGAACTGGTTCCCACCAACTCTCATTGCACAATCAAACGAAGAGATCTCCAAGATCGTCAGCGGCATGAACAACGATACGTCTGTTCCCGCCCACGCGATTGAGCGCCCCGAAGGCACCGCCGGATGGTACTCGTCGGAGTACTGGTTCCCGGAAGCCGCATCGGACTTTGCGCCGAACGTGGACTGGTTGTACATGTACATCTTTTGGATCTCGCTGATCTTCTTCGCCGCAATTGTCGGTGCGATGGTTCACTTTTGTATCAAGTACCGTCGCAAAGATGGAAACTTGGAAACGGAACCAAGTCCGTCACACAATACAAATCTGGAAATCGCTTGGTCGGTTGGGCCAAGTATCCTGCTGGTTGTGATGTTCTGGTACGGAGCCGAAGGATTCTTCAACATGAGAATTCCTCGTGCTGACGCTGAAGAAATCCAAGTCACGGCCTCGCGTTGGAACTGGAAGTTCACTTACCCGGACGGTGATAGTTCGTCTGAGTTGCACTTGGTCAATGGGCGACCGACCAAACTGGTCATGCAGTCTACGGACGTATTGCACAGCATGTACATCGCTGCGTTTCGTCAGAAAGTCGACATCGTCCCGGGACGTTACACCTACGCTTATTTGACACCGAATAAAGAGGGCGAATATCGACTTGCATGTACTGAGTACTGCGGTCAGAAGCACTCAAAAATGCGAACGATGGTCACCGTCCACGCCAATGACGAACGCCGCAAGGCAGACACGCAATGGATCGAAGCCGAGTATCCGGCTTGGAAGAACGGCGAGCGAATCTACAAAATCAATTGCTCTGGCTGCCACAGCAAAACCGCTGAAGCCGGAACGGGTCCAGGCTTCGGAAACTTGTGGGGCAAGGGTGAAGAAACTTTGATGGGCGGAACGAAAATCAAGGTCGACCGAGATTACATTCTCAATTCGATCTGGGAACCGGGAATGCACATCGTTGAGGGCTATGGCCCGGTTTCGAAAATGAACTCGTTTAAAGGCAAACTTACTCAAGAAGACGTTGATCAGGTCATCGCGTTCTTGAAGTACCTTGACGATCCAGCTTCGGTTTCTGACAAGCCGGAAGGCGAAGTTGAAAAAGAAAACGATGAGAAACCGGCTGAGGAAGACACTTCGACTTAGTTGCCGACATGCTGCGGCTGGAATCCGCAGCCACGACAAACCAATCACGCCAAACTTTTAACATCACAATTTTTACCGCTCGCTCAAAGAGCACGTTCATCCGAGCACGTTCCTAGAACGCTGTTCTCAGAACAAAGGTAGCAATCATGGCATCCGCAGAAATTAGAAACAAAATCTTCGACACTCCGTCGACGAATTATCTTAACCACACCAAGGGTTGGAAGTCTTGGGCTTTCACGCTTGATCACAAGCGCATCGGTTTGATGTACTTGATTGGTGTTACCGCAGCATTGTTGCTGGCTGGAGTTTTCGCTTTGGTGCTCCGTTCGCACTTGTTCTCCTACCAAGGAGCCATGCTTACGGACGACATGTATAACCAAATGTTCACTCTGCATGGGGCGATCATGGTGTTCTCGTTCATCATCCCAAGCATTCCTGCAGCTCTCGGTAACATCGTGTTGCCGATGATGCTCGGTGCGAAGGATGTTGCTTTCCCGCGGATGAACCTTGCCAGCTTCTACCTGTGGATCATCGGAACCGGTTGCCTGTTCGCAGCCATCCTTTCCGGGCGTGGACTCGACACGGGTTGGACGTTCTACACGCCTTACAGTATTGATACATCGACCGCGGTGATCTTCGCGACCTTTGGGGCATTCGTCTTGGGTTTCAGTTCGATCTTCACCGGGCTTAACTTCTTGGTCACGATCAACACGATGCGTGCTCCGGGCCAGACTTGGTTCAAGTTGCCATTGTTTTTGTGGTCACTCTATGCGACGTCAATCATTCAAGTTCTGGCCACGCCAGTTCTGGGTATCACGCTGTTGCTGTTGATCGCTGAAAGAACGATGCACATTGGTATCTTCGATCCGACTTACGGTGGTGACCCAGTTCTGTTCCAGCACTTCTTCTGGTTCTACTCACATCCAGCGGTTTACATCATGATTTTGCCTGCGATGGGCGTGATCAGTGAGCTGATTTCGGTTTATAGCCAGAAGCGAATTTTCGGATACTCGTTCATTGCTTTCTCCAGCGTCGCGATCGCGTTGCTTGGCTTCCTGGTTTGGGGACACCACATGTTCACCAGTGGCCAGTCGCCTGTAGTGACGCTGATCTTCAGTGCCATCACGTTCACCGTTGCGATTCCGTCGGCGGTGAAAGTATTCAACTGGTTGGCGACGCTGTACAAAGGCTCGATCCTGTTGAACACGCCAATGTGTTACGCATTGAGTTTCATTTTCCTATTCGGAATCGGTGGATTGACTGGCTTGTTCCTTGGAACGCTGTCGGTTGACATTCACCTTCACGATACTTATTTCGTTGTTGCTCACTTCCACTTTGTGATGGTGGGCGGAACGTTGACTGCTTTCTTAGGCGGTCTGTTTCACTGGTGGCCAAAGATGTTCGGTCGCATGTACAACGACTTGATGGGTCGCGTTGGTTGCTTCTTGGTATTCGCCGGATTCAACCTGACGTTCTTCCCACAGTTCGTAATGGGTTCACGCGGAATGCCACGACGTTACGCGTCTTACGATCCTGAGTTCCAAATCTTCCACCAGTGGTCAACCGTTGGTGCTTTCGTTCTGGGAATTGGAATCGTGATCAGCTTTGTTGTTTTGGTTTACGCGGCCTTCCGCGGACCGCGATGTGGTTCGAATCCATTCCGTGCTGCGTCTCTGGAATGGCAGACGAGCTCGCCTCCTGATTTCCACAACTTTATCCACAAGCCAATCATGACGGATCCTTACGATTTCGATTCGCAAGTCTACGATGAGACGCTTGATACTTATATTCCACGTGAGTTGGGTGACCCTGCCAAGGTTCCACCTCGCAAGACGCCTGCTCACCACTAAAACAGAAACCATGACAATGGTTTCAAATGATTGCGGCTAGAAGCCGCAACCACATTAATTCACCTGATACATTTTGCCGAATGCCTCGGAGCCAATCATGGCCGTAGCCGATCCTGACAACATCCTCGAACATGACGATCACCACCACGATCCGTTCATTGCTCACCATTTCGAATCTGCGGAACAGCAGTTCGATTCGGGCAAGCTCGGTATCTGGATTTTCTTGGTGACAGAAGTTCTGTTCTTCAGCGGACTGTTCGTTGCGTACACGCTTTATCGAATCCACCACCCTGAGATTTTCCAGCAAGCACACCACTTTCTGGACAAGAATCTCGGTGCGATGAACACAATCGTTTTGCTGTTCAGCAGTCTAACGATGGCCTTGGGTGTTCACGCTGCTCAAAATGGCGACAACAAGAAGTGTGGAATCTACACGCTGATCACCATGGTTTGTGCCGCGATGTTCCTAGGCGTGAAAGCCGTCGAATACAGCCACAAATGGGACTTAGGCATCTTCGTTCGTAGCACATTCGACTACGCCGAACATCATCCCGAGGGTATTTCGCCCTACCTGATCAAGCTCAGTGTCATTCCGGCACTATTATTGGTTGGCTTTATCGGAGCATCTGTATTTTCGAAGATGACCGAGAAGGATTTGCTTGCCAAGTTTTTCGGTGGCATGGCAATTACCGTCGGAGGTTATTTTCTAGGCGCGGTCGTTGGAATGGCGTTCATGGCTTTGACCGCTGGTGCAGATGCTCATGCTGGTCACGAGATTGCTGCTTCGCCACTGGTTCTGCAAGCACTCACCATCGATGAAGATGAGGAGCACGCTGAACATTCGCACGAAGAAGGAGATCACGATCACGCCGGAGACGATCACGCACACGGCGGAGATCATGCCGCACACGCAGCTGCGAAAGAACCGATGCATCGCGATGTTGGAACTTTCTTCAGCATCTACTACTGCATGACTGGTTTGCATGCGATCCACATCATCGGCGGCATCATCGCTTTGGCGTGGGTGTTCTGGCGTTGCCTGGCACTACATTGGCGACCCGACTACTTCGGACCGGTCGACTACGTGGGGCTTTACTGGCACTTGGTAGACCTTATTTGGATCTACCTGTTCCCGTTGTTGTATTTGATTGACTAAAAAACTTTCAACTGTTTCGGCAGGAGCTTCAACCTCCCGCTCACTGATTCACCTTTTTGCTGACTGAAATATCATGGCTGGCTCTAATCATTCTGACCATCCTCCATTCAACCATCCGGCTCCGCTGCCGTTGTTGATTGGCGTTTTCTTGGCGTTGGTTTTCCTGACGATCCTGACGCTTGTTACTTCGAACATCGAACTGGCTCAGTTCGCGTTTGCAGTCGCAATGCTGATCGCCACGGCCAAGGCCGCGCTTGTATGTGCGTTTTTTATGCACATGTTCTGGGACAAAGGATTCAACATTCTGTTTTTCCTTTCGTCAACGTTGTTTGTTTCCCTGTTTATCGGTGTAACGTTGTTGGACACCGGCGCGTACAAGGAGAGCATCGATCTGTTCCCCAGAGCAGCCGAACCAGCCAAAGCAGTCGCTCCCGAGAGCCCTGCTGAGTAACACCATTTCTCTGTCGCGAGCTGGAATATGTTGAAGCAATCAATCAACCTGATTCCTGCTCGCCAGAAGCTTTACCAGGCAAAGCTTGCGTTCTTTTTGTTTCTCGCGTCCTTGGGAATGTTCTTCCTTGGCAGCCTGATCACTTACTTGATCATCCGAGATCAAGCCTTCAACCCGATCCCGGACGCGATTCCGAATTCGATCGCCACGATGGGACCGCAGGCCTATACACCGTTGCAGCTGCCAATTTCTTTCTGGTTGAGCACCGTGCTGCTGGTCGTGGTCAGCGTCGCTTTGCACCGAGCGTGTTACATGGTACGGCGTGAACGGCAGGAAGAATTTCGATTCTTCCTAGTCGTCGGCGGTGTTGCGGCAACTGTTTTCGTGATCGCGCAAGCCTTTGGCATGGCGCATTTGTTGGGCGAGCACTTTAGCAAAGGCGACGGTTCAATGAAGGTCTATGGAATGAGCTTCACGCTCTCGTTCATTCACGCACTGCATGTTTTGGGCGGTTTGGTATTCCTAGGATTCGTGATCAACAACGCCTATCAAGAACAGTACGACCACGAACGTCATTGGACTGTCGACAACTGTGCTTCTTATTGGCATTTCCTTGACGTCGTATGGGCAGTGATGTTGATCACGTTTGCCATCACGCGATAAAGCGAACTCTCAATATCCGCTATTGGTCTCAAACTGAGCGGAATTGCGTTCATTCGCGGCAATAGCCCGTGAAAACTCTCGGCTGCAAGGCTCTCTAGCACTCCGGCACGGCAATTGCGAGTTGCAATAGTCACATGAGTGTCCGACTAAAAGAGAGGCGACCTCTCATGAGCTTTCAAATTGCCCACTTCTTAATATGAGTTCCCATCCATGACTTTTGCTAAGTATTTGACTGAATTTATCGGCACGTTTTTTTTCGTATTCGTAATCTGCCTCGTTACGACTCAGGGCAATGACCAAACTGGAATCATTGCGCCTCTGGCGATCGGTTGCACCCTGATGATCATGGTTTACATGGGCGGCCACGTTTCGGGTGGCCATTACAATCCAGCCGTTACCTTGGCCTGTTTTCTCAGGGGCGCCTGCAGTTGGGTCGATGTCATTCCTTACTGGATCTCTCAAGTCGCCGGTGCATGTGTTGCCGCGTTTCTGTCCAGTCTTGTGCTGATTCCCGGTGAAGAAGCGTTGAGCGTTTATGCCAATGTTGCTCCCGGCGCCGGGCACTCGTTGACGTCGATTGGACCATGGGTTGTCGAAATTCTGTTTACGTTTGCTCTGGCTCTGGTTGTACTCAATACAGCAACTTCATCGGGAACCAAGGGCAATTCATTTTATGGACTGGCAATCGGTTTCACGGTTGTGGTCGCTGCATACGCAGGCGGAGGAATCTCTGGTGGAGCCTTCAATCCTGCGATCGGCACTGGCCCCAATGTGATCCTTGGAACAGTCGGCGGACAGCCAGAAGCGCTTACCAGACTGACGCTTTATATTGCTGGCCCGATGATTGGTGGCGCTCTCGCGGCTGCCGTCTTCAAGATGCAAGAAGCGTGGGTCGATCACGTTGCGAAACTTGAAGTCAAGTAATCAAATCGAAGCCGAAACATGGCAGGCTATTGTTCGTCAACGTAGCCTGCCACAGTTTCTGCCATCATTTGATTACCAAGATCGTTTGGATGAAGTCCATCGTCGCTGAGTCTTTGTAGCGGCGGAACCAAACTTCCGGGTGGAATCATTGGGCTCCAAAATATCAGCCGGCGAATCATCGTATCTGGAACAAGATCCAAATCGTATTCTCGTGCGAGTTGACGTTCGAAGCCGTACCACGGATCGTTGATAAATCCGCGTGGTATTTCCACCAAGACGACCTTCGCACCGCTGTTTTGAAAAGCTTCGATCATCTGACGCAAGTTATCTGCCGTTGCGGATCGAGACTCGCCGTTCTTGAAGTCGTGACCGCCCAGTTCGATGACGACCGTATGAGGCTTGAGAGCTGCAATCTCGGGCACCAGCTTTAACGCATCGACCGTCGTGTAACCATTGAAACCATAATCAGCAATCGGTTGGCTGATTTCTTTCTCCAGCTCTTGTGGATAACCAAAATCGGTCAGGCTATCTCCAAGGCATACAACGGGCCCCATTGGATTGGCTGTCTTTTGAAATCCGTGTGTGCCGACGTGATGCTGAACAATCCACAACATCCAGGATAACCACAAAACGCCAACGGGCAGCTTCCACTTCGTCGCGTTTGAGAATGCTGCCGCAACGACTAGCACGACGATTAAGAAGATTCCTGTCGACCACGTTGGTTCGGGCCACTTGATCATCAACCAAACCGGAATCGCCAGTAGCTCAAATCGAATCGAATTACGCGTGGCCAGTCGGAATGTGCACCAAACCAGCCACAAGCCGGCGAACTCCGGTATGCGATTCGGAAATACCAGCAGTGCGGTGAAGACGATTGTTGAAATGGCAATGAGCCTGAAATATCTCATGCCCCATTATAGGCATACGCCTACTCGAAACTAATCGACTTCTGCTTCAATACTTCTTTGTACTTCTTGGTTTTCCGGAACGAACCAAGCTTCTTGAAAATTCGCTCTCGATCGACAGTCTCGTTGATCCTTGCGAGGTAGGCACAAATAAACGCGTCGTCATCGCCAAGCCGATCCGCAGAAAAACTGACTCCTCCGCGATTCGGACAACCGGGCCAGCGGGCGTACCAACGGCAATAAGTATTGGTTTTTGAGTCATCCAGAAAGGCCCAAACTCCGACAACTCCAGACGCATTCCGTTTCGTCATGCGATTCTTTCGCGGCGCCGGCGGAGGCAATTTTTTCTTCATTTTGACCACCCATTTATCGGCCGCGGCTTGGGCTGCCTTCCAAGTTTTGTACTCTCTGAGCGTAAAATTCTCTTGGTATTTTTCTCCATTGCGAGAAATCCTCGCCATCACGCATCGTGAACTTTTATTCCTAGTTGTATTCGGCATGGGTGTGTTTTTGAAGTGTTTATCAAGTGTAAGATTAAGCTTCGAGTCTAGTTAGCCTTTGCTAAACGGATATTGAAAAATCCAAGATCCGCAGCATATTGCCTTCTGATTCACTGCTCTAATTAGCGCTCATTAGGGCCAACCCTTAACAGCCATTTTTGCGTCCAAGACTCCCTTAACTTCTTCATCGCGTATTAAAACCCAATGTCTCTTTTCGAACAAAACGAGCGAGCCAACATCGAAGCCGCCAAACCGTTGGCGGCGAGAATGCGGCCTCAATCGTTGGAGGAATTTGCTGGCCAACAACATTTCCTAGGACCGGGAAAGCTACTGCGAAAATTGGTCGAAGCGGACCGCATCGGATCGGTTCTGTTTTTTGGCCCGCCGGGAACTGGTAAGACAACGTTGGCTCGAATCCTTGCCAAAGCCACAAAGAGAAATTTCGCTCAACTGTCGGCAATTCTGCACGGCGTCAAAGACCTTCGTGAAGTCCTCTCCCAAGCCCGAGACGATTTGGCAACGGGGCAGGGCGGAACGCTTCTGTTCATCGACGAGATTCATCGCTTCAATAAATCGCAACAGGACGCAATGTTGGCCGATGTCGAAGACGGAGTCGTCACTCTAATCGGAGCAACAACATCGAATCCGTTTTTTGCCGTCAATGGTGCGCTGGTCAGTCGCAGTCAAGTATTCCAGTTTGAACCTTTGTCGCCGGAAGATATCGAAGCGTTATTGGTCAGAGCGACAACTGATAAAGAACGTGGACTTGGCGGGCAGAATATTTCTCTAAACGAAGAAGCGATGACTTTCCTTTGCAACGTCTGCGATGGCGATGCTCGAAAGGCATTGTCCGTTTTGGAAACGGCCGTCATTTCCTCGGATTCGAACCGACTCACAAAAGAAAACATTGTCGAAGCGATGGGAACGCGGGCGGTTCAGTATGATCCGACAGGCGATGAGCACTACGACTGTGCGAGCGCACTGATAAAGAGCATCCGCGGCAGCGACCCCGACGCAGGGCTCTACTGGCTGGCTCGGATGTTGGAAGGTGGCGAAGACATCCGTTTCATTTGCAGGCGCCTAATCATTCTAGCCAGCGAAGACATTGGCAACGCGGACCCACAAGCGTTGACTTTGGCCGTTGCTTGTTCACATGCCTGCGAACAAATTGGCCTCCCTGAGTGCCAATTGACGCTGTCGCAAACAGTCACGTACATGGCCTGTGCTCCGAAATCGAATTCGGCAACTTCTGCGATCAGCCTGGCTCGAAAGGACGTCAAAGAAAATCGAATCCTTCCCGTGCCCCGTCACCTTCGCGACAGCCACTTCGGTTCCGCAGAAGAGCTGGGCCACGGAGTTGGCTATCAGTACTCCCACAACGAGGATGATGGCGTTTCGGCTCAGGATTACCTCGGCGTCGACCGCGAATATTACCAACCGGTCGACCGTGGTTTCGAGGAAAAGATCGCTGCACGTTTGAAGTTGATTCGTGCGAAGTTGAAGTCAGCGAAGGAGTAAGCCAAGTCAGCATCATACTCGTGGACTATCAACTTGAACGGTTATGACGAAAACCACGAAGGCAAAACCGGCACAATTCCGACGCCACCGAACTGAGTGAGCTTCCCGGTCGATAAGCGATAGGAGTCTCTTTCGATCGGCAGCGGCATGAACAAATTCTGGACAACCATATTTCTGGCGATCATCGTTGTTGGTGGCACGTGGGTTTTGATCAATCAGGATCGAATCCAACAGGCTGGCGGCCTGACTGAGTTCGTAAAACAGAAGCTTCCTGCGAACAACTTTAACTCCGACGTCTACGTTCAAAACAGAAACCAAAACGGCCCTTTTCAACAAGCCAGCCGCCCACGAACTCTAGATAGCCCGAACAGCTCACCCAATGGCTCATATCCGCCGAGCGTTTCGGTTGGAAACCGAATTCGGATTGCCTCATTCAAACTCGCAGGCTCGACTCCGCAATCCAATCCAGCACTTTCAACAGGAGTCATCGCTGACATTTGTCGGCGACATGACCTGATCGCATTTCAGGAAGTTGACGGACATCGGCCGGGCTGGTTGGATGAACTAACCGCCGAAATTGCTCGACAATCTAATGGGCAGTCTGTTTACAAACACGCCAGCGATCACGTTCGCGTGGCTCGCAATGAACCTCAGTATGCGTTCCTCTACAACACCGCGACGCTGGATCTGGAGTTGGGACATACTTACACCGTTGCCGATCCGGACAACGTGTTGATTCGCGAACCCTTGGTCGGCTGGTTTCGGGCCCGCAACGCTCGAACAAGTGAAGCGTTCACTTTCACGGTCGCAAACATTCAACTCGACCGCAAACATCCTGGCAACGAGATCGCCTACCTTGGAAATCTATACGATGCGATTCGACGTGATGGCCGCGGGGAAGACGACGTGATTTTTGTTGGCGATTTCAAGTCCGGTGATCGGGCCTTGAAATCAGCTCAACAGAGGTACGGGATGACTTGGGTCGTTTCTGATCAAGCGACCAACACCATGAACGATGCTCAATACGACAATCTGGTCTTCAATCAAATGGCGACGCTCGAATTCACTGGCAACGGAGGCGTGATCGACTTCCTGAAGGTGTACAACCTTGGATTCCGTGATGCGATGGCGATTTCCGAGCACATGCCGGTGTGGGCTGAATTTTCTGCTGTAGAGAAAGTTCGCTGAAGCAAAGGGCTTTGGTCTTGAAATTCCCGTCGTTTAACGTCGTTTAACGTCTAGCCGCAGGCGTCGGCGTTTCGAGCGCCAAAACGCCGACGCCTGCGGCTAGACGTTAAACAACGAGACAAATCTCCTTTGCATGCCATAATAGACGCGTGAACATTTATTGCATCCATTGTGGCGAGTCATTCTCAATCACAGCTGACCAGCTGGGGAAGCGGGGAAAATGTCCGCACTGCAAGGGCACCGTGATGCTGCCTAAATCGCGTTTGCAATACGGTGCCAAAGAGCGACGGCTTGATCCGCCAAGCCGCGTGATGGAAACGTCGCTGTCACTTTTCAGCGCACTGTTAATTCACCTGCTGGCATTGGTCCCGCTGGCACTGATTCCATGGGGAGACTTTTCAAACGGAGACATGGGCGAAGGCGATCAGATTCTGATTGGGCAACTATCGCGCGAACAACTCGTGCAAACTCCCACCGAGAAACTGGAAAACGTCGAGATCGAAAATCCGATCGACGACAGCCGAACCGACTCGTTCGAAAGCGGCCTGTTCTCACCTTTGGCAGAAAGCCCGCTCGCCATGGAAGAGTTCGACATTTCGATCGGAGCGCCGGCCAGTGGAGGATCGCTGTCGTTCAACATTGAGTCTCTCAATCAGGAATCGGTGTTGGCCGGAGGCCGCGAAGACTTCGGCAAAATGGTTTCTCGACTCAAGAACGAAGGCCTCGACATTTGCATCGTGTTTGACTCAACCGGCAGCATGCAAAAAGAAATCGACCAAGTAAAGAGTCGCATTGAACGTATCGGCAACACGCTGTTCAAGCTGATTCCCAGAACACGAATCAGTGTCTGCACTTACCGTGACAACGGAGACGAGTTCCTCGTCAAAGGTCAGGAGCTGACCGACAAGCTCGGCAAAGTTGTCACGTTTCTGTCCGGCATCTCCGCGAGCGGCGGTGGAGATGAACCGGAGGCCGTTGACGCTGGTCTTGAATGGGCGATCACGCGAAATTCGTGGCGTCGATCAGCACGCAAAGTCGTTTTGGTGTTTGGGGATGCCCCACCGCACGCATTGAAAGTGATCGATTGCCAAAAATTGGCTTCCGACTTTCGGCATCAACAGCGAGGCATTGTCAGTACCGTGACGTGTCGCCAAGAAAAAGTGATGGACTCGTTTTCAAGAATCGCTCAAGTCGGCGGCGGTGAGTCGTTTCTTTCTCGCGACGAAAGACAAATTATGACTCAGTTGATGATTCTGGTGTTTGGTTCAAAGCATCGTCGCAAAGTCATCGAAGCGTTTGACTTGTTGGAAAACTGAAACATTTGGGACATCACCCTCCCTCTGGGAGGGTCAGACGCGAGGAACGAGTGGCTGGGGAGGGTGCAGCTGTTTGTGTTTTCCTGCGATGCGTAAACACCGGGGCCTCCCCGTCGCTTAGACTCCGACCCTCCCAGAAGGGCATTGGTATCTACACAATTAGCTAATTGGCTCCCCTCTCTCGAAAATTCGAACCCCAACGCAATTCTTGCTGATCAAATGTTGTTCGAATTTTTGGGAGAGGGGTTGGGGGTGAGGGAAGTCCGGTCGGCTTCTGGGGTTCCTGAACTACGCCTGCTGAGAAGCTATACATTCATTCAACTCTTGGTGGAATTGACGCAAAACTTTTGCCCCTCACCCCGCGAATTCGGTCAACATTTGACCTCGAAGCCAAGCTTATAGGTCCGAATTCACGGGGAGAGGGGAGCAAAGTTTTCGTTGTTCAAACTTGTGTAGGTACCAATGCCCAAAGGGAGGGTGATGGATAGTGCGCTCAGAAATCACGGATTGCATCGAAACTAAACTCCGTCCACTCGCTCTTCGATCTTTTTCAAATGATGAACCAAGTGATCAAAGTAGTCCGTCGCCAGCCACTCCAACGTACATGGATCGTTGTCGCCGATCGTGCACTGCGTTGCTAAATGCTCTTCTGGAATCCGCCGAATCACTCTGGCCAATTGAAGGTTGTAGTGAAACCAAAGCTCAACCAACGACTCCCAATCGGCGGAGGCGTAGGCATTTTTCACAGCCCAAGAATTCTGATCGTATCCCGGAGACACCAACGAATCCGATTCCTGAGCTCGGATAAATCGCTGGTGATTGTTGCTCGCCGAATCAACCAAATGTCCCACCACTTCGACGATCATCCAGCGATCCGGCGATGGCTTGTGTCGCACAATGCTCTCACCGAGCCCCAGCAGCCAATCCCGTGAACGGGTCACTTGATCAATGAGCTGATCGGCGGTTTCGGATAGGGTCATATCTCAGATTCCTTATGGAGTGTCAATTTGCAAAAAATGCGTTGAAAGGGGAATTTGCTTCCCTCACCAATTAGATGGTTGGGATCTCTTGGAGCTCAACTATATTGGCCGGTTGATTCATTTTACCGGCAATTCCTGCCGATCTTATGATCTATTGCCAGGCGAATTTTCGCCGTAACTCGTCCACTGTTTTGACCACCAAATATGTCCAGTTCATACCAGCTGACTCATCTTAAGCAACTCGAAGCCGAGAGCATTCACATCATCCGCGAGGTTGCCGCCGAATTCAACAATCCGGTGATGCTCTATTCAATCGGAAAAGATTCGTCCGTCATGGTTCACTTGGCCATGAAAGCTTTCTATCCAGCTAAGCCTCCATTTCCGTTGATGCACATCGACACGACGTGGAAGTTTCAGGACATGTACAAGTTTCGTGATGACTATACGAAAAATGATCTGGGCCTAGAAGTCATTAGCTATGTCAACGAAGAGGGCAGGGCACTGAACCTTGATCCGTTTGATCCGGCTCACACAGATGTCATGAAGACGCAAGGTCTCAGACAAGCGCTCAACAAATACAAATTCGATGCTGCCTTCGGTGGTGGACGTCGCGACGAAGAAAAGTCTCGCGCTAAGGAACGTGTTTTCTCTTTCCGTAACGAGCACCATGGTTGGACTCCGAAGTTCCAGCGTCCCGAGCTGTGGAACCTTTACAACTCAAAAATCAAACCGGGCGAAAGCATTCGCGCGTTTCCGATTTCGAACTGGACGGAACTCGATGTGTGGCAATACATCCACCTCGAGAAGATTCCAATCGTACCGCTTTACTTGTCGGAGATGCGACCTTGTGTTGAGCGAAATGGCGTGCTGATCATGGTCGATGATGATCGACTAAAACTGAAGGAAGGCGAAAAGCCCGTCGAGAAGATGGTTCGCTTCCGCACACTTGGTTGCTACCCACTAACCGGTGCTGTTGAATCCAACGCCGTAACGCTGCCGGATGTCATTCAGGAGATGCTGCTAACGACCACGTCTGAACGTCAAGGTCGCGTGATCGACAATGACGACGATGGCGGCGGATCGATGCAGAAGAAAAAAGAAGAAGGCTACTTCTAGTCTAGATTCTCGCTCCATTTCAATCTGAACCTGAACACCACTCTAAACAATCCAAAGCCATGGCTAACGTATCTGACTTAATCGAAAAAGACATCAATCAGTATCTCGCCCAACATGAGCAGAAAGAGATGATGCGCTTCCTGACGTGTGGAAGTGTTGATGACGGAAAAAGTACGCTCATTGGGCGACTGCTCTACGATTCCAAAATGGTCTACGAAGATCAGCTGGACAAAATCAAGAACACGTCCAAGCTTTCTAGTGGAGCCGAAAAAGAAGATGGCTTCGATCCAGCGATTCTGGCTGAATTGATGGACGGCCTCGAAGAGGAACGCGAACAGGGCATCACGATCGATGTTGCGTATCGTTTCTTTTCGACCGCGAAACGTAAGTTCATCATCGCCGATACGCCTGGCCACATCCAATACACGCGGAACATGGCAACAGGCGCTTCGACGGCTGACCTTGCGATCATTCTGATCGACGCTCGTGACGATCACGGTGTGATGGAGCAAACCAAACGACATAGCTTCATCGCATCGCTGCTGGGAATCAAACACGTTTTGGTTGCCGTCAACAAGATGGATCTGGTGGACTACCGGGAAGAACGATTCGAAGAGATCAAACGCGATTACCTCAGTTTTTCGACTCGATTGGACATTCCCGATCTGCACTTCATTCCGATTTCGGCTCTGCTGGGTGACAACATCGTCGACCGAAGCAAGAACACACCTTGGTACAACGGTTCGACATTGATGGACTTTCTCGAGACGGTCAACATTAGCTCGGATAGGAACTACACGGACTTCCGGATGCCGGTTCAGTTGGTAATTCGTCCTGACATCAACTTCCGCGGTTTCGCGGGAACGATCGCCTCGGGCATCGTTCGTGTCGGTGATGAGATCATGACGTTGCCTTCACGTAAGAAGAGCAAGATCAAAGAAATCGTGACGCAGGATGGCAACCTAGAAGAAGCCTGCGTTCCGATGTCGATCACGCTGACGATGGAAGACGAAATCGATTGCAGTCGTGGCGACATGATCGTCAAGCCGCAGAACCTTCCGAAGACCGAACAGAAGTTCGACGCGATGATGGTTTGGATGACTGACGAGGCGATGGTGCCTGGAAAGCAGTATCTCTTCAAGCAAACAACAAAGACTGTGCCTGGCGTGATCAAAACACTGCAGTACGAAGTCGACGTGAATACGATGCACAGCCGTCCTGCTCCGTCGCTTGGCTTGAACCAGATCGGCCGCGTAAATATCGAACTTAGTCAGCAGATTGCTTTCGATCGCTATCGCAGCAACAAATCGACCGGAGCTTTCATCGTCATCGACCGAATCACTAACGGCACCGTTGCTGCAGGAATGATTCTGGACAAACGCACCAGTGAGAACACGGGCGCTTGGTGGGACGAGGCTCCTTCGAGCGAAACGTTGACTCGTGAGATCAGTAAAGTTACCGCCGAAGAGAGAAGTGCTCGCTACGGTCAGAAGCCTTGCACGATCCTGTTTACGGGTCTTCCGGGTGCTGGCAAATCAACGACGGCTTATGGGGTTGAGCGAAGTTTGTTCGATCTCGGACGAAGTGCCTCGGTTCTCGACGGTCAGAACGTTCGCATGGGGCTCAACCGTGATTTGAACTTCTCCACCGATGGTCGTAGTGAAAACATGCGTCGCGTTGCCGAAGTCAGTCGCTTGATGAATCGAGCTGGAATGATCAGCTTGATCTCATTGGTGTCGCCACGCGAAATCGATCGCCAACGTGCTGCAGAAGTTGTCGGATCGGAGAACTTCATCGTCATTCACCTTTCGGCTTCTCCGGAGGTTTGCGAATCACGAAACGAGTCGGCAAAGAAACGCGGTCCCGATGAAGTTCAGGAATCGAAGTTTGTGTACGAATCGCCCGCCGATGCCGATCTGGTTCTGGATACCGAATCCATGTCGGCTCCTGATTGCATTGCGAAAGTAATCGAGTTTCTCGAGGGCCGCGAAGTCATTTAGCGACTGGCCCAATTGGGAAGTCGGAGACCGGAGGTCGGAATAATATCGAGATTGGCGTCATTCATTCCTGCCAACATTGCCTTTGTTCGCTACATTGCATCCTCCGAATTCCGAATTCCGACCTCCCATTCTTTTCATGTTGATCGCCGAGTACCCTCCATTTCGCCCTGAGTCGTGGCTTTCCAATTGCCACGTCCAAACGATCCTGCCATTCTTTAAACGGGGCAAACAAAATGCCTACAGCGCCACCAAACACGTGGTGAACCTTCGTGATGGCGATCGGCTTGTTATTCACGATGATCAGCCAGAAAACTGGATCACCGGCGACCGAATTGCGATTTTGTTGCACGGATTGGTCGGTTGCCACGGGTCACCTTACGTCGTTCGGTGTGCCGACAAATTGCAGCGAAACGGCATCCGAACATTTCGTGTTGATATGCGAGGTTTCGGAGACAGCACGCTCATTTCGCGTTCGCACTTGCATGGCGGCTGCAGTCCTGACCTAGATGATGTCATCGATTGCGTGCACCGACACAGCCCATTGTCTAGGATCAGCGTTATTGGATTCTCGATCGGCGCGAACGTTACTTTAAAGGCAGCTGGCGACTGGGGAAACAATCCACCGCCTTGCGTTGACTCGCTCTACGCCGTTTCGCCGCCGGTCGATCTGGAGCACACTTCCTGGAATCTCAGGCAGTTTGGCAATCGTATCTACGAGCTTTATTTTATGCGTCGACTCAGAAGCCAACTGGCGCTACGAAGACGGAAGGTCAAAGGACTGGAAGACAACGGCCTCAATCCGTTGCCCCAACGACTATTGGAATTCGATGATCAGTTCGTGGCTCCTGTTCTTGGATATTCAGGAGCAAGGGAATACTACGCAACCTGCTCTTCGGGGCCACTGTTAAAAAACATTGCTGTCCCGACCATAATCTTGACCAGCGAAGACGATCCGATCGTGCCGTACGAGATCTACCAAAATTTTGAATTCTCGAACTACATCAATCTTGTTTCAACGAAGCGAGGTGGCCACCTTGGCTTTTTGGGCAAGTCGCTTCGTGATCGCGACGGTCACTGGATGGACTGGCGAATTACCGATTCGATTGCTGGATTGGAAGAACAGCCTCGATAGTTCGCGGGGATGGCCGGTCGGAGTTCGCATTGTCATTTTGTAGCCACGAAAAATCACAAACGGCACAAAATCGCCCTGCAGATCTAGCTCTTATTGTTTTGTATTTCTTGTGCCTTTTTGTGGCCTTAGAAATTCAGCTCATTCCAACACCTGCTGCCCATGCCAGCAGAAATCGAAATTGACGGCCATCGACGAATTCTCTAGCCTCGTCTGGAGTCCGGTAACTGGAGCATCCGAGCATTCTCATGGCAACCATCGAAGAACCACACATATCTGACGCGGAATGGCGAGTCATGCATGAGATATGGCTAGCCGAACCGGTAACCTCGAGCCGCATCTACGATCGATTGAGCGAAAAAACCGACTGGTCAGCTGGGACGATCAAGACGCTTCTTCATCGCCTTGTCCAAAAAGGCATTCTGGAATTTCAGCGGAAAGGCAACCGCTACCTTTACCGCTCTCGTTTCACCGAAGCCGAATGCGTCGAACAAGTCAGTGACCAACTCCTGCACACCGTTTTCCAAGGACAGCCAATGCCGATGTTGGAATATCTGGTTCAGACCGCCCGACTGAGCGGCACCGAAATTCAGAACTTGTGCGACATGCTGGTTGAAATCCGCAAGGATCTTCCGCAAGAGTAGCGGAACGGTGGCCTCCACCGTCGCACTAATTCCGATATACAGCAAAACGGTGGAGGACCACCGATCCACTTTCTTTAAACATCCGCAACCGTAGTCTGCTGCTGCACGCCCAAGCCATCGATGCCTACTCGCATCGTTTCACCCGGAATCAGATACCGTGGCGGATCCATGCCAAGCCCAACGCCCGGAGGTGTTCCGGTTGAGATCACATCTCCAGGGTGCAGAGACATGAATTGGCTCAGGTAGCTGATCAGATGAGCCACTCCAAACACCATCGTCTTCGTTGAGCCGTCCTGTACTTTTTCGCCGTTGAGCTCCAGCCACATTCCCAAGTCTTGCGGATCGGCAACTTCGTCACGTGTTACTAACCACGGACCAATCGGAGCAAACGTGTCACAGCTCTTGCCTTTGACCCACTGACCACTGCGTTCAACCTGAAATTCTCGTTCGGACAAATCATTGACCACACAGTAGCCCGCAACGTAGTCCATTGCTTCGGACTCAGAAACGTATTTCGCGTGCTTGCCGATCACGACGCCGAGTTCCACTTCCCAGTCGGACTTTTTCGAGTTGCGAGGAATCACAACGTCGTCGTTGGGACCAGAGATCGCACTGGTAGCTTTCATGAACAACACAGGTTCCTTAGGAACTTCCATACCGGATTCAGCGGCGTGGTCGCTGTAGTTGAGTCCAATGCACATGAACTTTCCAACGCCAGCGACGCAAGGACCGATTCGCGTCGAAGCATCGACCTCTGGAAGCGTTGTTGGATCAATTGATCTGAGCTTTTCAAGGCTGGCATCGGACAACGCATCGCCGCCAAGATCGTCGATCACGCCGTCGAGCGATCGAATTTTTCCGTCAGCGTCAAGCATGCCAGGCTTTTCGGAGCCAGGTGATCCGTATCGTAGAAGTTTCATAAGACTGTGTATTCGAAGTTAGCGGCTGTTTAATTAAAAGTTGTTCTGTTTGAAAATTGAAGCTTACTATTTCACTTCCATGACGTCGCTGACTCCATCCCGCGACGCGACATGGATCTCGACGATGTCACCCAATAATTTTTGATGTGTCCGTCTAGCAACATCAGGACAATTATTATCCTCCGATAGATGGCACAAACATGCCCATTGCAATCGAAAGTTGTCCTTTGTAGTCTCAACCGTATTCTTCAAAAGGATTGCTGCGTCTTCGTTGGACAGGTGCCCGCCTTTGCCGCGAATTCGCTTTTTTAGCTGCTGCGGATATCGACCGTATTCCAGCATCTCATCATCGTAGTTACTTTCGATGATGACTGCATCCAATGATTTCAAAACGTCCCGCAGACCATCAAACGCGTGGCCAAGATCGGTCAAAATGCCAACTCGTTGACCAGCATGTTCGATGACGAACGCGACTCCCTCAGCACTGTCGTGAGGCGTTGGAATCGTGTGAACCGCCACGTCTTGAAAGGCGATCGAACTTCCGGCGGTGAAGAATCGGACTTTGTTCATTTTGCCCGTTTTCAGATAACGCTGAGACGCGGCCAGCGTACGACGCGTCAGATAGACGGGAAAATCGAACTTGCGCTGGAATACTCCCATCGATTTCGCATGGTCGCTGTGGTCATGCGAAATGAGCAGAGCATCGACTTGCGTGATATCGCGGCCGTGCTGTGCCAGACGAAGCTGAGCCTGACGAGCACTGATTCCAGCATCGAAGAGCAAACGTACTTTCGGCGTTTCCACGTAAAAACAATTGCCGTTACTTCCTGATTGCAGCGAGATCACCTTCATGATGGTGATTGTATCCGACGTGGGGCACGTTTTTAACCTGCCAACCGATGGTAGTAGCTTGGCAGGATAAAATCCTACCCCACGTTGTTCGCTAGTCCAACTGAAACAGCCGCTTCATCGCTTCGAGAAGGCCGACGGGTTCGGCCTGTGTTTCATCCGTCGCAG
>CAZORS010000050.1:19079-27155 GCA_964582025.1 uncultured Pirellulaceae bacterium | reverse complement strand
AGTCATCAAGATGACCAAGCTTCGGAACGTAACGTTTCAATCAAAGAAACTGCGTGACCAATCTCTGATTTTTGACGTTCAGGTTCCTGAGGAATCTCACGCTCAATCGTGAGCGGACCGTCGTAGCCGATCGCTTTCAAAGTTTCAACGTACTTCTTGATGTCGACGTCGCCATCACCGAGCCGAACTTCTTCACCCCATTCTTTTCCGGGTGACTTTGCCCAAGAGGCGTCCTTAAAGTGTACGCTGCGAACTCGATTGCCAAGCGTTTGTAAAGCTTCGATTGGTTCGCCAGTGCCGTACAAAATCATATTGGCCGGATCGAAGTTGACGAATAGGTTGTCGCATTTTGTATCGTCAATGAAGTCTACCAATCCACTTGCTGTTTCCTGTCCTGTTTCCAAGTGCAGACTCTGCCCATTGTTCGCGGCGTATTCACAGAGCACTCGGGTCACATCAACAGTTTGTTGATAAAGTTCAAGCGAACGGTCATGCGGCACAAATCCAAGATGCAATGCGATCACGTCGCAATCGAGATGTTTGGCGAAATCTGAGATCTCCTTCATTTCGGCAAGCCGCGAATCACGGGTTGCTGGAGGAACCAAACCAACGGTCTCAATGACGGTCGGAATGTCGGCGTAGCTTTCGCCTTCGAATCCTCCGAAAACGGCGGTGGCCGTAATACCGTAAGTTTCGAGCCGTTGCTTGATTTCAGCCGCTGCTGCGGCGTCACGATTGCCAACGTGCGGAGCGTGAATTTGAATCGTGGGAATGTTTAGCTCTTTCGCGACCGCGAGATCGACTCCCAAGCCAGCGTCAACACTCGTGAAAACTCCAACGGGCCACTTTTCCATTTTGCTCTACTCTGTCTCTTGTACGAAAACGATTAGCTTAGCAAGAATTTCCTGCTGACGGGACACAACTACGCGTTAGCTGCCATCCCAATCAGGCCAATCACGATCATCACGATAAAGAACAACAGGTAAAGTGCGATTATCACAGCGTAGATGATTGCAATAACACCAAGAATTTTGAAGAAAGTTCCCAGTCGTTGATTCGCCAAATGCAGCTGCCCTTTGTCGCCCGTTTCGACACCGATGGTGATCGATTCAGCAGCTCCCTTGACCAGCCAACCCATCCAAAGTGGAAGCCAACCAAAAATTGCGAGTACAATCGTACAGCAATATAAGATGCCGATGATGAACATTGACCAACCGAAGAATTTCATCAACCCTCTGGCTTCATACAGCGGTTGCATAATGCTGCCAGAGATTACATTTGCCGAAGAGCCTTTAGGCATGGGGGATGAATACGGCGACTGTGCCATTGGCGGTGGAACGGAGCTTGGCAGTGGCACGCCAACAGGAGATGCCATTGCCGGTGGTGGTGGCATTGGTGATGCAACTGGCACTCCAACTGCTGGCGGCAATCCCACAGGTGCGGCTGAAGGCTGATCGAGAAAGTTTCCGATGTCTTCGAAGTTTCCGCCAAGAGCAGAATCGGCACCACGCTGCGATGTTTCCGGAACGACACATTTTTCATCGCATTTTGGACAGCGAGCCTTTTTCCCGATGTGTTGTTCGGGAACTCGTAGTTTGGCTCCACATTTGTGGCAATTAAACTTGATCGGCATCGACAGCATCCCATAGGCAGAAAGTGATGCACGTCAGTATATCAGGCTGATCTGTGACAATCAAAGACGCTACGGGTCACCGCGAACTGTCATGTCTGAGCGAGTGTAGTTCGTGATGTACCACTCTCGCCAAGCATTTTCGTCAAAGCCAAAGTCGGCTTCGAAGAGACGGCGAAGTGCGTCGAGGGACGGTTGATTTTTGTAAGGTACCATTTCTGTTTGCGGCCCGCCTCCCGTTTGAAAACTGGTTCCGCCATTTCCAAATGATGTATTCATCCGACCAGCTTCAAGGGCACCGGCGATTCTTTGCTCATGTTGAGTATTTAGAGAATTGGCCAGTGCGACGATAATGACATCGCGACTGTAGTCGTCCGTTGAAGAAATCTCGGCGATCGCAAAAGCCGCGTTGCGGACGTAGGAATTTTTCGAGAACGTCAAACCTTGCTTGAGAAACAGGACGGCGGTCACGTGGTTGATCTCTGGTTGGCTAAGAAGTGCAATCGCGTGTTCACGAATATCCCGTTCGCTTGCTTCGATCGCGAAGTGAACCAGTTTCTTGATGGCTTCATTGTTTCGCACTGTTGAAATGGCGTCCAAGTGAACTCGGCAAAGCTCGACATTGAACTGAGCATCGATTGCACTCTGGTAGACCATCTCGAGTGTGCTCGCGTCACAAATGCGTGCCAAAACTGCGGGTTGGAAGTTGCCTCGTTTGGCAGCCCTGACCCACATGTTGAATTCTTTCTTCTTAGCACCAGCGATTGCGTCGTATTCCGCATTTTTGGCTTCGACGTTCTTGGTAAGTCCGGCAACCCAATCGCGTTTCCGATCCGCAACGTAGCCCTGACGCAACGCGTAGTCAGCTCGTACAACCCACGAACCGTCTTCCAACTTCATGTATCCGAGCTTCCGGCGGGCGTTGGTGTGATCTGGATCGAGTCGAATAACGTTTTCGTAATGCCAGCGAATCTGCTCCTTGAATCGAGTCTTACCGCGATCCTGTTTCTCACACCATTTCGCAAGCTCGACATGATCGGTGGCGATGTCACGAATGTGTTTGAGTCTCGCTTCGTAGTCGCGATCGACTTGCTCTCGAAGCACAACCCGTTTGACGATGTCGCCCTTGTCCAACTTGTAGATTGAGCCGGTTTCGGTTGTCAAAAGAATATACGCACCGCCTTTTTCGGCTTTGTCTTCGGTGACTTTCCCGGTTAGTACGCGACCCGATTTGAGAAAGACGGTGTCGCGAGCAAACGCCGAATCGTCGACGACGAACAGACTCAGAAACAGAATTCCGATAGTTGTTAATGCTCGGGTCATACTGCTGTCCTACTTTGCTTGGGCATCGCGGGCATCCGGATATTGCGATGCCATGCTGCCTATTTGCGTTTCCCTAGGTTATCGGCAATTGGTTTTTCACTACCCAACGCGATGATTGGATTGCTGATTTTTCCAATTGGTTCAAAATTCGGTTTCACTGTCACCGCTTGGCTAGGTTTAGTTGGTCGGTCCGAATTCTGAAAAGATCTCAGTGCTGACCCAAATGTAAATGGTATCGAATTGCCAAATCGAATTCGGAATTGGAGCAGGTCGATAACATTCACTGAACCACTGGCATCGAAATCCATTGAGAAATCATAGTTTCCGTCGCCAAGAAAAGCCCCGAAAGTTTGACGGAGGGCGAGCAAGTCAAATACGTTGACGTGCCGATTTCCATCCGAGTCAGCATAGTAGGCAAAGAATCCATCAGATTCTTCGGCTCCAAAAACGAAATCTTGGCTCATTGGGAAGCCGTTAAGCGTAACAAGATCAGCCACGAGCGTGAGTTGGTAGTTTCCGTCGACCAATGCGTTGTCTGAATTGCGGACGTGAGAATCAAATAGGACCGTGACGACCGTCTGGCCACCACTAGTCTGCTGCGAAGTTGTAATCATAACTGGGTCGAAAGTCTCTTCTGTGGCGGTGCTGCGTTGCACCAGAGCAGCCGCTCCCTCAGCGAGGACAACATCACCATCGAAGGTGATTGAGATCGACTCGACTGCTGATCGCTGCGCTTCACCAGCGTTCAGTGCGACATGCGTCACCGTTGGCTCAACAGAATTCAAGGCGATAAAAGCGTCTATCTGGTCGGCGTAGTTGCCAAGATAAGTGACGCCTGAAAAATCAGTTCCTGATCGAAATGAATTGGTGCCCAACAGGACTAGTTCTCCATCGCGCTCAACAAATACGGGCGCACCTGAATCACCAGCTTGAACAAGCGTCTCGTATTGAACGAAATTTCCGGAGCCTTGAGCGTCGTTTTGGAGAAGCAACGAGTCCGTGAACGCCCCGAAGGTAATTTCTTCAATGTAGCCAGTGATTCTGTTGCGACCAACCGCTTGGTCGATTGCACTGTTGTTTGGAGTTCGATCCGTTGGCGAGAGTCCGAAAACGTAAGCTTCTTCGCCTTGAAAAGATCCCGCAGCGAAAAGCCCTGGGTTCGTGTCGGCGTCGTATGCAGGTGCTTCAATTAATTCATCGGCAAAATTGTAGTAGGCGATCTCTGATGTAACCGGCTCGCTGAGTGCGATCAATAACAGATCACTGTTGCCGCCCTGACCTGCAAGCCTCAGGCGACTGGCTTCGGTTCGAATGACAGGAGTCGCAGTCGGGTCATTACCGGGGTAAAATCTGTAGGCGTTCGGCGCGGTGCCGGGCGCATGGTTTGCGGTAACAAGAACGTTGGGGCTGATTAGTGTCGCCCATCCGTTGCGGCGTCCGACTCCACTGAAGTCGAATTGAGCACCGATGAACGATGATGAGTTGGTGAAGCGATCATTCGTTTCATCCGTAAAGCCGTTGATCGTAATGTCCGCAGCGCTGGTACCAACGAAAGTCAGTACGATCGCGACTACAAGAATAGAAATCGATTCACGCATCATGAAATCCCTTAATTGCGTTTAAGCTACAATGATAATCGGCTCGAGCTGGGGCTCTCCTGAACCAAGGCAGGAAGACTTCAGTAGGTTCTGGTTGCCGCATTGTCTGACGCTGTTTTGATCCATTATTTTACGTCAACGATCGATGTAAGGCAATTTGAATGCCTGTCGTTAATACCATTGAACGCGAAATGCCGCCAAAATAGCTAGATCCGTTAAGAAGTTTACAAGGAATCCATGTGGCCAGAATTAGCTATCGACAACTTGCGAAACTGTTTCAACGACTGGGGACAAGTTACTCAGCGGGCATTGACCTCGTTTCTATCTACGAGAAAGAATCCAGATTTCCGGGCAAGACTTATCGTCTGAAGTCGTCGCAGATTCGAAAGCGGCTGGCAGATGGAGACTCCCTAACTGATGCGATGGCAGCATCGGACGGTTACTTCCCGGATCTCGCTTTGGCTGTCGTTCGAGCTGGTGAAAAGAGTGGGCGACTAGAGGACTCATTTCTGCGCCTATCGCAGCACTATGAAAACTTGGTCAAGTTTCGCAGTCGATTTCTTACTTCGATCGCTTGGCCAGCGTTCGAGTTAGTTGCTTCGATTGGCGTGATTGGATTGTTGATTTTGGTCATGCACTGGGTGATGGTTGACATTGGCGGCATCGATCCGATTGACTGGTTCGGCATGGGCAGCATAGCCGAAAACCTTGGGTTGGGAGTAACCACGGTCAACTTCTTGTTGTACTGCGGGGCGGTTGGATTCCTTGCTCTAGTCGTATTTCTTCTGATCTTCGGTTCCATCAAAGGTTGGTACGGAACGTTGCCAATGCGTATCGCGCGACGAGTGCCGCTGCTGGGGAAGACGTTTGAGCATCTTTCGCTGTCACGGTTTGCTTGGGCGATGTCCGCTTCGGAAAATGCGGGAATGGATGTGTTGGAGATTGGAAAGTTGTCACTGGAAGCGACCGAGAATTACTACTATCAAATGGTGATCCCGGAGGTGCTCTACGATTTGCGGAAAGGCAAAAGTTTCTCAAGGACTTTTCGAGCAACCGATGCGTTTCCTGAAGAGTTCATCGCGTCAGTCGAGAATGGTGAAACGGCGGGAAAGCTGGCTGAAACGATGCATCGAACTTCTCTTGATCTCCAGGAGAGGGCAGAAGCCAATATGCAAATTCTCAGCAAGATCGGATTCGTGTTGATGATGGGCTTCGTGGGGATCATTTTGGCGGCAGCAATCATTCTGCTTTTCAAGAAGCTGTACATCGACCAAATCAACAACATCGCTAATGGACTCAATATTTTGGTCGGGCTGTTCGCCGACTTGTCATAGCCTTTCGCGTTAGTTGGTCGTGACGATTCTAACGGCAGGCGAATAAGCGTATTGAATCCATTTTTTTGTGCTCGACTCAGGCTGCTTGCTATAATGAGGCCTAAATAACTGTTTGCGTTCCTTTGAGCCTCCTGATGAAAAAAATTGCCCTTTGTGTTGCTGGTCTTGCCGCCGGCGTTGGTCTTGCTGCCGCTACGCAGTATCCGGTTCTTGAAACGCTCGGCTTTCTACCAGACGAAGAGAAAATTGTTGCTGCCGGCGAGGACGTGGCCAACGATACGGATGAAACTCTTCCGTCGGTTGTTGCTGAACCTGAGTTCGATTCGGTTTCGAAATCACCTTCAGTCGCGTCGCAAAAGAACGCAGATGTTTCGGAGGCTGCTGCGGTGGCTACCGCAAAGGACACACCACCGAATGAAAAGGACTCGCAACGGGAAGCTGATTCGAGCGAGATGGCAACTCATAAACTGCTTGCACACGGCATGATCGAATCCCAAGGTAAGGCTTTGGGGTATCGGTTGCTCAAGCCCGAAAAAGTGGTTGCCGGTAAACGCTATCCACTGGTCGTGTTTCTACATGGAGCTGGCGAACGCGGATCGGACAATCGGTCTCATCTGAAGCATGGCGGTTCAGAACTTTCTGAATGGGTTGCTCAGAAAGAACGGAATGCGTTCGTGCTTTTTCCGCAGTGTCCGCAGGATGATCAGTGGGCGGATCACGATTGGAATCAAGTCAGTCACCAAATGAAAGCTCAGCCGACTAAGAGCATGCGGGCCGTTCTCACACTCATTGACGATATGATCGGCAGCGAACCGATTGATCATCAACGAATCTATGCGGCGGGACTGTCGATGGGAGGGTACGGAGTTTTCGATCTTTTGGCTCGTCGGCCGAACCTGTTTGCCGCCGGAGCAGCACTTTGCGGTGGAACGGATTGCAATCCCAGATGCCTTCAACGGTTCAAGAATGTTCCATTGTACATCGTCCACGGTGACGCCGATAAAGTGGTCGACGTTGAAAATTCTCGAAATGTGGTCGCGGGTTTGAGGAAGTTGGGCGGCAGTCCAGAGTATCTCGAGCTATCGGGAGTGAATCACGATTGTTGGACCCAAACGTTTGATGACGACAAACTGTTCTCTTGGATGTTTTCCCAGAACCGCGGGGCTCCATCGCCGAAGGTTGCTGTCGTAAGCAAAACCGAAAAGGCTGGAGACAAACCTGAGAAAGAAGTTGCGAAGTCTCCGATGGGGTCGAGGCCGTTGAAATCTCTTGGCAATTTGTCGGCGAAGGGGCGTATGATCGAGAACCCGAGCGTTCGAGCTGCCGATCGCGCTCGTGCTGTTAAGCAACCGGCTGCTAAAGGTCGCAAGGTTGTGTCAAACGATAGGAAGCCAATTGGGAAAGTTGCTGCCAAGGCCAAAAAGAAAAATGATGTTTCTACTGCGACGATCGACGGGAAATGGAACGTGGTCGAGGCCGCTCACCACGGCAGAGTTCTTCTGGCTTCCAAATTAAGTCGTATGGATGTTGAAGTTAACGGAAACATGTTACTGGTCCAACAAGGAAAAAAAGCGGAACGAGGGATTATTAGCATCGGCCAACAAAGAGCACTTGGCGACCGCATTGTTCGCGAGATCGAGATTCGATCCACGCAAAAAAATGCCAAACCGATTGTTGGGTTTTATTTCTTTCAGGATGAAGAATTGAACATGGTTTGGAGTGCTCCGGGCGGAAAGACCGCGAAATCGCTTCGAGCGGATGACCTCGCTGATTCACGAGTCTTGAAGCTCAAGCAGTAAAATTGCTATTCTTCGCAGCATGGAATTGCAGGAAACCTGTAAATTCCAAATTGTAAGGAAACTTCATCGGCCAATGTTGGGTTCAAATTGGATAACTGTTTCGAACTAGCCAAGAACAACATGAACGCCTCGCGCACATTCAAACGTCGAATCCTTTTTTGGATACTGTCTTGCCCCTTCATTTTGGTGACCGTTGCCACATGCTCAAGAAGATGAAGCATGGTTTGAGAAAGGCAAAGAACTCTACGAGGATCAGTGTGTGACTTGCCATGGAGATTCTGGCGAGGGAGTCGATGGAGCGTATGACGGGCCGCTGGAAGGCGATCTTTCATTGCGACGTTTGAAAGACTACATCGTGAAGACGATGCCTGAAGACGATGCCTGAAGACGAT
>CAZORS010000050.1:0-18979 GCA_964582025.1 uncultured Pirellulaceae bacterium | reverse complement strand
TGAAGACGATGCCTGAAGACGATGCCTGAAGACGATCCGGAAATGTGCGTTGGCGACGATGCGGAAGTCGTCACGCGATACATGATGAAGGCGTTTTACTCTGCCGAAGCGAGGATGAGAAACAATCCGTCTAAAATTGCTTTCTCTCGATTAACGGTTGATCAATATCAAAACTCCGTCGCCGACTTGATGCGACCGTTTCTCGGGCAAGGGTGGCAAGGTGATACTCATGGACTCAATGCAAAGTACTTTCCGACTCGGACTGCTGGCAAAGATCTAGCGTTCAAACGCGTTGATGAATCGATCGATTTTGATTTCGGAGGCTCGACGCCTGACGAAGAAAAACTGAAAGATAAAGAACAGTTTGCTATCGAGTGGACCAGCGCGCTGGTTGCACCTGAAACGGGAACCTACGAACTGATTCTCGTTACCAAGAATGGCCCGAAGCTATACTTTAACGGCGATCGATCTACGTCGCCCTTGATCGACAATGGTGTTACCAGCGGCGAAACGGAACATCGAGCGAAAGTGAAATTACGAGCCGGACGGTTCTATCCGTTAACGGTCACGTTTTTCAGATACAAAGAAGATGCCGCTTCGATTCGTCTGGACTGGGTGCGTCCCAACCGTCCGCGTGAAGTTATCAGCAAGCATCATCTTTCGACCGATTGGGCTCCTCCGACCATTATGTTGAATACGGAGTTTCCTGCCGACGACAGCAGCGTTGGCTACTTTGTGCCGATGGACCACTTACTGAACTTGGGGCGTAGGCTTAAGCTGTGTGGCATGAAAAAGATCGCCTATTTGTGCTCACAAGTCACCATTCCGAGTTCCACTGATCGCCGCGTCGATTCGTTTGAGCACGACCGCACGATGGACGCGTTGCGACCTGAATTTCAAAAGCGAGACATGGTGGTCGAAGAGATCTGCTGGGATCAGGATGATATCGATTGGGGAAAATACGACGCCGCGATTATCGGTACCACTTGGGACTATTGGGATCGAGCCGAGCTTTTCCTTGAGACGTTGGAGAGAATTGAAACGAAGACCCGTTTATTCAATTCATCGGCGATGGTTCGTTGGAATTCGGACAAGCGTTACTTGAAAGAACTGGCCCAGAATGGGGCGAAATTGATTCCGACTCAATGGATTGAAACGCCAACCGAATCGAGCGTTCGTGAGGCGTTTGACGTGCTGCAATGTGACGACCTTGTGATCAAGCGACAAATTGGTGCTGGTGCAGCGGGTCAACATCGCTTGCAGCGCGGCGATGCAGTTCCCGTATTGGATCAAGCGATGATGGCTCAGCCGTTTTTTCCTTCGATTCAAACAGAAGGTGAGATGAGTCTAATTTTTATCGACGGCCAATTCTGTCATGCGTTGATCAAGCGAGCCGTTTCAGGTGAGTATCGCATTCAATCTTATTACGGGGGAACTGAACTTGCGATCGAGGCATCTGCTGATGATCTTGCGAGTGCATCGTCCGTGTTGAATTCTCTCGAAGAGACGCCTCTCTACGCGCGGGTTGACATGTTGCGAGCGGAAACAGGAGAGCTCTATTTGATGGAGCTGGAAGTTATCGAGCCTTATCTTTATCCGCTTGAGGGGCCTGAGTTTGGGCCTCGGATGGCTGCAGCGGTCGAACGAAGGTTGAGTTAGATTTAGAGTTTGTGGTTAGAACTGGTGTCTGTTTAGTCAACGAAAAAAGCTGAGCTCCCGAATTCGAAAGCTCAGCTCTGAGATATCTTTTGAATTGCTTTAGCCGTCTAGCTAGCGATAGATTTCCAAACCAAACGAGAAGCCATGAATGAATGCGTCGTCTTCATCTGAGCTGTCGAACCCAGTAAACGGTGAGACAAATGGGGTGAAATTGTCTGATACCGTGGCGACGTTGCTGAGGTAAAAAGCGTTGTAACCGAATCGCAGGCGAGCCGACTGGCGAATCTGATAGTGAGCTAAAAGGCTCAGATCGTAAGTCGTCGAAAACGCGGCGTCATTGCTTTCAGTGTTCAAGATGACCGTGTCATCGTTTTGGAGAAAGACGTCGCCCTTGTTGACGTTTGCGTAAAGGCCGAACTTGCTAACACCAGAAAGGCTGAAACGGTAACCAATGTCGTAGAACAATTCGGCTCCGATGTGAGCTCCGAGCAGGTGGTTTAAAGTATCCAACCGATAGATGCCGGTCTCGGTGCCACCAAAAGTTGGGGCGGTGCTGTTGAGTTGGTACTGGTCGTCCATGTAGATGTATCGGGCACCGATAAATGATTTCAGAACATCCCAGCCCCAGCGTACGCGGTTGTACTCAAGGCTGTGCAGGGAAGTTTCTTTAGCCTGAATGTGTTGCGACGCATTGTTGAACGCTGACAAGTCCGAAGTGAACAGCCCTCCGCCTGGTGCGAACAGTGCATTCAAGCGATTTAGGCTGTCATTCGTCGTCTGCTCCGTCTCAATGTCAAATGCACCAAAGTAACTAATCTCACGACCCTGAGTCATATCCGATCGTTGGCCAAAAGTCAGTCGAATACCTGAGCCAAAATCGAATTCGCCGAGCGGGTTGAAGTTCGAGTTGGTGATGTCTCCGTCTTCGCGAGTCAGGTACAAGTATTCGAGGTAGGCATATCGCCTTGCGGCGCTAACAGAACCGTAAGTTCCGTAATCGCAATTGATTTGATTTTTGTTGTAGCATCCGCCGGGTCCACACGAGTCACAACTACCCGATCCGTCGCAGCCTCCAGTTTGGCATGAACTGCATCCGCTGGTGCCACAGTCCCCGCATCCTGATACAACGCTTTGCATTGTAACCGCGTTGACTTGAGGTGATGCGTCGAAATAGTTGGGCGCAGTAACTGGTCCGGGCTGCATTGTTGGATTTTGTGCGCTCGGTGTGATCAACGAACCTGAAATGATCGGAGGTGCCATCGGTGAAATGTCGGAACCCTGAATCATCCCATCGCTTGGGGGCGCAAAAAGTTGTGGCTCTCTTACCGAAATCGGACTTGGAATCTGTACGGCTGGAACTGGAGCGTTCCGTGTGCTGCTTCCCTGTGTTCGGACTGGCATTTTCGCTGGTGAAAAAGCACGAGCAATCCTGAGTTTTCCGGGTTCGAGGGCACCAGCAACTTGTTTGACGACACCAGTTCCAATCGGGGCGAGAAGTCCCTTTTCAGCGGATTTCGATTCGTCAGACTTTCGAAGAGTCGAAGCGCGACCCGAAACTATCGGTGGAGGCGTTTCCTTTTCCATCACGAATGTCGGAACGAGAGGCTTCTTCGCGTCGCGAGTGTACGAATAAGTCGCGTCTGCGACAGGTAACTTCGAGCTTTGAACACCTTGAACGATCGGTGGCAACGAATCCTGAGCATTCGCGTCGCTGGAAACCAGGACTGGCATTGTGCCAACGATCGAAAGTGCTGCGATTTTTGCAATCAGATGCAGTTTTTGCTTTTTCATGGTTCGATTGGTGTACAAACGTGTCATCAAACGGCAATCCAGTGCTGCCCCATCTCTTTTTCGGCGTAGAAACATTGCGACTTTGCCGATTCTCCTGATTTTTGCAAATATGCCCCATGTACCCGATCTTCCGACTTTCTGAATAATGTGTGATGTACTACCAAAACGTGCTGTCCACCTACCGGTCGTTTGAGCAGACTGTCTCAAGGAAATTCCGAGGAATACGGTATGGCAGCAGTTCTGGTCTCCCAATACGATAGGTTGGTATGCGGTTCGCGCCGAAGGCTTGATGCCAGCAATTTTTAGGTACAAAGAAACCAATGAACTACCTCTTCTTTCACTTGAAGCGACTGGTAATGTTGCCAGTTCACTTGGTAACTTCGCCAGGAGAAGCACTCGGAAGCACATGGAGCGAATCGACACGAGGCCGTTCAATGATCCTTGGCTTGCCAGCATTGATCATCGCGGTCTTGGCCATCGTCGCAGTTGCAAGCGTTCAGCTACTCAGCCAATCATCACTGGAAGACAGCTACTACTACCAGTATGAAAAGGCTTCTGCGGATCTTGGTCAGCTATCGAAAGAGCTGGCACGAACGCAAAATGTGCAGTCGCTTGGCAGTACGCAACAGAAAGTTGTCTCCGAAGAAGACAAAGCGAAGCTGTTGGATCTGAGACAGGCTCAGAAGATCTATCTCGACAAGCTGATCTCTTTGGATCCGGAGAACGACGATTATCGATTCGAATTGGCGAAGCTTGCATCAGCTCGCAACGACAAAGCACATGCTCGAAGCATTCTCAATGAGTTGGCTCCGGAAGATATTCCTGGCTATCCAACTGCTCACTTTATTTTAGCAAAGACCTTCTTTGCGGAACCGGCAAAAACGCAGATGGAGATGAGTGGAAATCTCGACATCGCGCTCAAACACGTCGATCACGTGTTGACTCGAGGTGAAGAGGGGCTAACCCTTGAAGCTAAATTGTTGAAAGCGAGAATTCTGACTAAGATTGAACGATTTCCCGAAGCATACGCTTTGTACGAAGATTTGTTTGAAGTCAATCCAAACTATTTTCGTGAGATGTCGGTGCTGAACAAAAAAATGGGACGCTCGGATCGTGATCCCGCGTTATTCGGAAAAGCTTATAGCGGCTTTCTTACTTTGGCGGGAAAAACAGAAAATCGAGAAGACGACAAACGCTGGATTGTGGTCGAAACGGGGATCGCAAAAACTCTGATGCGACTGAAGCGTTTTGAGGAAGTTGAGAAACGGCTGACGGGTCAAATCCAAAAGTACGCCGCTGATTCAAACGGGGGGCCGCGTCGCGTCTTCCTGCAGCGTTTGATGGCGGAGTCGTATATTGGTTGGGCTAATGAACTGGCCAATGCGAATCAGTCGTACGAAGATTTGGACTTCGACGTGCAAAAAAAACTGTTGAGCCTCTATTCAAAGGCGTACAGCAATCATCAGGAAAACGTGCTAGTCTTGCAGGCTTTGGCTCGACTGTCTCTTTCGTCAAATCCTGAAATCGCCCAACAGGCAAGAGAAGTTTACGATCCCAACGCGGATGTCGATGCACCTTCTTCGGTGCTTAATCAGCTCGGAAACGACGCATTGTTGAAAAAGCGTTTCTCCGAAGCGATTCGGTTTTACGAAAGAGCTCGAGAGAAATCGCCGCGCGACCCAGCGGTTCTGAACAACCTGTCGTTCTCGTATTTGGTGGCTGGAGATGATGAGCGAAATCCAGAGCGAGCGTTGCAGTTGATTAATGAAGCCATCAGAAACCTTCCGCGAAGCGTTGACCCAGCAGAAGTGTCAAAGTTTCTCCACACCAAGGCGACGGCTTTGAAACAACAGGACCGACTCGAGGAAGCATTGGCGGTTTATGAAAAATCGTTGAAAGCGCGGCCTAATCACGCCGACACGCTGCGTTCATTAGAGGAATGTTATCGAGGCCTCAACATGCAGCCGCCGGAAAAGTACGGTAAGCGGTTGAAGAAGATTGAGGAACAAATGCGGCAAGGCCAACCTTCTGCGCCGTGACGCCGGCAACAGATTAAACTGTAAACGTGTAAAGGTTCGCCAAATTGAGTCGGGATGTTGGCGGCTTTGGCTTTGTGTTGTTAAACTTGTGCTATCTAATCGTTCTCCTATAACGCAGTAAAATGGTCTTCAATCGAAAAGACGATGATGGTTTCGAAAACCGATCATTCCTAGGCACTTTAACGGCGCCATTCCGCGCAATTCGGGATTGGGTTGGAGACGCAATGTCGGGTGAGGGTTCGTCTTTTAGCGGCGGCGGGGGCAACCCGGTCGTTGGGTTCATTACGCTTCCATTTCGTTTGCTGTGGGGATTTGCCGTCTTCATGGTGCAGGCGTGGACGACATCGCGGAACGGGATTGCATTCTTGAGGGGGCTTCCAGCGTTTGCGATTTTGGCGTTCACCCCTTTCCTGCTTTGGGTGTTCAGTAACTACTCCAGACAGATTTCACTTGGTCCTGCAATGGGCTATCACCAAATGCATCTACGGAACGATGCTCCGGAGAAGGCACTGCTTTTTTCCCGGAAGCTGGTTGAATTGCGTCCCGATTCTAAAGACTACAAGTTCATGTTGGCGGAGGATATTGATCGAACTGGTGATAACGGGGAAGCCACACGGATCATGCAATTTCTTGCCGGCGACACGACCATCGATGAAGTGGCCGCAACGCCCGATCCCGGAACCAAGGAACTATCGGAAGATGGCGAAGAAGGAAATGAAGCTAAAGGCGCCGAAGAGGAACCGGAAAAATTTGCAATGGCACACGTTTGGCTTTCGCAACAGCTGATCAGGCAGGAAAGACTAGAAGGAAACGACAAAACGCGAAACAAGTTGGCGATGGACCATCTGCGAGCAGCGATTGCGTTGGATCCCGAAAATATACGCGCCAAAGTCAATCTCATCGATCTTTATCTGACTAGAGCTCGGCAAGAGGAAGAAGGTTCTGAAGAATCCGTCGATAACTTGAAGCTAGCGAAAGAGTCGTTGGAATCTTTGACGGCCTACCAAAACTTCAATCGCATTGAGCAGGTCCTAGCAATGCCTCAGCTCGTAGATGTCTGTGTGAAACTTGGTGATGACGCGGGAGCCCGTCGAGCATTGAACAATGCGTCATCAAAAGTTACCCGCATCGCGCGGTTGAATCCTGAAATCTATGAGATCTGGTTTTCACTTGTTCAAAGTGCCGTGGCCTTAAAGGACTACGAGCGAGCGAACGAATTTATCAAAACTGGCTACCAAAGTGTCAAGACGCAGGATACTCGTCGAAAGATTATGCAGCTCGCTTCTTTGGTTTACATTCAAAACGCAGATGACTTCGAAGACACCTCCAGAGAACAGAACTTCCGACGACGACTGTATGCGTTGTGTAAAGCGATTGCCACTAATCCGCGCGACGTCAAAATTTATGATCGACTAGTTGAGTACATTGATACCGAAGCCAGCGAAACAGAACCTGATGTTTGGTTGAGGAATTCGGTTGACGAATGTCCTATTCCGGGCGTGGTTCATATTCTGATTGGTACACGTATGTTGCTTCGCGGGGATGTCGTTGGTGGCAAAACGCGGTGGGATATCGCACAGCATCAGTTTGGTACGACCGAATTTGTGACGCACCGTTTGCTGTCGATCGCAATTCGAAAAGAGCCGAAGTTTGGACAAGGCAAACTGCTCGATACAGCCCTTTTGCTTTTCCCTGACCAATACATGCTGTATGAAACTCGAGGAGCGATTCGGAAGGGGCAACAACGTTACGAGGAAGCAATCGCTGACTTCCTGATCGTGTTGGAGAAAATGCCCGAGCTAATCACGGTGCACAAACACCTCAAAGATTGCTACGAAAAGATCGGCGATACGGAAAAGTCTGCGATTCATCAGAAACGAGTCTTAGAAATCCTTGACCAAGTTGACGCAAAAGAACGCGAACTCTACGAGAGAGTTCTGAAGGATCTGTAAGCCGAAAGTTGAACGGGTACCCTGCCCGTCCCCGTTGCGGACACGTGACGGGCACCGTGTCCGTTGTACTCATGTGAACTTGTGCTTTGATCTCGTGCCTGTGGGAGAATGTCGCCCGAAAATTGGCGCATAAAAAGACACGCCTGAAATGCGTGTCTTTGCTGAACTGATTTCTACTGAGAAATCCGTACCAAAATGTCTTCGCCGTCGATTTTCACCTCGTGAGACCCCGTATTCTGCGTGGCAGGCATGCACATTGCTGTGCCACATCGGATATCGAACTTAGCGCCGTGTCTTGGACACTCGATTTCGTGGCCTTCGAATTCTCCATCACTCAATGTTCCACCGTCGTGGGTGCAAACGTCGTCGAGACAAAAATATTCTTCGCCAACTTGGAAAAGGATGACCAGCTGCTCGTCGACTTCAACCAAAAGTTTTTCACCAGGTTGGAGTTCGTTTTTGGTTGCTGCCTTAGTGAATTCGCTCATGTTGTCATTCTTGATTGAGTGTCGTTAAGTAGAAGGCTTAGGAGCGATCGGAATACGAGGCTCCTTGGCGAGTGAAAATGAAAGTTCTTCGTACCAAGTATTGTCTGATTCGACCAGTTTCTGAATACGCTTCCAGATTTCAACCGGAGGACCAAAGCCACTCCAATCGACTGTAAGCACGCGAACGCCTCGCCGACGCATCTCTGCCAGTAACTTCTGATAGTTATCGTACAATTGTTTCAAATAGTCCAACGGCACGCCTTCCTCTTCTGAACGCCCGCGGGAATGCATCCGGTCGTAACATTCTTCTGGTGAAACATCCAAATAGACGAACACGTCCGGCGGCATAACGTCGCGACTCATGTTTCGATAGACATCGACGTACAGATCGTACTCTTCAGCCGTCATGAATCCACGCTCCATGGCGGTCGTTGCAAAGACGGTATCGCCGTAAATTGGGCGATCTTGGATGACGATCGTTCCGTTAGTGCCCCAAGCCTGTTCAACAGCCAGTCGATGCTGTTCGTATCGCTGGCAAAGCATGAACATTTGCATCGCAAAGCCACCGCCAGCGTTTTTGCCGGACTGAAGATCGTCGTAATATCGTTGAAGAAAGTGATTGAACTTCGGATGGTGAGTCGGCTCTTCCATCACGCGGGTCTGATGACCTGCAGCCATCGCCGCTGAGGCAATTGCATGGCAGGCGTTGGTCTTGCCAGCTCCAATGTTCGCGTCAATCGCGACGAATAGTCCATTACGTTCGTTTCCGGCAAAACCCACAGTCATTCTCCGTTCGTTGGTTGGTTCTTTGGGCACGAATCTATCGCCAATTGCTAGCGTTGGCAACCGAGCGAATTCCACATTTGGGCGGAACGAATAGAATTGAGATGGATCGACCGGTCGTTTCGGAAAACGCTACTCAGACGGCAAAGTTTGGTTTTTGACGCGTTCGCCAGTGGGAAAGTTTTGACGAAAGACTTCGTGGGATGACTTCATGACTTGAGTCGCAATCCAACATCACCATCACCCTCCTTCTGGCCTTCCGGGAGGGTCGGAGCCTAAGCGACGGGAGGACGCCGATGCAGAAACTTGCCCAATGGAAAACACTGGTAAAGTCTTGGGTGACAAAGTTCTGTCTCTCAGCGTCAGGCCCGGGAACGAGTCGTTGAGAAGGGAACGGAGGCCGAACCACTAAACGCGATCCGATTCGCATTGCTCCTAACCAAAGGTTGCCGCAAGATCTGCGATCGCTTTCTTTTCTCGGTCCGAAACGGAGCCGAGTCCAAAAAAGCCTCCTGCAGATTCAGCAACGTTTTCAGCTCGATTCACAACCGACGCCTTCAGTTGGGCGAACGCGGCTTTATCAAGGTTGGCCGACAAAACGTCAATGTAGGCCTTCCACGCGTCCAGCAAATCATCGCCGGGTCGCTCGGCCAACCAGCTTCCCAGTAGTTCATAGGAAGCGGAAGATTTTTCGATGCCCGCTGCACCGGCCGCATTGAGAATGGATTCCTTTTCGGTTGATTCCATCGAATCGTCACACCAAGCAACCGCAACCAAAGGAATCAATGAAACCGCCGCCAGACTCTCAGGTGTAACGCCAACGCCAAGGAGCAAGTCGAGTGCTTTTTCGTCATCAATGCCGCTGACCGCAGCCAACGCCTCGCGGTCATGCTTGCCTTCAAGCTCTGCTTTGAGTTTCTGCAAGAGTTCCTTGTCGCGCTCGCCAAAAAACACGTTTTCAAGAGCTTTCCCGCGGCCTTGAATTTCTTCCATCTCAACTCACCTTGGATCGTAACGAACTGCCAAAAACGAAGCAACGAATTGCCGGATGCAAGCGCTGTCGAACCAAAATGCTATTCGAGAGCGGCAATGAGGGCTAGGGGCCGGGACTTATCCTTGAAACGCCGGTGAAAGCAAGCTTTGTGGGCCTTGCCGAATCCGAAAAAACTATCCATTCGTTGCTGGCAACCAAGCTTATTTTGAATCAGAATAGGCGCCCGCTTAGGCTTTTGGCTGCGTTGCCACTGACCGGCTCGACATCAATTTCCATGCTCTCCATGTTTTACAAAATGCGTACCGAAACGACGTCTCAATTTCACAAAGCCCACCTCTCCCGGGTGGCTGTTTTGATCGCTATCCTTTTCGCGCTTTTGTTGCCACGACTGGCATCTGCGACCGACACGACCGAACGTCTTCGAACGTCGGTAGCAAGAATGAACGATTGGCTCGGTGTTGGCGAAAAAGCGCAAGCTTGGCGGAAACTACTGAACTTGAACGTGCTGGACTCACAAGCTGCCAAGGGTGAGCAAGCCGATTTGACAACGCTTCGCTCTTTGCTGAATGTGTTTGATCGAGACGATGAATCTCTCAAGCATCCAGTTTTTCAAGAAGTTCGATCATCCATCAAAGCGCAAATCGATCAACTGGATCGAACCCGCTCGCAAGAATTGATCGATCTCCAGTTCGCAGCTCAGCAGGCCGTCGCAAAATTTGAGCCACCGACAATTTCAAAACTTGAATACCTTCGTGACGTTGCCCGCTATGAATTGCAGCTCCTTAAGAAAGTCTATCGTCGTGACTACGACAGTCGGTCTCGTGCAGAGGTTTTTTACGAGTTGAAGCTGAACGACACCGTCGATTTTCTTGGAGAGATGAAAATTGAGATGCCGCCGGAAGTCTCTGTTGGCAAAATGAAGTCGATGATCGAAGACGAGCGAAACAGCCTGGAAAAAATCGTCGACAAAATCGATGCCCTACCAATGGAGCTTCCTGAGGAAGATGAAGACGATGAAAACGACCAAGACACAAACATCATCGAACTTTCGCCACCCGTTCCAGATGTCACCAAAGAAGACGACCTGAAGTCGCTCAAGGCTCAAGAAGAGGCGTTAGAAAAACGAATCAAGGAACTTGAGAAAAAGGCCTCCGCCGTTTTCAAAAAAGACAAACCGCGATTGATTCGTCGCCGCGACTTCGGACGCGCATTGCGAAGATCGCAGCGACGATTTCGAAACCTGGCGAAGGAACAAACAGATTCTGCGTTCGCCTCGGCAAGGGCTGCCGTTGACCGATTTGCTGACGCTTACGAGTTTTCAACTGAAGACAATATTCAGCAAGAGTACATCGAACGCGTTATCGAACTGGCGGACCTACTGCCGACACTTTCTGATCCGAATGATCCGCTGTCACATGCGAAGCTAGGCAGTATTTTGCAATGGTTGGAGGATCGACATCAACTTAATGATCTTTGCGTCGCAATTCGACGTAAGTACTCAGGCCCCAACACCTACGTTTCCGTTTCGTCGCGACTGATCCAGTCGTTGTCGACTCGATCTTCGGCCGAATATGATCGCGTCGCCGAAGACTTTCTTGGACGCTTTGCACGCGGTTTGTCTTACACCAACACAACGGTCAATGTTTATCCGATTGATGATCCGGATCAAGTTCGTGTCAGCATCGTGCTTGGCGGAACGGCGAGCACTGACACTTACGTTCGTCAGCTTTCATTCAAAATTAAATCAACTGCTTCGGGAAGTCTTTCAGGTCGCCGTGATTTATATGCAAGCCTCAACGGCTTGTATGCCAGCGAGAGCAGCGTCGATGCTTCAATTTCGGCACAATACGGTGGAATCAGTTCGAACTGCGGTCTGGTGCAACGTTTGGCGGCCAAGAGTTTTGCGGAGGAGCAGACGAGCACCGATGACGAGTCATCGCGTCGCGTAAAAGAGCGATTGCGTGAGCGCTTTGATTCGGAGACTTCGACCGCCATCGATGACGGTGTTGAACAAGTCGAGACATTCGCCCAGATGGCTCGCAAATTTTACGCGTTGCTTCCTCAGATTTACTTGCGTTCGTTTTCGGATCGAGTGGAAGCAGTTGCAAAAAAGGATACTCGTTCAGCATTTGGTGCGACGATCAACCCATCGTTTCGAACGGCCGGTTCTGACGTCCAGTTAAAACTTCATGAATCCATGATTAGCAATTACCTAGACTTGGTCTTTGCCGGACGGACGTTTACCAACGACGACCTCGAAGCCGAAATAAAAGCATTCGCGAAAGATACTGATTTGCTTGGCGGTGCCGCTGCAGGGGATGAGGAAATCGAAGATTTCAAAATTTCGTTTCCCAAGGTTCGTCCGATTCAAATTGAATTCTCAGAAAATCGAATAAATGTGATCGTCACTGGAACCCGCTTCGAACAAGGCGACAATGCGATCAAAACCAGCTTGACGATCAAGCTTTCATTCAAGGTTGTCGGTCGGGATGGCAAACTGTTTTTGCAACCTCAAGGCACGCCTGAGATTGATCTCTCTGAAGGCGAAGAGCCCGGGGCCGATTCAATTGCTTTCGCGAAGATTTTGGAAAAGCGGCTTGGGGAAGCGGTAGAGTCAAGCGGCAGCGAAGGGATTGAATTGCCCTCCAACTTGATTCCTGATGTTCCGCAACTCAAAGGTGTTGACGTGATCAATTCTCTTCAGCTTGGTCTGTTCGAGATGCAAGATGGATGGCTGTATCTTGGTTGGAACTATCAAGGCGGCACGGTTAGTACGCCGGGAATCTGGAATGAACTAACGATTGAAGAATTCGAACCGCTGTATTTGCCCGAAGGCGAGCCTGAATTAATCGAACAGCCGCCGGTTGATGAATCCGTCTTGAATCTGACTCCCGCCAATAACGACGATGTCATTTTGGAGTCGGTGTTGGTCGAAGGCTCGATCGAAAACGCCGGCGTCGTAATCGGACAATAAGTTGAATGTTCGATTTGATACCAGCTGCTTATGTTGGTTCTATTGGCACGGTTTGACCGGTAGCCCCGCACGCGTATAGTTTTCTGTTCGCAGTGTTCTCCGATTCCTCTTATCGTTGTCCAACCTATGAAATTCTTGTCGACACTGTTCAATCGCCAACCTCCAACTCGCCGACGGCTCAAGCCTAAATCGTTTCACTTCGAAACGTTGGAGGCTCGTCGATTGCTTGCCGCGATCGATCTTCGATTCGTTACCTACAACGCCCTCAATTTCGATTCGAATTCGGGAAATCGGCAAGATGAAATGGAGATCATTTTTGAGGATCTCGATGCGGATGTTTTGGCTATTCAGGAAATCATAACGGCCGAAGGCGCGAACATTTTACTCGATGCCCTTAATGCCAACGGTGCAGAATACGCGCGGGGCGATTTCGTTGATGGGCCTGATACCGATACGGTGATCTACTATCGAACCTCGAAAGTCGATCTCGTCAGCCAGAACTATATTTCAACGTCGCTGCGTTCCATTGGTGAATACACCCTCAGCGTTGCGGATTCTCTGTTCAACGTTTATAGCTTGCACATGAAGGCCAGCACTGGCCAATCAAACGAGCAGGCACGGCTTAGTGAAGCAACTTTGTTGCGAGATCATCTTGAAACGTTGCCTTCGGATCGCGAGTTTCTCGTTGCTGGTGATATGAACATCTACACCAGTTCAGAACCTGCGTATCAGAAATTTGTCCAGAGTGAAGCGGACAACAGCGGACGCGTTGAAGACTTGTTGCTCCCCAGCCAAATCGGGAATTGGCACACCAATTCCGCTTTCGCCAGCGTGCACACTCAAAGCCCACGAACGGCAAGCTTTGGCGGAGGATCAAACGGTGGGCTCGACGATCGTTTTGATATGATCTTCAGTAGCTTCGGACTCAACGATGGCTTGGGCTTGGACTATGTTGCCGAAAGTCAATTCGTTCACGGAAACGATGGCCAGCATTTTAACCAGTCAATTTTGACTGGCTCCAACAGTGCAGTCAGTCAGGCCGTTCGACAAGCCTTGCACGATGCGAGTGATCACTTGCCGGTTGTCGCTGACTTTGAAGTATTCAGTCCCATCGGAGTTTCGGTCACCGAGTCCAACGGCAACACGGCGGTTTCGGAAAACGGTACGACTGATTCCTACGAAGTGATTCTCGATTCTGTTCCGACTTCGGACGTGACCGTCGACATTACTCCTGATGGTGAACTTGATTTGGGGAGTGGTGCTGGTGTCGCAATCTCATTGACTTTCACTCCAGCCAACGCGTTGGTTGCGCAAACGGTAAACGTGTCGGCAGTAGACGATTCAGATGTTGAAGGCCTTCATTTCAGCTCGCTGCAACATGCAGTTACCAGCAGCGACGCCGACTACGATGGCTTTGCAATCGATCCAATTTCAGTTTCCATTTCTGACAACGACGGAACGGCAACGTCGGGCGTTTTGTTGAACGAAATCTTTGTCAATAATCCGGGAACCGATTCAAACCTTGAGTTCGTTGAAATTCTTGGCACGCCATCATCGCAGTTAACTGATATTTGGTTGCTGGAAATCGATGGCGACGGATTTGCTGCTGGAACCGTGGACAATGCACAAAACCTCAGCTCGATTTCAACCGGATCCAACGGATTGGTGTTGCTCGGAGACGGATATGCGACTTCAACTCCGTGGGGCGCAGCCATTAGTTCGTCGACAACGCTTGCCAACCTTGATGGCGGAACCATGGAGAACGGATCGGTGACGTTCATGTTGGTGCAAGGTTTCACAGGGGCTTTCGAAGATGACCTCGACACGAACAATGATGGACAGTTCGACACGACGCCTTGGACCACGATACTGGATGGCTTTGGTTGGACCGATGGCGGTGCGAGCGACTATGTCTACGTGGCGTCATCGTTGGTTCAAGGAGACGGACATCCGGATGCCGCGACGAGGATCTTTGGGGATGATCAAAGTGATTCGTTTTCAAGTTGGTTTAACGGCGACATCACTGGGACGGTGACTTACCAGAACGGCAGTGCCAATCTTCCCGCGGGTGCCGTTCTCACGCCCGGAGCAGCCAACTTCGGAGTAACCTCTCCATCGCTTGACTCAATCGAGGTCAACGATGCGACTGAGCAAAGGTCAACGGTCGATCAGTTGGTGCTTACCTTTGACGGTAAAGTTGATTTTGATTCCGGAGCATTCAGTGTGATTCAGCGAAGCGATGGCGACGCTGTGGCCACGGGAGCATCTGTGGCGACAAGCTTTACTGTCAACGAAACGTCTGGAGATTCGATCGTCACGATTACTTTCGATAGTTTGACCCGAAACGGAACGAGTGCGCTGGTCGATGGTAACTATCAACTGACGGTCGATGGGTCGAAAGTGAAACGTCGGGGTACCGATTTGACGCTGGGGTCTGATTTCGTGTTCGGCGATGTTGCCGGTGAAAATTTCTATTCGTTCTACGGCGACGCGACGGGCGATCGGAATGTAAACGTATTCGATCTACTCAGTTTCCGACAAACGTTTCTGGAGTCATCCGGGGACGCGGGTTTCGACCCGAGCTTAGATTTCAACGGCGACGGTACCGTCAACGTTTTTGACTTGTTGGCCTTCCGACAGAACTTTCAAGAGTCACTGCCGTTCGTGTAGAGCAGGTTTGTGCACGAACGTCATACCATCACCCTCCCTTCGAGGCTGTGAATTTTTGATCCGTTTCGGCGCCAGCCACGGTTGAACAGCCAGTGAGGGCTCGCCCAATGGCAGTTGCTTAGGCCGGATATCTACATGGCCTTTGCAGAGCACTTCGTGAATTTTGATGGCGGTAGAAAACCAGCCACGGAGTGGCGACAGCAATTAGCTGCGGGCGGAAGCCCGTAGAAACGAATCTCAACAGAATCCCAAGCCACGAAGTGGCGGCAGCAGACTCGCAACTCGGCGTGGTTCAGTAGTAGTTTCTGTTAACTTCATTAGATAACGTCAGCCTCCGCACCCTCCCCGTCGCTTAGGCTCCGACCCTCCCAGAGGGAGGGTGATGCCATAAATTGGAGAGGCGGAGCCGAAACGACACGTGTCACACGCCGAAAGGCGTTGACTACAAACATCATGCAAAAACCTACGCCACCTTGCCGCCAACCAAATGAATCACGTGATCTGACGATTTTGCCATCTCTGCATCATGAGTCACCATGACGATCGTCAAGTTTTTGCGACTACGAAGTTCATGCAATGTCGTCATGACATCAGCACCATTTTCCTCGTCAAGGTTTCCCGTTGGCTCATCGGCCAGCAGAACTTTCGGATTCGAGATAAGCGATCGAGCAATCGCCGTCCTTTGCATCTCGCCGCCAGAAAGTTCTGACGGTTTGTGTGTCAGTCGGTGACCGAGCCCAACCATTTCGAGCAATTCGATTGCTTCCTGTTTGAATTTCTTTTTGTTGGCCAGGTAGCGAATAAAACCATGCTGAACCATTCGTGGAATTAGAACGTTCTCCAATGTCGTGAGCTCTGGCAGCAAGTGATAGAACTGAAAGATCAGCCCGAATTCCTGATTGCGAATGGCTTCCCGTTTCTTGGCCGGCAAGTTGTCGATGCGTGTCTCACCGTACACGATCTCCCCTTTGTCGGGTGCGTCGAGCGTCGCCAACAAGTGCAACAACGTGCTCTTTCCGGATCCGCTCTGCCCGATGATCGTTGTGAAACCACCTTCGGCGATCTCGATGTCGACGCCTTTGAGAACTGGAACTTCCAGCTTTCCTTTGCGGTAGCTTTTGTGCAGATTGTTGGTCGACAAAATCGTTTTGTGCACCACGTTGAATGGGGCTCGGATCGGCTTGTAGTTTTTGGCTCGACCCATTTTGGGTTTAGCTGCCGAGACTGATTTATTCATAGCGAAGTGCCTCTACTGGATGAAGTCGAGCGGCCCTTAACGAAGGCAGGACTGATGCCATAACTGCGATTGCGACGGCCCCAACAGCAACGCCCAGCACCATCCACGGGCTGACGATGGTTGGGATTTCGGTGAAGTAGTAAATCGTTGGATCGAAAACTTCTTGGCCCGTAACTTTCTGAACCAAGTCGGCGATCTCGTTGATGTAGCGAACGAACAGCAAACCCAGCACGATTCCAGCTCCAGTGCCAACCGCTCCCAGTGACACGCCGTAGCCAAGGAAGATCGACATGACGCCGCCGCTTGGGGCGCCCAGTGCCTTCAGGATTCCGATGTCGCGAGTTTTCTCGACGACGATCATGTAGAACGTCGCGAGGATGCCGAATCCAGCAACTGCGATGATCAGGAAAAGCAAGATGTTGAGAATTGTAAGCTCCATGTTGACGGCGCTCAGAAGCGGTCGCTGCGTGTCCTGCCACGTTTTGATATCACAGTAATATTCGTCGACCGGAAATCTCGCCAGCATCGCCATCTTGGCTTCGTCGAGATTGACGTCCGGTTTGAGTTTGATTTGGATCGTGGAAATCGATCCTTCGCCCGTCATTGGATTCACCATGCCACGCATCTTTTGCAATTCAGAAATTGGCATGAAGGCGAACTGCGAATCGTATTCGTGCATGTTGGAGTTGTAAAAATCAACGACCGTGCACATGTCGCTGACTGGCTTTGGGCTGCGGCCAACGGTAGTGACCATGACTTGAACGTCATCGCCGGGTCTCAAAAGGTAGAAGTCTGAAACTTCTTGGTTCTCATTGACGGCAAGCCGTTTGGCGATGGCCTGCCCGATGATGATTCCGGTGTAGTGATCCTTCGCCGGGTCGAACATTTCTTCCGCGGAAACTTGGGTGCGAAGGTGAGCATGTGGATCGATGCCGGTGAATTGAGGCGTGTGGAAAGTGCTCTTCGTTTCACTGCTCTCTTTGTCAGCAAGGATCTCGTCAATCGATCGAATTTTTGTCGGCAGCGGAGCAAAACGATTTGCGTTGGAACCGGCTGATGGAGCCTGTTGATTCACTGGCTCTTGATAGGAAGCTTGAGCGACCGTTGGCTTGCCAGCTTGCCATTTGCTTTGTTGTTCCTGAGCCCGCAACATGCTCTGGCGGTGCATCTCTTCGATTCGACGCTCCATCTCGGCTTTTTGTCGACGCAACTCCCAGCCGGAAACGCCGTATTCAGACGCGTAACCATCATTCTCCAGCCCGAAGTTGAACTGCGTTTTCTTCATCGCGTGCTGCAAATACGGTTCGAAGTCGGTGACTTTGCCGAACGTGTTATCGTCGATTCCGATGAGGATCACTTGCTGCTGAACCGACATTCCGGTGGGGCTCTGAAACGCCATCAGCGCTGGAGTCCTCACGACGCAAGTGACTTCTTCGAGGTCGTCGCCGAGCAGTTCACGGATTTGTTCGACCGTGTATTCCGAGTGATGAATTTCGCTCAGTAACGGTGCCGACATTTCAATATCGGAGAGCACGCCGTGCAATCGATGTTTCATCTGATCGACGAAACCTGACATGACGCTGTTGACGACGATTAGCGTCGCGACGCCCAGAGTAACGCTGACGATGGACGCCAACGCAATGAATCGCGTGCGGAGATACCGCCACGACAAAAGAAGTTTGTACATTCGCCGATCCTTGGCTGTGATTTGACAGTTGGAATCGTAACGGAATGTCCAGTCAGTCCCAAGGTTGAAGTAGGCCGATTCTCAGTCGTTCGAGAGCGTTTTGGTTTGCTAGCATTGCTGTTGGTCAGTACAAGCCCGAACCGCAAGCGAATGGTTTTTCCCGCACTCCAGAACCACTCGCTTGCGCTTCGGGCTTGTATTTTCAACGCACTAATCTTCCTGCTGATGACGCAGCAGCGGAAACAGAATGATGTCCCGGATCGAAGAACTGTTCGTCAGCAACATCACCAGTCGGTCGATGCCAATCCCTAAACCACCGGCTGGCGGCATACCGTTGCGAAGGGCTTTCACGAAATCAGTGTCCATCTTGGCCATCGAATCTTCGTCCGCCATGCCCTCGAGCTGCGTTTCGAAAAGCTCTTGTTGCAAATCGGGATCATTGAGCTCCGTATAAGCGTTTGCTAATTCCATCCCGTGGATGAATAGCTCGAACCGCTCCGCCACGGCAGGATTGTCGCGCTTTCGTTTGGTCAGCGGGCAAATGCTGGCCGGATAGTCCGTGACGAACACAGGACCAACCAACGCGTCTTCGACTTTCGCTTCAAAGACGTCACTCTTGATTACGTCCGCGTGTTTGCCATCGGTATCGAGTCCGATCGATTCGGCAAACGTCTTCACAGCATCCGCATCGAGCGGATCGACGCC
>CAZORS010000049.1:18590-27406 GCA_964582025.1 uncultured Pirellulaceae bacterium | reverse complement strand
TAGCTGGCGGCTTCTTCTTTTTGCAACCATGAGAAATGCTTACGCAGTCCCTTGCCACAAGTCTCAATATCGTGAGCGCAATCGGCATCGTACTGCTTTTTAAACTCAGGGTAGCCGTTCTTCTCTTCTTCCATCCAGCGCTTCGCAAAGCGACCGTCTTGGATTTCGGCAAGCAGCTCTTTCATCGCTGCACGTGACTCAGCACCGATAACACGTTTGCCAGCAACGAAGTCGCCCCAAGCTGCAGTGTCGCTAACGAACTCCAACATCCGCTCGATGCCACCTTCGAAGATCAAATCAACGATCAGCTTCACTTCGTGCAAACATTCAAAGTAGGCGACTTCTGGCTGGTAGCCCGCTTCGACCAGAGTCTCCCAACCAGCAACGATCAGTTCGCTCAATCCGCCACAGAGAACGGCTTGTTCGCCGAAGAGATCCGTTTCAGTTTCTTCAGCGAAAGTCGTTTCGATAACTCCCGCACGAGCAGCACCAACGCCCCAAGCGTAGGCGAGCCCAAGTTCTTTAGCATTTCCAGTGGCGTCCTGATGAATCGCGATCAACGCTGGAACGCCAGCACCTTCTTCGTATTGTGTGCGAACAAGTCCGCCTGGTCCCTTTGGAGCGACCATGATGACGTTGTATTTCTCTGGGACAACGATGCTTTCGTAGCGAATGTTGAATCCGTGAGAAAATAGAACGGTGCCGCCTTCTTTAAGGTTTGGCTCGATTGATTCCTTATAAGTACCCGGCTGCGAAAGGTCAGGCGTGAGCATGCAAACGATGTCAGCTTCTTTGGCGGCATCTTCGATGGTGCGGGGCTCCCAGCCGTCAGACTTCGCAGCGTCCCAACTTTTTCCGCCTTCGCGGAGACCGAGAATCACATTGAGTCCACTATCGCGAAGGTTAAGCGACTGGCCGCGGCCTTGGCTTCCGTAGCCAATGACTGCAACGCATTTGCCGTCGAGTGCTTGTGCGTTTACGTCTTTTTCGAAATACATAGTGGGCATGTTTGGTCTCCTGAGCCGATTCGCAGGCTCGTGTTTGGTGGTAAAATTCGAGGCGACATTCTGGAACTTAAGGTGACACATGTCAACTTTGAAAGCTCAGCGAGTGACGAATGCCCTTGGTGCCTGATAGCGGTCAAGAAGCTTCCGCAGCCAAGACGGCGCGTGAATCGAGTTCAGATCAATGTTCGCGTCAATCTAACTCAAAAGCGATTTTCGGCCCGGGATAAAGTGCGGTTTCACGTTTTGTTGTCGTATGCATTCGACAAGTTTTGAAGCACCATGTTCCGTGGCGTATTCGTATTCGTCACGATAAATCGGCATCGCCAAAACGAATGAAACTATACGACCGCTGGAAGCTTCGAATTGGTCTATGTAGCCCTTAACGTTAGGCAGGAGGAGCGTTGCCGCAAAGTCAGACGAATCTTCGGAGCGTCCTTCGACTTCTGTTTTCAGTACCGAAGGTTTGCTTGAGAAAGCCTTCCGGTCGATATGTGGCCTTGAAGCGGCGAGTTGAACGGAGTGCCATGGCCAAATTCGCTCGTCGATTTCCGGTCCCATAGTCATATCGCCTGGAATCACCATGACGACTTCTGCGTGCGGAAGCGAATCAGCTTTTCCTTCTGCTGCAACAAAGCTGGCTCCCGTTGAAAAGAGAATGTTCGGGCTCGTCGCCTTTCCTGATTCAATCGTTTGGACGGCAACGGGGACATCACAGATCGGCACGATGTTTTGTAGAGCCATTTCGTTCGCTTTCTTTTTAAAGCGTTTTTCAAAATGCTCAATTAGTTCCAGCGTTAGTCCTTGAGGCTTTGCGCTTTCGACCCGCTCTTCAACTTCGGCAATTTTTCCTGAACTTCCGGTTTGAGCCAGAGCCTGCTTGTAAGTCGTTTCACATATTTCATCCTGCCATGACGTCAGTTCGCAGGCGTGTTTGGCAAGCTCAACGGCAAGTTGTGGGTTGCGGTGATCTTTGAAAGGCGAGTTCAGCATCATCATGGCCAAATGGTTCACGATGCGAAAATCATCGGGCTCGATTTCATGAGCTCTCTTGACCGCATCATAGGCCGCTTCGATGTTTTCCTGTCCGGCGTGCACGATCGAAAGACTGTAAAGGGCTTGCGAATTGTTTGCATCCATCTTCACCGATTGGTTGAGAGCTTTCACCGACGGTGCTGGCTGGCCGACCATGTCAAGGAGTACTCCGAGATAATACAACCGCTCGGACGTGGGCTCGATGTCGCAAAGATTTGCAAATCCCTTGATTGCAGTCGGAATGTCTCCATTTTCGAAAGCAGTTACGGATGCGTCATGCAAAGTTTGAGGGTCGACTGATTTCTTCTTGTTCCAAAAAGCCATGTTGGCACCGTACTGCTGATCGTTGTGGGAAATGAAAGATTTGCATTGTATCAATTCACATTTAGCCGTGCTGGTTTTGGAATCAGTCTTCTGTCGCGGCATGCACCTTCAATACGACGCTGGTCAGCTTGCCTCTGGCCAGTTTCGTTTCAATCTCGTCGCCGACTTTGATTGAATCGCTGTCCAAAACCAGCGTCGTATTATCGTCGGACACTGTCGAGGTCAGGCTATAGCCTCTCGCCAGAACAGCCAAGGGATTGATAGCGTCGAGCCGGCCTGCCATTGATTGAATTTCGGAAGCCGCGAGTTCTGTTTTGCGTCTCATCGCCAGCTGTATTCGCTGCTGAATCTCAGCAATTCGCTGAGCTTTCTGTTCAACGAGCACCATGGGCCGCGCGAAAACAGGGCGAGCTGCAATTTGTTCGAGCTCGGCGGTGGCGAAATCAAGTTGGTCTCGAAGAGCGCGGGTCATGCGAGTTCGAACGTTGCCGAGTTGTTGAATGACTTGTGCTTGATCAGGAACCAGTCGTTCGGCAGCTTCAGATGGAGTCAGTGCGCGAACATCAGCAACCAAATCCGAAAGTGAAACGTCAACTTCATGGCCGACAGCACTCATCACCGGTGCTGGGCAAGCATGAATCGCGCGACAGACGATCTCTTCGCTGAAGCTCCAGAGATCTTCCTTGCTTCCGCCGCCCCGAGTCACCACGACGACATCTGGCGGAGTTTCAAATTTCGAGATTGAACGGATCGCTGCGGCCACTTCGCCAGCGGAACCTTGCCCTTGAACTTTCACTGGAAGGATGGTTACTTCGATGTTTTTCCAACGTCGATGGAGGACTTGAAGAAAGTCGCGAACTGCAGCACCGGTTGGACTGGTCACGACGGCCACTTTTTTCGGATAGCGTGGCAATGGCTTTTTGTGTTCGGCGTTGAACAAGCCTTCGTTCTGAAGTTTGGCGTGTAGTTGACGGAACGCGAGTTCCAGTTCTCCGATTCCGACGGGCTGAACTTGTTGGATAATCAGCTGATAAGTTCCGCGTTGTGGATAGATATCAACATATCCACCACAGACAACTTTCTGTCCGTCCTCAAGTTCGAACTTGAGTTGTTCAGCTGTTGTCCGCCATACGACGGCATTGATCTGCGCGAACTCGTCCTTGAGCGTCAGGTAAATGTGCCCGGATCGTGGCGTCGTGATTCCCGAAATCTCAGCTTGAACAAACACACGACCAAACTTTTGGTTCATCGTGTGCCGAATGGCGTCGGTGAGTACTGAGACGGTGACGGGCTTCATGGCAAAGATCGTATCGGAATTGAGCTGCGAAACCGAGTCCCCTTGCAGGTTGAGCCCACTAAACTCGCATGCGCTTCTTACGGTACTCCGAGGGCGAAGCATTCAGAAAACGGCGAAAATGGCGACTTAGGTGGGCATGGTCGTAGAAGCCGCATTGGACGGCGATTCTTGAGACGGTTTGGTCGGATTCTACAAGTAGTTTCGCCGCGTTTTCTACTCGCACTCGCATCAAGTATTGCCGCGGCGTTGTCCCGAACGCACGACGAAACCGGCGTTCGAATTGGCTGACAGATAGGCCAGCGATTTTCGCAAGTTCCTTGGATGTCAAAGGCTCAGCGTACCTCGAGTGCAGGTGCTCCACGACGCGACTAAACGCATCAGCGGTGGCTGACTGGTTGCGGATCAATTCAATCTGACGTGATACGCCTGCTGTTCCGATGACTTTGCCCTTTTGGTCACGGATCGGAATCTTGCTGGTCATGACCAGTCGAGGCGATCCTTCGGGTTCGGGTGCACTTTCGATCCGGTTTACAATTGCGTTTCCAGATTTCATGACGGCTTCGTCGTCAGCACGATACTCATCGGCGCGTGGCTTTGGGAAGAAGTCGTAGTCGGTCTTTCCCAGTGCTTCGGATTCAGAAGGGACGCCGCAGTATTCACAAGCACGCTGGTTCAATGCCACGAACTTTCCTTTGCGATCCTTCGCCGAAAATGAAACTCCCGGGATCATGTCAAAGAGCGCTAGAAACTGAGCTTCGTCTCCCGCTTCGCGAAAAAAGTCTGGTTTCACTTCTAGTTCCCTTGTGATCGCCCGTTTGGGGTAAGTGCTTGGGTATAATTAGTGCGGTTATTTAACACAGCTTTGATGGCGTTATCCAAGATTTGATTGCTGATTTTGACGATACTCTTGAAGTCGGAAATTCAATCGTTTTCCTTTTGATGTGAGCTGCGAAGTATGTTGAGTTTGAAACGACTCGCCAGAAAGTGTTTTTTTCGTGGCGTGATTGCGGCCGCGACTTGCGCCGCTTCCGTATCTTTTTGTTGCGCAACTACGCAGGAACAAAGCGAAGTTAGTTTCAACCGTGACATCCGTCCAATATTGTCGGCGAAGTGCATTTCTTGCCATGGTCCTGACGAAGAGGATCGACATGCCGATTTGCGGCTTGATACTTTCGAAGGCGCCACGGAGATGGATTCGGTTGTTCCGGGCGATCCCGATGAAAGTGAGCTGATCGTTCGTGTTACGACCGACGATGAAGATGCTCGCATGCCACCGCCTGATCATGGCGATCCGCTAACGGAAAGAGAAATTGATCTGCTGAAACGTTGGATCACAGAAGGCGGACAATACGAAACACATTGGGCGTTTGTGGCACCTCAGAAAAATGATCCGCCAGAGGTGATCGAGGGGCGTGTAAGAAACGAAATCGATAACTTCATTTTGGACGGTTTGGGAGCATCTGGGCTGGAGCAGAATCCGCCATCAAATCCAAGGCAGTTAATGCGCCGCCTGTCGTTGGATCTGACGGGATTGCCTCCGCTGACTCACGACCAAACCACGACCGCTGCAATTTCAAATTGGTTGGTCGATTCATCAGAAAAAAACTATGACGCGGTTGTTGATGCTTTGCTGCAAACCGACGCTTACGCTGAGCACTGGACGTCGATGTGGTTGGATCTTGCCCGCTACGCCGACACCGTGGGATATTCGGGGGACGAATACAGAGAGATTTGGCCTTGGCGCGACTTGGTCATTCGCAACATCAAGCAAAACAAATCTTATGACCAACTTGTGACGGAGCTGATCGCAGGAGATTTGATCCCTAACGCAACCAACGATCAAACCTTGGCGACCGCTTTCCACCGCAACACATTGAGTAACAACGAAGGCGGTACAAATGACGAAGAGTTTCGCACAATCGCTATCAAAGACCGCCTGAGCACCACGATCAATGCGTTCATGGGTTTGACGGTTCGTTGTGCCGAATGTCATTCGCATAAATACGATCCGGTTACGCATCGCGAATACTATCAGCTGTTGGATTTCTTCAATCAGACCGAAGACGCCGACAAACGTGACGATCGTCCAAAGCTTGAATTTTTCACCGACGGTTACAACGCGTTCAACGCCAAGCTTGAGAAGCAGATCGCTGAGTTTGAAGAACAGGCAAAGCAACGCCCGCAGTTTTGGAAAGTCCAGCGTCCAACCAAAATGGAATCGAAAGGTGGGACCGAGTTTGAGATCCTTAACGATGGGTCAGTGTTGTCTTCGGGGCCGCTTCCGGGGTTTGAAGAGTATCGCATGACATTCAAGTTTCCAGCTGGCGAAGAAATTCGTGGAATGCGGTTGGAAGTCATTCCGGACAAGAAATTCGATGGCCGGACGGGGCGTTCTCCAGAAGGAGCCTTCATTCTGACGCAGGTGCGGATTGAATCCAAATCCGGGGACGACGACTTGTCGTTCTCTGATGCTGCTGCGGACTTTTCGCAGCCGGGGCGAAACATTATCACGGTGATCAAAGCCAAGGTTGACGGAAAAAAGAACGGTCAGGGATGGGCGGTCAAAGATCCAAAAGACGGCTATCGGCTGCCTCATGAAGCGGTATTTACTTTGAAGGAACCGATCATTGGCGACAGCGAAAATGAAATCACCGTCACGATGTTGTTTGATGGTCAGTGGCCACGCCTTACGATTGGTCGTTTTCGGATTTCAACAACTTCAGTCGATTCGCCTGCTGCAAAGTTCCGCGATAAAACGCTCGATCCACTTTTGACTGAAATCAGCAAGTTGAAGAAACAGATCAAGCCGGCGCTTCGTGTTCCTGTATTGAAAGATCTGCCAGCAGATAGACAGCGTCAGACGCACGTGATGGCTCGTGGGAATTTCGCCAGCAAGCAGGAGAAGGTCGCTGCTGGAGTATTGAGCGAACTGCATGCGATGCCGAAAGATGCCCCGTCGAATCGGCTTGGATTGGCAAAGTGGATTTTTGCGAACGACAATCCGTTGACGGCGAGGGTTGCAGTGAATCGATACTGGAGTCGCCTGTTTGGAATTGGAATCGTTGAAACCGAAGAAGATTTTGGAACTCAGGGAATTCCTCCAACTCATGCAGAGTTGCTCGATTCGCTTTCTGTCGACTTTCAGGAAAATGACTGGGACGTAAAGCGGCTGTTGAAGAAGATTGTCTCGTCCGCGACTTATCGGCAGTCTTCAGCTGTTAGCGAAAAAGCGTTTGAAGCTGATCCTCGCAATCTGTTGTGGTCACGTGGGCCACGGATTCGAATGTCGGCCGAGGTGATTCGCGATCAGTCACTGGCTGTTTCAGGTTTGCTTTCGAAGAAGATGTTCGGTGAACCGGTTTATCCGCCGAGTCCAATCAAACGAGTCGTCAATGCGTTTACCGGCGGGTTCACGTGGCCAGAAAGTACGGGAGAAGATCGGTATCGGCGAACGTTGTACACGTACATTAAACGTTCTTCACCGCACCCTTTGATGGAGACATTTGATATGTCGACTCGTGACGTATGCAGCATGCGACGCATTCGCACCAATACGCCGCTGCAGTCGTTTATGACGCTCAACGACATCATGTTTGTCGAGATGGCGCGGGCATTGGCGGAGCGAATGGTCAACGAATCGGCTTCTTCCGATCCCGAATCCAGGATTGCTCATGGCGTGAAGTTGGCTGTGTTTGACGACGCAAAACGTCAACAGATCGAGATTCTGACTGGGCTTTATAGATCATCCTTAAAACGGTTTGAGTTAGATCCCGGTGCTGCAGCAAAGCTGACCGGCATCGAAAAATTTGATGCAGGCAACTATTCACAAGGTTCGAAGGAACTGACTGAATTGTTGGAGCGAGCTTCGTTGACGGTTGTCGCCAACGTTGTGCTGAACCTCGACGATTTCCTGAACAACTAACCACGAATAATTGCGAGACTGTCATGAGCAATCTGAAACCAGAACATGAGCTTGCCAACGCGCAATTGAAACTGCAAACACGCCGGCATTTTCTCGGCGGATGTGGCGTCGGGTTGGGAGCCGTTGCGCTTTCGCAGCTTCTTGGTGAATCAGCCGTTGGACGTACGGCTGATTCAAACAGCGACAATGAATCCAAAGGCTTTCTCTCTAACTATGGAAAGCCAGCCAAGCACGTTATCTACTTGCACATGGCTGGATCGCCTCCACAGCAGGACTTGCTGGACTACAAACCGGAGTTGGAGAAACACCATTTAAAAGATTGTCCTGACGAGCTGATTGCAGGCAAAGAGTTTGCTTTCATTAAAGGCAAACCAAAGCTGATGGGTCCAGTGTTTGGATTCAAGAAGTTTGGGCAATGTGGACGGATGATGGGTGAGAAGATGCCGCGGCTTGGGGCGATGGCTGATGAGCTGTGCGTAATCAACTCGATGCGAACGGACCAATTCAATCATGCTCCGGCTCAGCTGGCGTTGCACACCGGAACGCCGCAATTCGGCGGCGCCTCCTTTGGCTCATGGGCGACGTACGGACTCGGCAGCGAAAACGAAAACCTGCCCGGATTCATGGTAATGGTCTCCGGCGGAAAGCTCCCTTCAAGCGGCAAGAGTATTTGGGGCAACGGCTATTTGCCGGGTGTTTTTCAAGGAGTTCAATGTCGAAATGGCGGCGACCCAATTCTTTATGTGAGTAACCCAGATGGCATGTCTCGCGATTTGCGCCGCGAAAGTTTGAATGCCCTCAATCAGCTCAATGAGATGTCGTTTCAGCAATATCGCAGCGCTGAAACGAAGACGCGAATCGAGCAATATGAACTTGCGTTTCGGATGCAGACCGCCGTTCCCGAGGTCATGGATATCTCTCGCGAATCAAAAGAGACACTGGAATCCTACGGAGCCGTTCCCGGTGCCAGTTCGTTCGCCAACAACTGTTTGCTTGCACGACGGCTCGTTGAGCAAGGTGTTCGATTTGTCCAGTTGTTTGACTGGGGGTGGGACATTCATGGCACGGGCAAGCATGACGATATGAAAGTTCAGTTCGTCAACAAGTGCAATGAAGCCGACGGGCCGATCGCGGCTTTGATCGCCGACTTGAAACAAAGAGGCATGTTGGATGAAACGCTCGTGATTTGGGGTGGCGAGTTTGGACGCACTCCGATGATCGAAGCTCGAAACGG
>CAZORS010000049.1:6161-18490 GCA_964582025.1 uncultured Pirellulaceae bacterium | reverse complement strand
TAAGCGGCCATGGTATCCGATTGACGGCTGTTCGTGCGTCGGGCTGTATTTGCCAATAGCAGTTTTCGAATTTGTTTGGGAGTATACTATTGGTGACCGAAAATTTGCCTGTTCCGGCTGACTGTTCCGAAAGACAAAATGAAATTCAAATCAGTTTTTCTGCTAACCGCATCCATCATTTTCATTGCGTGTAATTCTCTCGCCGCACATGATGGTAAGCGACTTGATGTCGTAGTGATCGACGATCAGCTCTTCGCACAAGGGTACCTGAGCGGAACCGATCCAGTAGATGACGGTGGAGGAATCATTCGTCCTTACCTCAACACAGTTCATGGTCATTTTACAAATGTTGGAACTTCGATCGCGTCCTCGACGCTACCAGGTTTTGACGTTCGATTGGCAAACGCCCCGCAGTTGCAGGGCCACGACCTGATGCTGACTCTGATCGGCGCCGGGAAATGGGACGAACCGCCGCGACAGGACGGAACGGGTTTGGCTCAAGACTTTGGGACGCCCGTGCTTTCCGATTTGAGTGTCGGTGAGATCATTTCAGTCGCCCTGCAAGTTGGAGGGAGTACTTCAACTGATGCTCCCGGAACGTTGACGCTGGCTTCTGGCATTGCGGGCGATGTGGTGGATTTGGATCCGAATTACGAAATCAATTTTCAGCCTGACAACGTAATCCACTTCCTGGAGTGGGAGCTTTCGACAACCAATCCCGACATCCTTGCGAGCGAAAGTATCTATACGATTCTGTCTCCCGACGGCGCAGGTCCGGTTCAGCGTTTGCACTTTCAGTCGCTGGCTCTCGAGCGGCATTTTGGAATCCAAGCGGTTCCTGAGCCCGGTTGCCTTTCGCTTTTCGCGATGGCTGCATTGGCGGCTTCGATGGTTCGTCGACGAAGTTAGTCGAACGATCTATGTAGTATGGCGTCGACATTGCTTTCATGAATCCGCGGGCTTTTCGAGCGGATTGAATTTATAGCGAACGGTGTAAGCGTAAAGTTCTTGCCCGTTCCATTGAATTTGACAGCTTTGTATCTCAAACGGAATAAACGGATGAAATCTTGGGAACCGCTGTTGCAGTTATTTGCAGGTGCAATATATTTGCATCTGAGTGAGCTTCAGTTTCAAAATTGAATTCTTAGTGGGCCAATCTAAATGAAGACTTCGAATCGAAACGTTCAGCAAGCCTTTACTCTCGTCGAACTACTCGTCGTCATCGCCATTATTGGAATCCTGATTGGCATGTTGTTACCGGCCGTGCAGTCCGTTCGAGAGGCGGCGCGTCGAACAGTGTGCGGGAACAACGTGCGACAGGTTGCATTGGCCGTTCACAATTTTGAATCTGCAATGATGAAATTTCCGGTCAATCAAGTTGGTCCAGGAATCTCAGACGGTGTTGGCGGGCACAATGCCGGCTACTACAGCTGGTTGGTCCCATTGCTACCCTTCCTTGAACAGGAAAACTTGCACAATTCGTTTGCGCACAAGGAAAACAACGGTGACGGAAACGGCTATAAAGTCAGTGACTCTCACCCCAACGCCCGCGCGGTCAGCACTCTGGTGCCCGGATTTATTTGTCCATCCGACCAGCCAAACTTCGAAAACGAAATAATCCTTGGTTCTGCAAATCCAGCTTCGGGAAGTTACGCGGGAAATGCTGGCTGGCCGCCACTTGCGACAGGTTTCGAAGGAGAACGTTCTGTTCCGGGCTCTTTCAACGGCGTGATTTCATTGCACAATCCGTCAGAAAACATCGGTTGGCACTCTAAAGCGGCCATCGGTTTCAATTCAATTTCAGATGGAACGTCAAACACTGCTCTCATTTCCGAGCGCCTAATTCAACAAGGCAATAGTGGCGACGCGATTGAGGAAGGAGACGTTCGATTGGTTTCTCACTGTATTTTGGTTCGCGAAGAACCTCTCGCGGAAATCAATGCACAACTCAGCAGTACGCACGTGCACATCTTTGAGTCAGCCCACGTCGGGCGTTCTTGGTCCAGTGGCTGGGCGTTGGTTGCACCGACTTACATGCATGTGCAAACCCCCAATGGTTTGATTGGGCACTACGCCGATGACAGCGTTGAAACTGAAGGCCACTTTATGGTGAGTGCCAGTAGCAACCATCCTGGGGGTGTCAATCTGGCCCTTACTGACGGTTCAGTAAGGTTTGTTTCTGACCAAGTGTCTTTTGATGTTTGGTGGGCCGTTGGTAGCCGGAATGACGGTCGCGTCGATACAAACCTTGACTAATCCCATTCTCCCTTCATGCTTGTGTACTCAGTTATTATCCGAATTTGGTTTTCCATTATGAAACTTCGACTTTGCATCGTCTTCACGGCAATTGCCTTTTTGACTTCAACTCTCCATGCGCAGCACGAAGATATCGAGTTTGGTTACGATGACACGTCTTCTCCGACGGCGTTTGATTTTTCGCCGCTGCCATTTGACGCAGTCACTGCGGATGGATTCGATGTTCTCCAGAGCAATTTCGAGGCGCTAGACCCGTTTGTTCTTGATGATTTTGCAGCCGACCAGCCGGGGTTTGCAACAAACGCAATGGATGGGCTTGTTGTCAATTCTGGTGATGGCATCTTGATCACTGTCGTCGACGCATCGGTAGAATCGAGTTTTGGAGTTGGGTTCGTGAACTTTTACAACCCGGGTTCAGACAAGCTGGAAGCGACCGGCCGCATTGCATTTGAGGACAACACAAACTCGACGGATGACTTGGTGCTCAACGGTACTTCGATTGAATCGGGCGACCTTCCACAGTTCATCGATATCGGCGACAGTGGCGGCGATATTCATGACCACATCAAGTGGGATTTGTTGGATGACGATACGGCATCCATTGGGGCCTACGGAATATTGGTTCAATTGCAAAGCGACTTTAGTCCACGTGATGGCGTTGCGGATGTGACTTCGGATCCATTTTGGCTTGTTTTCAATCGCGGTATGTCAGTTGCTGATTTTGAGACTTTGGCACTTCCCAAGTTTGGCGTTGGAATTCCTGCGCAAGTTGCAGGCCTTGAATTGAATGTCGGCGAGGAACAGCGATCGGCGATTGAAACACTGACGGTTTCTTTTGATAGTGAGGTCACGATTGCGGAAGGCGCCTTTTCGCTTGTCCAGCGAAGTACGGCAACGGAAGAGACTTTTGATCCCGTTACGATAAGCGTGAATGAGCAAGTCGTGGACAACCAAACTCAAGTCACGATTATGTTTGAGTCGCATGTGCGTGACGGTGGCGACGCACTTGTCGATGGCAACTATCAGCTGACGGTCGAGAGTTGTCTGGTGAGCAACGAGGGGACGCCGATGATGGAAGATATGGTTTTTGGCGCGGTAGAGTCGGATGCATTCTTCACCTTCTACGGAGATTTCGACGGAAATCGAACCGTGAATGTTTTCGATTTGCTGAGCTTTCGGCAGGCCTTCGCCAGTTCAGTTGGTGATCCCAACTACTCATTTTTCATTGACTTCAATGCTGACGGAAACATCAACGTTTTCGACCTGTTGCCGTTTCGCATGCGATTCCTTGAAACATTGCCGTTTACATTTGGTTCCGCTGCAGGCAAAGCCAGTTTTACTGGAAGCCCTCAAGGAACGGTCAAGAGCGTGACAACAGTTTCCAAGAAAGCGACAGCCGCTCCGAAGAAACGCAGTGCTGGCCGTTAGCGAGGGTTAACAATTGAGTCGATTGATGCACGATTTATTACGATCGTAAGCGAAGTGGACCGAAGTGGACCACTAGAAAGTACTTGCCAAAAGAAACGCGATTACTTCTGCATTTCGATTTGGCGAATTTCAAACTTCGCTTTGAGCAGCAGCTGATCATCCACTAAATTGTTGACCTTGTTCTGCCAAACGACCGACTTTGGCCACCCGACCGAAAGATCCAAACTGGAAGTCGTCGTGCTCTCATTGAGGATGGAAATTTTTAATTCCGGTTCCGGCTGGTTGTGGCCTGGTTGGATTTCATCCATCAGGACCTTTAATCCCTGGCGGAATTTCTTGGCGGCCTCTTCGCCCGCGATAAGGCGACGGTACTCAAACACAGTGTGGTTGTTTTTCAAATCCAATTCGACCACTCGATACGAATCGGTCGCTGGTAAATCTTTTCCGATCTCGAGGTCGACAGTCGTTTCGTCGAAGATCGTTCTTTCAGAGTCAAGTTCGGTGTCCACCAGTTGAAGAATCAAGTTCAGCGGTGTCAAAACGGTTTGCAACATTGCTTGGCTTGAACCTGATCGTTTCATTTGGGAAGTGTAAATGCGATCCAGATCATCGGGTCCGATTTTCGAATCGTGATTGAGTTCCGTTTTCATCGATTCGAAGATTTTGCGAATCGCCTGATTGGTTTTGTCCGCGGCTCGCTCAACGTCTGCCATATTTTTGACATCCTGAACGACACCGTTGGGTGAAATGCCGACTTCGATGGTGAGCGAATCCCAAGCCTCCGAGGTCGCTTTTGCGAGGGGGTTGGATTCGAGCTGTTTGAGAGCTTCGTCGCCAAGCTGTGTTTTGAGATTCATTGCAAGCACAACTTCAGTATCGCTACTGGAGACGACTTCTAGGTTTAGTATCCTCGTCAGGCTGGACGCAAGTTTGCCTTGGTCATATTTGTTTTGCGTTACCTCGTAATTGAAACTGTCGCCGACATTGCAGACAAAAGGAACAGTGACCGCCTTCGGGGTATGCTCCTTTGCTGGCTTCGCTTCTTGAGCGGTAACAAAGGCAGATGGGTTGAGCAGAAGCAGTATCACCAATGTAATTATGGCATTTCTGTTTCGGTACGCAGTCAATTGTTTAACGATGTGTAGCACTACTTTGCTTTAACCATTCTCGGCCGAGTGCCCTGCCCTGTGTCGCCTTCGTCGATTGCGGCTTGAAGTTCGCGGGTCATTTCGTTTGAGATAGGGTTGGCTGTGAGTGCGAGTTTTTTCTTTTCTTGTGGATCAGAGTTAATCTCGTAAAACTCCAGTTTGTCTTTGGGAGTGCTGGTGAGTTTCGTTTCCACCGTGACGTTGAAGGCCTTTTGTTTGTTGTAGCGATGAAGCTTCCACGCCTTGTCGCCGTCAAGTTTGATGTACGACCAAACCGCATTGTTGCCGCCGTTGTTTTGTAAGATCAAGCTTTTTCGGCCGATCGCATTGGGTTGTCCCGTCATCGCAGCGAGCAAGTTAAAGCTGTCGATGCAGGCGTCGTCGGCGAGTTCCTGCTTAGTCAGAGCGGCCATGCTGGCCGCGATGTCGATGGTGCAGACCATCGCATCGCTTTCGCCGGGAGCAATCGTTCCGGGCCAGCGAGTAATGAACGGCGTTCGACAGCCGCCTTCGTGGACGCTGTACTTGCCACCTGTGTACGGTCCGCCGGCTTTGTGCTTGCCGACTTTTTCGAGCGCACCGTCTTTGTAGCCGTCGTCCATGACCGGGCCATTGTCGCTACAGAAAACGACCAAAGTGTTTTCAGTCAGCCCGTTCTTTTCGAGCGACTTCATGACTTCTCCGACGCACCAGTCGAGTTGTGCAATCGCGTCACCGCGGAATCCGAGTGACGTTTTGCCTTGGAATCGTTCGTGTGGAATTCGTGGCACGTGGCAATCGTGAGAAGAGAAAAACAGAAAGAACGGATTCCCTTTGTTTGCCGCCAAGAATTCGTCAGTCTTCTCAACCCACTTGTCTGCCAAATCTTCGTCGCGAAAGCGAGCCGCGTGGCCTCCGGTGTAAAAGCCAATGCGACTGATGCCGTTGTGGATCGTCGAATTGTGTCCGTGAGACCAATCCATCTTCAACGTGTCGCGATGTGTCTTTCCTGTTGGATGATCTTCGGATGGCTTTTTGTTTCCTACCCAAAGTGGATCGGCTGGATCGAGGTTCAGGACGTTGTGATCTTCAACGTATACCTGTGGCACGCGATCGTTGGTGGTCGGCAGCAGGAAGCAACTGTCAAATCCGATTTCCAACGGTCCCGGTTTCAAGTCGCCGTTCCAGTCAGGGCCTTTTCCTTTTTCGCCAAGTCCAAGATGCCATTTTCCGATGACGGCTGTGTTGTAGCCGGCACGTTTCAAAATCGAAGGTACTGTTTCGACGCCCGGTTGGATGATGGCGGGACCGTTTGGCGGCGCGATACCGGTACCTTGTTTGCGAAACGCGTAGCGGCCTGTCAGGAACGAGTACCGCGTCGGCGTGCAAGTTGAAGCACTGCAATAGCCGCGAGTGAATCGCAAACCTTCGGCGGCAAGTCGATCGATGTTCGGCGTCGACAGTTCCGTGGCACCGTAGCAGGAAACGTCTCCGTAGCCGAGGTCGTCGGCCATGATGACGACGATGTTTGGTGTTCGGTTTGGAGGCTGGTTCGCATCATCGTCGGCAGCGACCTGAGCTATTGCTGACGTGTGTGTTACTGCCGAGCAAAGAAGGGTGAGTACTACAAGATAGAGCTTGATCATTGTGGTCCGCCTGTCGTTAAATTATTGAGGCAATTTTAGCATGACTTCAAGCCGCGAGGCAGTCCTTCCGAATACAATGAACTTCCCCCTGATGTTACAGCTTGTGACAAGGGCGACTTGCTATCGGCGGAAAGCAAATTTCAACGGGAACTCTCGAGACGCATGGACAACCAGCCAAACAATCCACTTCACGGAGTAAAACTCGCCGACATGGTTGAGCACCTCGTGAGCACGTTCGGTTGGGAAGTGTTGGGCGAGAAGATCAGTATCAATTGCTTCAATAGCAACCCTTCGATCAAATCAAGTTTGAAGTTTCTGCGCAAGACTCCTTGGGCGCGCGAGAAAGTTGAGCGTTTGTATTTGCAGTCGATCGGGAAACGGATGCCCCGAAGAAAGCCTGTTGTTCAACCGCCAACGAAAACTGATACCAAAGGGATTGAAAAAGTCGACGGTGAATCGCCTTGGGATGCTGCTCGCAAAAAGCGTGAGTCACGTAGGGACTGATTTCGTGTCCGACTAAGGCAGCGATTGGCTTAGGCTGCTCTTACGTTGGCATCGTTAGCGATGCCGAATTTAGTTTCCGCGATGTCTTGCGGTTGAGACACAATGGACTGAAACGCTTTTTGCTTGACGCCGCGAATTCGAATCTTCAAGTCGCGAGTCTCAGCGAGTTGCACCATCGCCTGATCAACACGATCGCGGTTGCTTGACCGTGTGCTGTCGTAGGGCAGTTTGGTTGCCAATTGCAGCGTCAAACTCGCTGTCGAATGCGGTGTAACGTTGACAGGAAGTTTTGCTTCGTCACGCAAGTTAGCCAACGTTGGTTGCCACGAACCATTGGCCAACTTTACCCACGCGTCAAACTGCAGCACCACGTTAGGCATAATGCTGTTATTGATCACTGCGACGTACGTCCACAGGCAAACAAGTCCTTCGGATTCGCTTGGGCCGATGGCTTGGTAGAGCTCCGAGAAATTTCTTGGCCAAACAAATTTCGCCAGTAGCGGCGAGACTTGCTCGACCGAGAGATTCGGTTGTTCGCGATTGAGCCTTGTCACCCATAGGTAAATTGATGACGCAAGTGCGGTGGCAGAGGCAGCAATGCTGAAAAATGAACGAAGGGAATTGAAGTCAAATTCAAGCATCGTGTTTCCACCGAAAAGAGTGAATGAAGTCTGTCACACGAGGTCTGGAATTCGATTGCGTTGCGTGCAAATGCGGCAAACGATTGGTAAACTCTGCGATAGCAAAATTGGAACAAACAGGAACTGTCCAGGGGCAGCAGAAATGAAAATTGGAATGCGGAACGTACGAAAGCTTGTCGCTTGCTTAGTTTTACTGCTTTTGTTTTGTGTCAGTAGCGACAACAGTTTTGGGCAGTCTGGAGGAAAGGGCGAGCCTGCATTGCACGTTGTTGAAGCGGGCCCGTTTCGTATTCACGTGCACGTTGAAAACAAAGAAGTTGCTGCAATGGTCAAACGAGCGGGCGAGCAGACTTGGGGCATTGCTTCTGGCTTGTACGGATCGGAAATGCCGCAAGAGAAAATGGATGTGCACCTGTATCGCAATGTCGAAGGATATCTTGCCGCGGATGAAAAGCTGACGAAGGGGAAGTTTAAGAGGAATCAAGCGTTCGCTCACTTCAAAACACTGTCGGCACATGTGACCTTGCAGCCGCCGATTTCTGATGAGCTGCTGAAAGAAATTGGATTGCCGAAACAGTCGGCCAGGCTGCTCGCCCACGAGATGGCGCATCTGGTTCGATTTGACAGAATGCTGAACACGTTTCGTGACCATCCGTATTGGCTGATCGATGGTGTGGCTTCCGTTGTCGATCAAAGAGTACTTGTTGCGATCGACTACATGGACGCTCCGATGGATGATCCAAATTTTGGTTCTTATACGTCACAGGGGAAGCAGTTGCTCGAGGATGGAAATCTTCCAACAGCCGAGAAGTTGCTCGACGATGAGAAGCTCGAAGTTGGATTCTATCGAAGCTATGCTGTTCGCTGGTTGTTTGTGGACATGCTGATGACACAGCATCCGGAAAAGTTTCAGTCTTTCTTGAAAGACTTGCGTCGGATTGGCGGCGGGAAAGGATATGCGACACGGAGCAAAAAGCTATTGTTGAAACATCTAGCGGTCAACGTTGAAACTCTAAACCTTCAATTTCGTGACCATGTGAAAAAACTTAAGCCTCAATGGATTGAACAGGGAAGGTCTTTCGAAACGATGGGGTCTGTTTGGGACCAGATTTCGTTTCCAAATTCGACCGCAACCAGCTGGCGGCAAGCAACGCTGAATGAATCGTTCACCATTTCATCCGCAGTGACGATTCATGAAGTTGGCAGAAATCAGCTCAATATTCGTATTGGTCAACCAGATTCGTTTACTCAGTTTTCAATCACCGCTGGGTATGGCCTGAACGTTTTCGAATTTGCAGATAAAAGTTGGGAAACCAAACTGGCTAAGAAGATTGATGGGATCGAAACTGGAAAATCGCTGAAACTTGAGTTGTCTTATGATGCGGAGCAGAAAGAGGCTGTTCTGAAGTTGGATGGAGCCGAAATCTTTCAAGGCTCGATCGATCCCGGCTCAGAATCCCGGGTTGCTCTGGGAGTTCAAAAAGGGTCGGCGGTTTCTTGGAAATCGTTTGAGGTCAAATAGGCGAGAGTTGAGCGCAGGAAGAGTTAGTCAGCACAGGTATCTAAGTTGGGGCCACAATATGTTCAGTTCGGCAAACGAGATGGAAGCCATTCGGTCGGATTCTCGTATTGGCACGTGGTTAGGAAGCAGGACAGTTCGGTTGGCTTTTCTGATCGGTGTGTTGCTTTTTGAGATTGGCTTCGTTTGGTTCATTTTGCATTTTGGCTGGATGGAGTCGGTTAATATCTGGACGCAGTTGGGCGTCATTTCTGCCGCGGCACTTCCGCTACTTATCGCGGGATGTTTTCTAATTCGAAAACGATTCAGCCTGACTTCGGCATTGGTTGCCTTCACCATGTTCGCCGTGTTCATGGGGTTCACGATGCGGCCGGTATACGAAGCCAGACAAACGAGGGCGTCTGGCAAGTTGTTGGTCGAAAGCGGTGCTCGGATTAGCGACAGTTACTACACAATTGAGTTTGATGGCGATGTGCCAAGGTTTGAGTATCACCAAGTTGGAAAAAAGTCGTTGAGTGATTGGATGGCAAGATTGGTGGGTGAATACGCCAAGTATCCGTTGGAAAACGAGATATGCAGTTTAACCTTAGACGGCAACGAACAGATGGAGGTGTTTTCTGTTGTCGCCAATCGACTGAAAGATGTCGAAGTGTTGCACTTGGGGGCTGAAGCAAGCATGAACTGTCAGAGGCATGCCGAGGCAATTCGGGATTCTGACGCAAGTTTTGTATCTCTGGGATCTTATGTAAAGACGTGGCACTTAGGTGTGAATTTTGACTGGCTTGCGAGCTGCGAAAATGTGCGTGCATTAGGCGTTATGAATGCTCCCAATGCCGCAGAGATGGTGATCAGAAGCGATGATTTGGCACTTGATAGTTTGCACATTTGGGTGCCTCCACTGACAGCAAAGTTTCCGACGAAAGAATTTGTTGATTCCAAGGCAGCCCGCAGGTTGAAAATGCTTGGGGTCCATGGGTACCAGATTTCAAATGCTGAAGCTCGGCATTTTTCAAAACTGACGAATCTCAGGAGTCTCTGGCTTTCTTCTAACTTGTCGAGCGGAATTGACTTGTTGCATCATTTGCCTAATTTGACGGGTGCCTCATTGGAGCTGTTGGCAATGACAGAAGCTGAACTCGAGAGTTTTAAAATCCCTCCCAATCTCAAGGAGCTTCGCATAAGTGTATCTTCAGCGCTGATATCGGAATCTGCAGCGGACAAGTTCAAGGCAGAGGCTCCCGATGGCTGTGTTGTCTACGTGACCAGACAATAAGGGCACAGGTATGCCACTTTCGTGCATTGAGCCGGTTGCCAATTTGGCTCAATCGTTCCATAATCTGGTGCTTCATTTAGCCGAACAATGGGGCACCTCGTGCAAGATAAAATTCGCTACCAAGCCATCACCTTTGACGATGTGCTTATCGAACCCGCATACAGCGAAATCGTTCCCGCTGACGTCAGCGTCGCCACGCGACTGACCAAGCGAATTGGGCTCAACATCCCCTTTCTGTCCAGTCCTATGGACACCGTTACCGAAGCCTCGATGGCGATCGGTTTGGCCAAGGTCGGCGGCATCGGCATCATCCACAAGAACATGCCCGCCGAGTTTCAGGCTGAAGAAGTCTACAAGGTGAAGCGATCGGCAAACGGAATCATCCAGGATCCTGTAACGTTGCCTCCCGAGGCGACCGTTGGACACGCCAAAGAGATCATGCATCAGCACAATGTGTCCGGTGTGCCGATTGTGCTAGCGGATGGGACGCTGACTGGAATCTTGACGCGTCGCGATCTTCGATTTCTGGAAACCACGGAAATTGCAGTGTCTGAGGTGATGACCGCCGAACCATTGGTTACAGCTACGGGGAATGTAACGCTTGAGGAAGCTGAGAAAATTTTAACGGCAAAAAAGGTGGAGAAGCTTCTTCTGATTGACGAAGAAAGGAAACTGAAGGGCCTTATAACGATTAAGGACATCGACATGATGCGTCGGTTCCCCAACGCCTGCAAAGATGATCTTGGCAGGTTGCGAGTGGGAGCGGCGGTCGGAGTACACGATCTCGAAAGAGTCGCGGCTCTGATTGAAAAAGATGTTGATGTGCTGGTCGTCGATAGTGCTCATGGTCATTCGAAGAACGTCATCGAGACGGTTCGAGAGATCAAGCTGAAGTTTGATATTGATGTCATTGCAGGAAACGTCGCAACGAGTGCGGGCTGCAAAGCGTTGATTGATGCTGGCGTTGACGCGGTCAAAGTTGGCATCGGGCCGGGCTCCATTTGTACGACGCGAGTCGTCAGTGGAATCGGTGTTCCTCAAATTTCAGCAGTAAGCGAGGCAGCCAAAGTGGCTGACGAACACGATATTCCTATCATTGCCGATGGGGGAATTCGTTATTCGGGAGACATCACTAAAGCGATCGCCGCTGGAGCCAGCTGCGTGATGATTGGTGGACTGTTTGCTGGACTGACGGAGAGCCCTGGCGACATGATCTTGTACCACGGACGAAGCTTCAAAGTTTACCGCGGGATGGGATCGATCGGTGCGATGGCAAAGGGATCGAGTGAACGCTACCGACAATCGGCTTCCGGAACTGGAAAGTTTGTTCCCGAAGGTGTTGAAGGTCGCGTACCGTTCAAGGGGGCGTTGAGCGATTTTGTTTACCAGTTAGTTGGTGGACTCCGAGCCGGAATGGGTTATTGCGGCACGAGGACCATCGAGGAGCTGCGTAGGGATGCTAGGTTTATCCAAGTTTCTCCTGCGAGCGTTAGAGAAAGCCACCCTCATGACATTGCGATCACACAAGAAGCTCCCAACTACAGCACTGATGGTGCTGGAGGAGACTTCACGTAAATCACAGCTATGCCGAAATCTTCTTCGATCGGCATCCGCAGTCCTGCTCACAGGGGCTGCCCTTCTGGTTTCTCCCGTCTTGCTGGTTTCGCAAGCCAATGGACAACAGCCTCAATCGCAACAGCGATACGCTCCTCCCGTCCACATCCAACCGGTAGCTTGGTCGGTTCTTGAGAGCGAAGAAAATATCGCCCAAAGTGGTGACGTAACCCCAGCCAACAGTGAAGCAGCACCAGCCAGCTACGATGCCGGCCACGGTCGAGAGATCGCTCAGATGTCTGAGTATATGCGGCGTCAAAACGAATCAGTCAAAATGGGCCAGAAAGCTCAAGTCAACGCGGCGCTTTATCAATTGCAGGC
>CAZORS010000049.1:0-6061 GCA_964582025.1 uncultured Pirellulaceae bacterium | reverse complement strand
CAGCCTTCTCAAGTTCGGCCTGTTCAAACTCAATATGCTCAAGTTCGGCAGATGCCGGCTCAGTATGCTGCCCCGCAACGAGTCGCCCAACGTCCGGCACCACAACCTCAAGTTCAAGTCCAGCGACGTACAAAACAGAGCGTTTCCCAACCGCGACCGAGTCAAACTCGAAAACCAGTTGGGCTTCAGGATCGAATTTCTCAGGCATTCAAGAATAGATTTTCTCGGCCAGAAAATTCGCAGCCGGTTCGCGCGAGCTATCGTCAGGAAGCACCAGTACAGGCTCCTCAAGAGCCAATCAGAACGACACCTGAACAAATAGAACTGGTCGACCACACAGTTGACGCAGTTGACGCCGAATCCTCCCTCGAGCTTGATTTGCCTGTGCTGGTTGAGGAACCGATGGCTCGCGAGATGAATCAGCCGCGACGTGCTCCAAGGGTCGAGTATCGTCCTCAGCGAAGTTTGTCGACCAATGACCAAGTGATCGTTCCGTCTTTTGTAGAAGACGATGCTGATGTCTTGCCTGAACTAAGATTGGCTTCTGCACAAGATGTTGTTGGAAGTGGCGTTCGTCGTCCGCAGGTTTCATCACACTCGCGACCAATGAGCTATCGACGTACCGCACGTCAAGAAGAAGCTTCTGTCTTCCGAAATGCGAGTACGGTGCGTGTACCGCAAGACGACGGGCGGGAGCAATCCGACGCAGAAAGACTTCGGGAACTCGAAGCGGAACTTGATGCGGACAATCCGCCTCAAACTGAAAACGAATTGCCTCAGCGTTCGACTGGCCGTGATGCTCCATCGTTGCTCGATATGGATGACGAAGATACTGCCGATGAGGCACGTCGAGCACGTAGTTCACTTGATTCAGAAATGGACGATCTGGAAGACGAAGATCCTGACTTGGAAGATGATGAAGACGATGGCCCGCCGGTGTTTGATGAACGCGGTTGTGAAGAGCTTCGTAGTTTGTTGCTGGACAAGTCGATTCTTGACATTTCATTGGACATAAGCCCTCCAGCGAGTGCACGGCGATACACCATGGGATCGATCACTCGATCGTGGACAGACCCATCTGGCAACGTACTGGCCAACGGAACAATGGTTGACCTGCGTCGTGGCTACGTGATTCTCGATTCAGGCCAGAAGTTGCCGTATGCGAAACTCAGCGAGGCGGATTGGTCTGCGATCGCAGAGAATTGGTTGCTTCCTTCAGTCTGCTCTGTTGGCCAACGTGGATCGTTGGAGCGAAATTGGGCTCCGCAAACGGTGACTTGGCACGCATCTTCGCTGTGCCACAAACCGTTGTACTTCGAGAACATTCAACTTGAGCGTTATGGTCACTCCCGTGGTCCGTTCCTGCAGCCTGTTCACTCGACGTTCCACTTTTTCAAGAGCATCATTTTCTTTCCGTATAAAACGGCGATCAATCCTATGAACGAGTGCCAATACTCGCTTGGCTTCTATCGGCCTGGCAATTGTGCACCGTGGTTGATTGATCCGATTCCGTTCAGCCGCGATGGCATCCGCCGTCAAACGCTTGCGTCGCTTGGAATGGGATTCATTCCCTAGAGTCCGACGCAAACCGAAACACCCTAGAGTTCACTTAGGTGACGAGGGCGATTGGCGCGGCCGCATGAAGATCTAGTCTTCCTGCGGTCGCTTTTTTTTGGTTGTCGTTTCTCGGTGTGTGGTGGAGCAAGCTCGTTTAACGGCAGTGAAAAAATAAAACCGGTTTCTTGAGTTTAGTTTGACGCAATTTCGTTTAACGATTAGCCGGCAGGCGTCGGCGTTTGGCTGGCAAAAACGAGGTCGCCTTCCGGCTTGTCGTTAGACAACTTTCGCGAAGCAAAGCTTAAGTCGAAAGTACTTCGATCCTACCCTCCAACCATTGAGTAAACCGCTTTTGCGGCAACCGCAAGGATCGCAACGATGCTGATCCACAATGCAATGTCAAACCAAACCGAAGGCCGCAACGCCGGAATCGTTCTGCGGCACCTGAAATCAATCGCCGCCAAAACCACCAAGACCAAAATAAACGTCGTGATCACGCCGCCAACGATCACCATAAACGCTGGCTTTGCGATAAACAGATACGTGATGCTCCAGATAACAGGAAACATCCACGCGAAAAATGCGATGGCCTTCCGCCGATGCGTCGGGTTTTGGAAGTCGTAAGCCCCGATCTGTCCAAGAGCGTCACCGAACAAACGAGTCCACGCTGCCAGCGCTGCGAAGAGAGTTGAAAATAAAACAACAAAGGCCCCAATCAAAAACGCCAGCCGCGCACCTTCTCCAAGTGTCTCTGTGTAAATTTGCGACAGCGTTTCAACCAATTCGATGTTCTTCTCTGGCACAACGCCTTGCGAATTCAAGATCGCCGCGCCAAGCAAATAGAAGGCCAGCGTCACCACCGTGTAGATCACCATCGACAGAATCGCATCGAGATACATGATCCGAATCCAACCTTTGGCACGGCGAACCCAATCCTCCGATCCGTCATTTGGTCCAGTGTGTCGAGCGTATCCTTTTTCGATCAGCCAATAGTTGTAGACCATGATCTCGTCGCCACCGACGCCTGTGATTCCAAACGCTCCAATCGCCACCAGTACGGCCGCCGCTGGAAGTTGGAACTTGAACCCGCTGGCGATGTCACCAAAAGAAATCGCGAAGTCTGTAAACTGAAGCATTACAACAGACGCCAGTGTGAAAACCGTGAACAACGCGATCATCACGATCGAAGCTTTCTCCAAAATCGTGTAGTAGCCCAACGACACCAGTAGCGATACAGCGACTGAAAGTGCAACGAGGAAAATCCACGGCGGCGTTGAGGGAAAGACGATCATCAAGATCCCGACCACACTACCGATGATTCCTCCTAGTTGAAGGTTCTTGATCGTCATCAGCACCAGCCAGATCCAGATCGAGCAATGTGCTTTGCCGAACTTCGGCCCAGGCAACTGGTTCAGCGCCTGCATCGTCGTTTCGCCCGTGGCGATCGTGTGCCTTCCAAATTCCAGCTGAATGGCCACTTTCACTAAGCAGCTAACAAGGATCACCCACAATGTCACGAATCCAGCTTCAGCGCCCATGACAGTCGTTGCAATCAATTCACCAGATCCAACAATCGACGCCGACAGAATCAGTCCGGGGCCGAGATGTTTGATTGCTCCGGCAAGCGTCGTTGGCGGCTCCATGACGGAGTCCGCAGAGAGTTGATACGGATTGTCGACCATTCTTTCTCGCGTATGAACTTGATGCCGTTGTTTACGTCATACTATACCAACAACCATTATCTGGCTCCCCTCTCCCGAAAATTCGAATCCTTGTACTACTTGTGCTGATCAAACTTTGATCGAATTTTTGGGAGAGGGGCTGGGGGTGAGGGAAATAAGGTTCCTATTCGGTTGGATTGCATAAGACATATTGGCCGATTGTTCGGGAAGTCGTAAAGGTTGTTGCCGAAGCCCCTCACCCCCAACCCCTCTCCCCGCGAATTCGGACGCCGTTTGATTTCGATGTCATTGCTTTGAGGTCCGAATTCGCGGGGAGAGGGGAGTCAGCTAACTTTAGTCTTGGCGTTTTAAATGACAAAACCAATTCAACAGTGTGCGCTTTGCGATCGGCTGCCAAAGAAAGGCACGACTGAGCATCACCTGATTCCGCGAACCTGCCACAGCAACAAATGGTTCAAAAAGAATTTCTCTCGCGAGCAAATGCAGACGACGATTGCGCTTTGTCGCGACTGCCACAATGCCGTCCACAAGTTTGTGCCGAAAGAGAAAGAGCTGGGTCGACATTTTTACACTTTGGATCTGCTAAAATCACATCCTCAGATTGCCAAGTTTGCGACGTGGGCAAGTAAACAAAAGTGAAGTCATGATTCTGCATATCGACATGGATGCGTTTTACGCCTCCGTTGAAATTCGCGACAACCCGAAATTGGCCGGGCTGCCGGTCGTCGTGGGCGGATCTCCGAAAGGTCGCGGCGTCATTTCAGCGGCCAGCTACGAAGCCAGAAAATTTGGCATCTTCAGTGCGATGCCTTCATCGCAAGCCGTTCGCTTGTGCCCCAACGTTGTGTTCGTCAAAACGCGAATGGACCACTACGCGAAAATTTCAAAACAGATTCGCGAGATATTCTTTCGATTCACTTCAATGGTCGAGCCACTGGCACTCGACGAAGCATTTCTCGATGTGTCCGGATGCGAGAAACTTTTTGGTGACGGTCCAACGATTGCCAGATTGATCCGATCCGCGATTCAAAGTGAACTTGGTCTCACGGCTTCAGCAGGCGTTGCCCCGAATAAGTTCCTTGCCAAACTGGCCAGCGATTTGGATAAACCAGACGGTTTGGTGATCGTGGACCCAAATGATATCGAAGGCTTTCTGAATCCGTTACCGATCGAGCGAGTATGGGGTGTTGGCAAGCAGACTTTAAAGAAGTTTCATCGGCTCAACGTGAAAACGATCGAGCAACTTCGCGGGCTCGAACGCGACACGATGAAGCAGTTCTTTGGGATCAATAGCGAGCATTTTTGGCGGTTGTCTCGCGGGCTTGATACTCGCCCCGTCGTTCCCGACCGAATCGCTAAATCGGTTTCCCATGAGACCACGTTTTCCTATGACATCGTCGATCGCGAACCTCTGCGGGCGTGGTTGCTGGAGCTCACGCAGCAAGTCGCCAGACGTTTGCGACGTCACGAAATTCGAGGCCGCACGGTGCAGATCAAAGTTCGATTTTCTGACTTCCGCACGATTACTCGATCGATTTCGCTGTCTGAGCCATCGTCTTCCACCGAAGAGTTGGAGACTGCCGTGAAAAAACTTTTGTCTCGAGTAGATATCGATAGCGGAGTCCGCCTAGTCGGAATGGGTGTCAGCAATCTGACTTCAAGTGCGGTGCAGCAGCAGATGCTGTTCGACAACGAAGAGCGTTCGCGCAACGATCGTCTGGACGAGATGAAGGACCAGCTCAAAGATCGCTTTGGCCAAGATGCCATCCGTCGCGGCACAAGCGTTGAACACGACATCAGCCGACGGCCGGACCCGCGAGTTGGAGATCAGCCGGAACCGTAGGACGCCACTTTGCCCGTCGCACCTAATTCGGCCAAGGTGGCCGAGCAACGTCGAATCGGCCGGTCTACGTACTAGATTGCTTGAATCAATTCGACGACGGCATCGTCCGTCTCAGGAAACTGATTGTCATTGTTGTGCTTTGAATACACCAGTTGGTCATCGACGGTAATGTCGTAAACTCCACCGCTGCTTTTGATAAGCTCGGCATCAACATCGAGTACTTCCTTAATTTTTGCTGCCAGACCGGTAGCACGAGGAAGATAGTTTCAGGAGCCGCAGTACTTGATTGAGATTTTCATCGTGTCCTCAAGAGGAGACCGTAAAGTTAATTTAGACTAAATCCAGGCGGAAAATTGCGAGGGCCGCCATCGTTCGAGGCGACCTTTTCACCTAGCTGTTCCAGCATCGAAATCAAATACTCGACACGCCGTTGCACATCAGTGAGCTCCAAAACTTGTTGCTGTTCCGTCGGGCTGATTCCAGAAGCATAGGCAATCAAGTCGGCCAGCTGACCGACTTCGATTCGATCGCTGACCAATTTATCGAGAGCCTTCTCGTCGAACTGTGATTCGACTTCACGTGTGTTCTTAAAGAGTTCAATCAGCTGAAAACGATAGGCATTGTCTTGCTCGGGGGCCAATTTGCTTTCACTAAGCAGATCTACCTTGGCTTGTCGGTATGGCGTATCGGACGCCAGTTCATCCACGATAATTGCGCGGGAAACGCCTGCCAACAGAACGTTGTAGGTGCCGTTCTCAAGCTTCGCATGCGTCATCACTTTGCCAACGCAAACCGTTTCGAAGATCTCAGGGACCGGCATCGACAGATTGTCAGCTTCCGGCTTCACCAACGCCATCGTGATCAATTCATCATCCGCCATAACATCGGCCATCAGTGCTCGATATCGAGGCTCAAAAAGGTTGAGGGCTTGGACCACGCCGGGGAACAGGACCATGTTAGGTAACGGGAAAAGGCGCAC
>CAZORS010000048.1:0-27487 GCA_964582025.1 uncultured Pirellulaceae bacterium | reverse complement strand
CTAGTTGAAGCAGCAAGATTCGCTTCACGTGGATAACGTTCCGCCGAAGACGAGCTTGGCTCCATATCCTACCTTGGTTGGTTTCTGCCACAGCCAAATGATTGCATGTCTGATCCTTGGCATGCACAATGGAAGTCAGATGGTGGGTTACCGGAGGCAGAAAATGAGAGCGATACTAACCGTTGATCTGGCGAGGTGGCGATCTTTCACTTTGTTGGCGATTTTGATCGTTTCGACAATGAGCAACTCCGTTGCTGCCGGTTTGCTTCCACAAGAAGAAGTTGATTCGAAAATAGAAGTCAGCATTTCCGAACTGGTTGGAGAAGTCGTCAGCTCAGGCGGCAAGCCCGTCGACGAAGCCAAGGTCAAAATCCAGATTCTGGACTACTCCAACTTTAAAGAGGGCGTGAATGATAAGCCCGTGACGATTGGATCGTGGGAAGTTCAGACGAAGAAAGGTCGTTTTCACATCGAGGCCAAGAAAACGTTTGTTGCCAAAGATCGTGTTGGACTGATACTTGATGTCGAAGCCAAAGGATATTTACCTTTCAACACGTTTGTCGCTGGCGAACAATGGAAAGGATTTGACGGGCAGCTGGAAAAAGTGAAACTCAAACAGGCAGTAAAGGTGGTTGGCAAGATCGTTCCCCCTGCTTCCGCGTCTGGAACGCAATTGCACAGACCTCGCTTTGAGGTGCATGAACCCGATGGTTGGATTCACAAGGAACAGCGATTTCATGTGTGGAAAGAATGCGAAACCGATGGCTCGTTTGAGTTTCTGGTGCCTGAAGGAATCAAGCTGGACCTGATTGCCAGTAGTGATAATTTCGCGCCTTTGAAAACCGATTTCAGGGTGCAGCAATCCGATGTGTCTCCACCAGAAATTAGCGAACACAAACTGGGGAACTTGCATCTGCAAAATGGCGTCGTGGTTTCGGGTCGAGTACTGGATAACGAGGGAGAACCGGTTGCTGGCCAAGTCGTGCAAATTTCTCAGTCTTTCAATCTGGCGAACAGTACAACCGCTGACGTGGAAGCGTTTGCTGTCACCAACGAAGAGGGGAAATATGAACTTCCACCCCGTTGGGGAGAGTGCACTATTTTCTTGGCAAAGGAAGGAAAGGCAGCCGAACAAAAGGTCAAAACAAAAGGGCCGTTGCTGACGGCGAAGCCAATTAAGTTGACGTTGGATCGGAAGAAAAACGCTGAACGGGAAGTCGAAATCAAAGAGGTTTCCACTCGGCGAATTTTCGGTCGCGTGGTTTTGGAAGACGGATCTCCCGGCAATGCTGCTTCAATCGCGTACTTGGGCAGTGAACAGGGGATGAGCTACTTTTCAGAACACTTTGATGTGGACGAAAAGGGTGAATTTGAAATGGAGACCATCGAAGGCACTACGTTTCAGTTTCTTGTCGTTAGCCCTTCCGAAGACGAACACACCTACTATGACGCGAAGCTAAGCGACGCGTCGATGTCGAAGTTCCGAGAACATCTTGAAGGCGAGCAAGGACGTGCGGGGCAGACTTTCAAGCTTACGGCAAAGACGGACGATGTTGGTCCGTTGGAAATCGTGTTGGTGGAGAAAGTTCGCAAAGACGAGATGACCTTAACCGATCGAATCATCGATTGGTTCTCGGGAGACTAATTGCAAAGTTCATCGGTCCGAATCTTTCGCTGTCCGCTTTCAATGACGGTCAAGCTTTAAAAATTCCCGGTTTAGCGCAAACAAACGGCAGTGGTTACGCGCTTCTCCTCCTCAGTCGATGCGACTGAAGTGGTTGTTGAATTGGCGATTAGCCCGGAGGGCGGTACATCATTGCCGGTGGCGTCAGCCACCGGACATTGGCTGTGTTGATATTCAAGCCCGGAGGGCGATACATAAATGGAGTCATTCCCATAGGTACTTTGGATCATATTCAACCTCATGATCGGCGAGCATCTTCAAGTACTCTTCCTGAAACGTTCTCTTGCGATGGTGTTCCAGCTGGCGGTCGATATAAGCTGACACTGCATTCGCTTTGGAGGGCCGTCCTGCCAATGAAACCTCGAACGCGAGCCTTGTATTTCATTGATGTGTTTGCTCGTGTTCGCCTTGAGCTGTCTCACAAAATCGGCAACTGCGATTTTACCGGGAATGCGAAGGAGCAGATGAGCATGGTCATAGTAGCCTCCAATCCGAACGGCATGGCCCTGCAAATTGCTGGCGATCCCAGCCATGTAGCGCCAGACACTATCCCTGAAATCATCTTCACGTAATAAAAGGCGCCGCTCTTTTGTACTGAAAACGATGTGATAAAGAAGTTGTTGATGTGATGCCATGGCTTTCACTTCTCCTTTTTAATGACGGATGTGTCGCCCTCTGGGCTTTGAGACATTTTGCCATGATTCCGGTGGCTGACGCCACCGGCAGGGATCTTTCGCCCTCCGGGCTGACAGGATTTGTGGGCCGATTAAGCTACTCCGATCCGACACACCGAAGCAGCGTTGAAGCTGCTAACCCTAGAGAAGAAACTCGGCCTAGAGAAGAAACTCGGCGCACCGCTCATCAAAAAGTCCTTCATCGATCAGCTGCTTCCAGCAATCGTTAGACACCGTTTGATTTTGCATTTCTTCAATTAGGCTCGCCGTTCGTGATGGCGTTGTTGATGTTAGCACGCAGCGATTGCAAATCTCCGGATACGTTACCAACGCTTGAGCAGCAAACTCAGCCGCCAACACGCGACGCGTTATCGAATGTTTGTCGATGACGACTTGGATATCGATTGCTTGTTGAATTTGCGCGTCGGAGCCATTCTGATAGTTCGCGACGACGCGTTGCACACGAGGCTTGGCCAGTTCTCCATCGAGTGGATCGTTCTTTGCGTAAAGTCCACCGTTGAGGATGCCGCCCATGTCCAGCTTGAGCGGTCGACCGGCAGACGTTTCTCGTTTTGCAAGATCGAGCAGGTCGCAAAAGCTAGTCGTCGCTGACGGATTGCAAAGCGTGTGCATGATGTAGTCAAACTTGCCCGGAAAACGGTTGACGATTTCGACCATGGTGCGAGCATGCTTTGTCGCCATCCCGACGTTCTTGATTTGGCCAGTCGACTGATGAAGTTTCAGCGGAGCGATCGTGCCGCTTTCGATGCGATCCCACTCAGGCGTGTTTTCGAAATCATATTCGGCATCGAAGCGTTCCTCTTCGTAAAACGCAACGCCGTCTTGAACGTCGATGAATCCGCCATCACGCATCAAGTGGTCGGCTGGATCATGAATCGCAACGCCAGCGAATTCGATCACGTTGAAGGCCGCAGCCTGCGCCATGATCAAAGTCCGAGTCGCATTGGCGTCGTACAGCGAAAAAATGTCGGTCGTGCCATCAAAGATTCCTCCGACATCACCAGAGCGAATTGCGGATGGTTCCGCGTTGAGATCTTCAGAAGACTGAAATGCCGGATAGCGTCCGATCTTGGTCCAGATGTCGATCGAACGGGGATCAAAATCTGTCTTGCTGCACCATGCAGAAAATAGCTCGACAAATTGATAGAGAGCCGCCGTGTCAACTGAAAGCCGATCGCCGCCGAACACAGATTGCATTTCTGTGAACCAATTACCGAACCGATCGGTTGAATAACTGTTTCCATTGCCCGACGGATTGGGACCCGCCTCGCGTTGGAGTTTCATTGACGGGTGAGTACCCAGACAGAATCGGCTGGCAGAGATATTTCGGGACATGAAGCAATTTAGTTTGGTTTTGATTTTCGTGTGGGTAATTGTCGCCTTTGACCACGCGTCTGCAAGCGGGCAAAGGTTTACTCGAAAGGAGTTTCCTCAAGGATAATCGGATTCGACTTCTGATTCGGTGCTTCGTTCGTTTTTTGATACAGCGGCAACAAACGGTGTCGGACTTCCAATGATAATAAATTCATGGTGGTGACGTACAATCGGCCTCCAAACGGAGCCCAGCGATCTGGGACGGGCGAGTAGGGATCCCAGCTTCCTGCATTGTCACCCGTCTTTTCTTGAGCCTTAATCAGCATGGGGCGAAGCGCGTTGTTCCACGTTTTCCACTCGGGTCCATCGATGTGTTTCAGAACCTGAGTCGCGTAATACCAATAGTAAGTATCGCGTAGCGCCATGGTGTTGCCCGGCAATTGTTGTTGCACAAGGAATCGTGCTCCTGCGGCCAATCGCGGATCGTCCCGCTCCCAACCAGTATAAATTCTCATCAGCAACCCTACCGCCGTCATGCTGGCCGTCGCGTTGCGGCCTTGGATTCTTGAAACGCCCTGAGAATTAACCGCGTATGGGTTGTATCGATACAATGAATCGTTGGCCGGGTCCGCCGCAACAGCGAGCCATTCGACGATCGACTTAAACGTCTTGTCGTCCACGTCTAGGCCAGACAGTCTTCCGCTTTGCAGCGCCATCACCATCCAACCAGAAACGGAAGTATCAGTCGATCGGTTTTTCATTTCGGTATAGTATCGCCAACCGCCTTTGGTCGGATGTTGTGTGCGCGTGATAAAGTCGAGCGCTTTCTGTGCCGGTTCCTTCAGCGTTGGATCCTGCGTCATACCGTAAGCTTCAGTTAGAGCCAGTGCCGCAATGCCATGACTGTAAAGCCGACACGCGCTGTTCGATTTTTTGTCGGACTCAAGATACAGCAATCCATCTTCGCCTTGATTTTTGATCAGCCAGCGAACGGCATGGTTGACCTGTCGAGCATACTTGAATTCGAGATGGTTGTAGCCAGCGCCTTGAAACGCCAGAACCGCTAGGCCCGTCGCGGCCGTGTCACTGTCGAGCTGTCGTTTATGCAGCGGATGTTCGGTGTCGAATCGAGTCAGTGACCAACTGCCATCGGGCTGTTGGTACTTGACCAGAAACTCCAGACCAAGATGGATGGCGGCTTCGGTTTTCGGTTCGGTTTGGCTTTGTGCCATTCCCGGCGATCGCTGACGGAAAGCTTCCTTGGCAATCGTTGCGGTTGGATTCATCGCAGGTGCACCCCCAAAATCATCGTTTCGGAAACGATTGTCGAGTTCGGGTTGGAGCTGTCTGCTTTCTTCAGCTGCGGGACGCATGTTGACTCCTGCGGTGACGCTGGGCGTGTTCGCCAATCCAGCAGGACCTTCCATGGCTTCGACGTCGAGCGCGAATCCGGAATCCGATCGAGCCGCTTCGCTACGTGCGATTCGAACGTCGGCCAGTTCGTCGCCTTCTGATTCTTCAGCGACGGTCGATCCGGAGTCTGGTCGTGGGGACGTTGCCGCCAACGCTGCTTCGGTAGAAACATTTGGAGCGGTGTCAGCGCGATCCCGATCAGCTGAGTCCGAAGCGGTCGCAAGTTTGCGAGCTGAATTGTTGGAGTCCGTTGGCTTGCTGCGTCGTGCGAGAGCCCCATCAATGACCGGCAAAGAGGTCACGGCTTGGACGGCCATTTGAGTTGCCGATCGACTGATCAAGTCGGTGGTCGAAAACGCGCCGCCTCGTTCTGAGCGAGAAGCAATTTCTGCTTCCGAAGATTCGCTGCCATCGTTGGGAGAAGCCGCTTCGTCGGATCCAGCCACGGGATCGTTTTCTCCGGCAGAGTTCGGTGCCCTAGCGACACGGGCTTGTGCGTTGCCCATCAGTCGTCGCAATCGTTCGGCCTCTTCTTCGTCATCATCGTCGCCCTCAGCGGCCGCGATTTGCTTCAGGAATTTTTCGAGTTGCGATTGGATGTTGTCGCTTTCAAGTTCGCGTCGATTCGCAGCAAGTTGTGGTGCGGCGCCGTTGCCTTGGTCGGCGGTTGGAGCGAGGTTCGGTGCTGCAGCGTGATCCATCATTTGCGAATCGGGTCCCTCGCTGCGTCGTTCGAGTTCGGCCAGTTCCGTCGGTTCGTCACTGTCGGAGGATGCTGGTTCGGCGGAAGTTTCTCGTGGTGCTGCAGTCGAAGCCAATTCCGCGTCGGCGAGTGACGGCTGAATGTCGGACTCAACCGAAGATCGTCTCGTTTGGGACGGGTTCAAACTCGCAACGTCCGGCGAACCGCCTCCCGAAAGCCGCCGACGTTGAGCTTCGGCAACGACTTTGGTTGGCCCAAGGTTCACCGGTGCAGCACCTTTCTCGATGGCAACTTTTGCTTCTGAGCGACTGGAAGCGGACGTGATTTCGGCCGCCGATGATTCTGCCGATTCGAGCGACGGCGACTTCGATCCAGCGATCTTGGCGATGGCGGAAGTCTCAGCTTTGAAAGCGCTCGTTGGACGAGGTGCCTCAGCAGTCGAACGTCTCACGGTTGCTGATTGAGAATTGGTCAGCATTTGAACCTTCGATTTCGGACTCTGCTCACGACGATTCAACATCGCATCGGAAGCCTTGACCGCGGGACTGGGCAAGCCACCTTCGCCGGTTTGCAAGTTCTGCTTCGCGATCGCACCGGCCGTTCCCGTTTGCCCCTTCGTGATCGACAAAGTTTTGGGTTCGATCGACGTGGCAGTGGAAGTTGATTTCGGGTTGGGTGCGGGTCGATTGACGGTCTCAACAGATCGAATCGTCGGAGCGTCGTTCGTTGCCAGACGAGACGACTTGGTGCTTGAAAGCGGATTCGTGACGGTCGGCCGAGTCGGCGTGTCGCGACGTCGGATTTCGGTCTTCTTCGGCTGCGACGTTTTCTTGCGAGTCAACGGTGACGGGACCTTGCTGGAGGATGCGACTTCGCTGCGCCGTGGACGACGAGTAAGCTGCCCCGATGCTTCTGCCGGTTTCATGTTGGTTGCGTTTTCTGACGCTTTTGCTTTCGTGGCCGGTCGCGGCGTGCTCTTTGCGGCTTGCTTTCGAATTTCGGACTCGGGTCGCTGAACGCGAGCTTTCGATACCGATGGCCGCGTTGCGATTTCCGTCCGGCGAGTTTCCCGTTGCGTCAATCTTGGGCGGACGTCTGGTTGTTCACTCTTTCGAGAAGAAGTCTTCTGCGGCTCAATCTTGGCGACTTCCGTTTTGGGTAGCTTTCGCGGCTGAACTTCTTTCACGACTTTTCTGTTGGCGGACATAGAAGAAGATCGCGAGATCGAATCGGCTTCAGCGATCGCCGTCACCGATTCGTTCTCGGTCTGCGTTTTCGGCTTGGCTGCAGGCGAAGGTTTCGCAACGGCGATTGTGTTCTCGGTTTGGCTGGGCCGACTGTTGGCAGTGCTGCTTTTTGGCTGACGTGCCATATTGTTGCGGCGCAACTGAGCGAGCGATTCATCGAATCGCGGCACAGATCGCTGTGTGACTTCTCTGCGAGTCGTCTGTGGAGAAACCGTTGGAGTCGGCTGTTTGACTGGAATCGGCTGTTCGGAAGAAGTGACTTGCGATTTTTGTCGCTGAATTTCGACCTCCGGTTCCGGCGTATTATCAGGTTCGCGAACAGGAATTGATACGGAGCTGTTTTGATTGGTGAATTGAATGGTTCGCGTTTGTCGTTTGGCAACCTGTTTCCAGTCTTTCTCAACACCGCTGTTGAAAATGAACAACAATGACGAAATGATCAGGATCAATAGGTGAGCTGCCAAAGAAATGATTAGCGAAAACTGGAGCGTGCGACGCAGCTTCGAATCGCCCATCCGCGCGAGCAGAAACAGGGCCCCGGCTGTCAGGGCCGGCAAAACCAATAGACTTAGCCACATCCATGGTCCGGTCAGCAGCGTCAAAATTGCTCCACCGCCCATCGCCGAAAGCACACCCAGCGCGACGATCACCGGCCAGAACTGATCGTTGAAGGCATCGACGCGTCCGGGGCTGATTCGTTTGATGGTGCGTTGCTTGGCCATTCTAAGAGGTCGGAATTCGGAGGTCGGAGATCGGAAGTCCCACTCGTTGAGCTTTTAGTTATCCATCGTCGCGGTGAACTCGTTAATGCCAACTTTCTTACAGAGGCTGATCGCGGTTGCGACGTGCTCCCAGTCGGTTTCTTTGTCGCCGCGGATGACGACGGTCTGCGTCAAAGGATTGTTCGTTTGGGCTCGCCGAAGAATCTGTTCCACTTGTTCGATCTGTCGGAAAGCTCCATCGATGAAGAACTTGCCTTCGCGATTGATGTTGATGACCAGTTCATCCGGCTGCATTGACGCAGGCAATGCTTCGGTGACGCTTGGTAAGTTCAAATCCAGCTCGCGTTCCTCTTCGGAGAATCGGGACGAAACCAGAAAGAAAATCAAAAGCAGAAACACGACGTCGATCAGCGGCGTAATGCTCAGCGAACTGATCGCCGAAGATCGTTTAATGGTGACGCTCATCGTGACCTCCGCGGTGGAGGCTGTGAAATTGGAGGGAGACCATCATCTTCGCCGGTTGAAGTTGGTTCAACGATTGCGTCTTCATCGGCTGGAACTCCGGTCGTGAATCGAAGTTTGCCTTCGTAGCGTTCAAACTGAGGCAGCATGTTAAAGCAAAGTTCTTCGACCTCGTTCATTAGCTGCACGATTTTGTTTTCGAAGTAGTGAGAAAGGATGGCCGCAGGGATCGCAATCAAGAGTCCCGTCATCGTCGTCACGAGTGCCGTGTAAATTCCCTGGGCCAACGCTTCGGCTCGATTTTGGCCGACAACCAATTGAGTCGTGTCATAGAAAGCTTGAGTGATTCCCCAAACCGTTCCCAGCAATCCGATCAGTGGAGCGATGGCGGCGGCAAGCGTCAGCCACGAACTGGTTTGAGCCAGTCGAGTCGCTTCGCGTTGTGCCGATTCGCTGACGGTGGATTCCATTTCAGATTGAGAGCGGCCAACTTTCACTAACAGCGATCGAAAGATGTACGAAGCTGACGACGGATATCGTTGGCAAGCTTGATAGGCGCGCCTTGGATCGAGTCCACCTTCGGATTGCGTCAGCATCGAAAGCTGCTTTACCAGTTCCGGCGGGAAGACTTTCTCGCGCCGCAACGCTAGGAACCGTTCAACGCTGATCGTGGCGACCAGAATCGAAAGCAACAGTAACGGCACCATAAACCAGCCACCACGTGTCAGCAGTTTCAGCAGACTGATGCCTTTTGGTTTGATCGTTTCGACAGGCGCGGGGCGTTCGATCGGCATTTCGGCATCCGCAGCAACTTCGGCGCCTGCTTCTTGAATCGGCGTCGCGGCGCTTGCGGTGCTGCAAAAGCAAGTCGGCATCAATGCGAGTAAAAAGATCAGCCAGCGAAATGGTTGATCTGTTCGAAGATTGTTTAGCATAGGTTTCTCGTTGAGTTGGGTCGGATTCCACCGACCTTAATCGACAGCGTTACTGACTGATTTTTTCCTTGATCGCATTCAGTTTCTTGAGTTGCTTTTCCGCTTCGGGAATCAAATCGTTTCCGGGAAATCGGTCGATCAATTTTTGATATCGATCAATCGCTTTTCCTATCAAAATCACCTTGTCGACGTCCGCCGCATCGTTGATCTGAACCATGTAGCAGCGTGCGGCTTCGTAAGTCGCGTAAGCTTGCCAAGATTTGATGTTCGCTGGAGCGAGCGCTGCATCGTAACGAAAGTAGACCTCGCTGTAGGTGTCGATGGCTTCACTGAACTTCGACTTTGATAGTGTTGTATCACCTTTTTTCGCTGCATCGACAGCTTCCTTAAAAAGGATGTCTCCCAAGAGAGCTTTCGCGTGAGCCCCGGTTTCTCCGTCGTTGGTCGATGCCGCTGTAAGCGATTTAGTCGCGCCATCGATATCGTCCATTGAGGTTTGTGCGATCCCAAGTTCCAACAGAGCTTTCTGTTTGGTGCTGGCGTCAATGTTGGGCATCGCCATTAGGGTTGTCGCCATTTCGGCGGCTCCTTTGAAATTTTGGGTCTCGTTGCCGCTACGTGCACCGTTGAGCAACGTTGGCTGAGTCAACTTCTTGACGCGTTCATCCACCAATCCGTATTCTTCGATAGCTGGCTTGGCGACTGTGTAAGCCTGATACGCTTCCTGAAAGTTGTCGGCTCGAAACGCGCACTGTGCAATCATGTAGAGGCCGTCAGCATATAGTTTTCCATCCGAAAAACCCTCGGCCTGTTTTTTGAATTGCTGGCCTGCTGCATCGAAGTTGCCTTTGCGGAAATGACACCAGCCAAGTTTGTAGCGAGCCTTTTCGCGAATCTCGTCGCGAGCCACGTCCGTGTCGGCTTGACTGTAATGGTCAATCGCGACGTCGTACTTCTTGTCGGTGTAAGCTTTGGAGCCCAACAGGAAGTGCGCTTCCGGAGCGGTTGAGCTGTTGGGATGGTTTTCGACCAGGCTGGCGAAAGATTCCAACGATCCGTCAGCGTCGCCGTTCTCACGCTGGGCCCAAGCGAGCTCGTACCAAACTTTATCTGCGATGGGGCTGTCCGCTTTCAGTGAACCGGTCATCGAACTGAGTGTGTCGACAGCATTGCTCCATTCTTTTGCATCGGCATACGCCAAGCCAAGTTGATACTTTGCTGTTTGGCGTGTTTCATCGTCGTCAGCGTTTTCAACAAGCGTTTTCAAAGCAGCGATCGATTCGGTCGTGTTGCCGGTCATACGAAGTGCGTTGGATCGGCCGAGCGTTGCATCCTTTGCGAGTTCGTGTTCCGGGAATTTGTCAAGAAAGTTTGTGAAACGCTTGACTGCATCTTCGCCATTTTTGCTATCTCTCGCGGCAATCGCTGCTCGAAAAACAGCGAATGGAGCGAGTTCACTTTTCTCAAATCGGTTCGAAAGTAAATCAAAATTCCGAATCGCACGATCAAACTCTTTGACAGAAAGTAATTCATCGCCAACCGCATAGAGCGCGCGACCGACGTTGTCGTCCGGGTTTTCCGGAAACGACTCCAGCAATGTTGCGGCAGTTTTTTCTGCGTCTTCGAACTTGGATCGTTTCAATTGAGCTTTGCACAATGCCAACATGACTTCTGGAGTTCGATCCCAAGTGCGATCGATGTCCAACGATTGCTGAAGCTTGTCGATGGCGTCGGCGTATTGTTCTTTTTGAAACAGGCTTGAGCCGATCCAATGCAGTGCTTCGGCCTTGTATCGCGGTTGCGTGATCGAAGCGTCCTGCCCTTCGAGCCATTGAATCGTATCGTCGAAATTCTCTTGAAGGTAAGAGGCGAACCCAGCACGCGTGATCCATCGAGAACGATTTACTTTGTCGCTCTGAAAGTCATTGGCAAGATCGCGAAACACGGCTTCGGCATCACTGTACTTGGTTTGCATCAGCAGCGAATCGGCTCGGACTTCTCGCATGTCCGGCAGGAATTCATCTCCCGCGTAACTTTTTTCGAACGCTTCCGCCTGTGCGATGGCAGCATCGTAATTGTTCAGTCGTTTGTAATTGCTGAACGCCGAATAGTACAAACTCTTGGGTGCGAGTGGATGACTCGGGAAATCTTTCGCGATTTGGGCGTAGAGTTCGGCTGTTTGATCGGCAAGTTCGGGAACGTTGCGGGCGGCATTGGCTCGGTCGAAATAAATGTCGGCAGCCAAAGGATGATCTTTGGCAAGCGGAGCCCATTTAGTTGTTAGTTCGTAGGCTTCTTCGCTTCGGTCGGCGCCGACCAACCAGAGTGCCTTTTCGTGAACGGCATCGAAGGCGAAAGTAGATTTCGAATCAATCGCACGTTGAAGCAGCGTCGATCCGCGAGCTTCGTCGCCTGCTTTGAGCCACGAACTTCCGGCTAGTACCAATGCTTTGTCGCGAAGTTCCGAACCTTCAAGGTTGGCAACGGCTTCATAGAGTTCGGCAGCGTTTGCGTCGTCTCCAAGATACATGGAACACGAGGCGTCCAGAAAAATCGCGTTGTCTCGCAGATCAAATGTTTCGTCTTGAGCGACTTCGCCCAACAACGCTTTCGCTTCAAGGAACTTTTTGTGGGCGCCGTCAATGTCGTTATCCCTCAAGCGTTGTAGCCCCATGTTGATCAGGGCGTCACCGTAGTTGAGATTTGTATCGTTGAGCATTCTATGGCCGTCCGCCTTGGTGACCGTGCGGATGCGATCGTACCAACGTCCAGCATCTTCGAATTCGCCCGCCTTCAAACTAAGCTTCCCGAGCGCGTACATGGCTTCGACCTGCAAGTTATCTTGCTCGAAGTCGAGCGACTGTTGAAACGCAGCTTTCGCCTCATCCATTTGCCCAAGTGCTTCAAGGGCTTGACCGCGATGGTAGGCGGCCGCATTGGCGATGCCAGAGTCTTTGTGGTTGAGCAGGATCGTGTTCAGGTGAAGCGCCGCAGTGGTGAATTGACTGGAGGATTCTTCGGGGTTTGATTCGCCCAGTCTGCGACCTTCCTGAATGCGACTGTATCCCAAACCCAAAAGTAACTCTGGAATGACAGTCGGATCGTCTTCTTGGACAATCGGCAATGCCGCTTTGAATGCAAGGATCGCGCTGGCGTAGTCCTTCAACGCGTAGAAACATCTGCCTTGATTGAGTGCTGCTTTGCGAGCAGCTTTGGAATTGGGATAATTGTCGAGCAACGCTTGCCATTTTTTGCAGGCGAATTCAAATTCCTTTTCGTTCTGCGCGTTGGCCGCTGTACTGTGAAGTGCCCAAGCTTTTTTTTCTGTCTCAGATTCTTGGGCGAAAGCGGGCTGAGCCAACCAGCCAAGCAGCAACATCAGGCCGGTTGCCAAAACAATTCGTAGAGCACTATTTTCAGTTGGCAATCGTCGTCGTAACATTTGATAACTCTGTTCCGGAGCGTTTTTCAAATCAATAAACCCGCGACCCGTTCGGTCGGACCTACAGTATGCCATGACCTACCCTTGGTTTGGGAACTTCGATTCGGGAAAACGGGTTCAAGGTAGAGAAATTTCACAAGGTTTAACGTTTGCCTGAAATGAAACACGGCTCGGATAATAGCAAATCAACTCACACGATTCGCCTACGTGGCCCGTGTCAGTTGCTATGGATGCACAGCGGTACGCAGCAAGCAGAGGTTCGGGTTCAGATTCCTTGTGAAATTGAGCCTGAATTGTTTGAATCGCCGCTTGGGGTTGCCCCTGATGAATTTCGCTTGCGAAGAAGTTTTAGAATGCCGACCGGGTTGGATGAGTCGCAGAGCGTGACACTTGAGCTGGCAAAGTTCGAAGGTGCGGTTCGTGTTGTGCTCAATCGAGAAAGTGACGTCGCAGTCGAACGTGACATTTTGGAAAGCGAAGATTCGGTTTCGATTGAAGTAGGCCCGTCGCTGTTGCAGCTCAATATGTTGGAAGTTGAATTTCGTTTATTGCCAGCAGTTGCGGGAGAAGTGCAGCTGGTGATTGAGGAGGTGGCATAGGCTTCCAGCGCTTCCAGCCTGTGATTGACATCACCCTCCCTCTGGGCCCAGAGGGAGGTGATCAGGATTTCGAAAAGTTTACGTCCATAGAGGGTGGGTGATCCTTTACGCCATCGGATTGACCAACGTGCCAATCGGGTCGATCGTGATGCTCACTACATCGCCAGACTGCAAGCAGAAATCATCGGCAGGAACAATTCCCGTGCCGGTCATCAGAAAGCATCCATTGGGATGACAGTTGTTGGAAAACAGATAGCCAACCAATTCTTCCAGAGAACGTTTCATTTGCGCCAGCGACGTTTTGTCAGCGACGATTTCTCTACCGCCGCGTTTGATACTTAGACAGATTTCGGTTTCGCCATCAAGCGGTGAATCGGAAACGTAAATCGCTGGACCGATGGAAGCACAATCCTTGAACGTTTTGGCTTGCGGCAGATAGAGCGGATTTTCACCTTCGATATCCCGACAACTCAAATCATTGCCGACGGTGTAGCCAATGATTTTTCCGTTAGGCGAAACGACGAGCGTTAATTCTGGCTCGGGTACGATCCATTTTGAATCGTCGCGCAAATGCATCGTCTCTCCATGGCCAACGGATCGAATGGCGGACGACTTGAAGAAGATCTCAGGACGATCAGCGTCGTAGACTCGGTCGTAAAAATCTCCTCCGCCCGCATCTTTTGATTCATCCATCCTCGCCGTTTTGCTGCGGAAGTACGTGACGCCAGCCGCCCAGATTTCTTGGTTGGTGATCGGCGCGAGGGATTCACTTTGCAGATCGCCCAGCGCAGAATTGGGTTCAATATTTTCGACGACGGAGCGCAGTGTCGCCGAAAGAGCGTCGTCGATCATTAACTGATTCCAGTTCTTGTCGACTTCGTACCAGAGACCGTCGGCTTGGACGATCGGAGAATCAGCGGTTCGGTAAAGATGCATTGGAATTTTGTGTGAAACGGTGGCTTTATGTTTCACACATCATACACAATTCAGGCAACTCAACGGATCAGAATTCACTCTGAAGTGAACTCTATCGGCCGATCTCGAAGGATCGAACTTCACTCTGCACGCTGGATAAACTTCGCGTCCAAGACGAGTGTCCCGCACCTTCGAATTTGGTCGAAGCAGCCTTAGCCAATTCTCGCTGATTGAAGATACCGTGTACGAGGACAAACCACTCTCGCTTCAATCCGCGTTTGCGATAGATCGCGTAATCGCCTGGTTGATCGCGTTGAGCAACGAACTGCTCTGCCTCATCCTCTGAACTCGCAAACATCAGCTGGATGGTGAAGCAATCGTCTTTCTGATCCAACAACCATTGACCGTCATGGACTCGTATGCGATCGCTTACATTGGGTGCATTGTCTTTGACGGACTTAGTGAACTCAGAGTCCTGCAAAACGCGATTTTCATCATCCGATGTTTCAGAGGCATCGATTTGAACCGCTTCCGCTTGGGGCGTTGAACTTTCGAGATTCTTTAACTGTTCCAAAGGCCGCATTTTCGGTGCTTCATTGGCAGCTGCCATCGCAGCCTTACCAGTTTGGCCTTCGAGCGATTCAACAGGAGCCGGGTGACCATAGTAGAAACCTTGAACCAGAACAAAACCAAGCTGTTTGAGGGTTTCATGCTCGCCTTCGGTTTCGACGAATTCGGCCATCGGCGTGATGCCCAGTTCGGCAGCCATTTTGACCATCGCCGCTACGAGCTGATGTCGCTTCTGGTCAGCTTTGTCAATTTCCTGAAGAAGTGCACTGTCAAACTTGACAACGTTCGGGCTCAGTTCACTCAATTCCGCCAATCGAATTTGTCCGGCACCGAAATCGTGAAGCAGCAGTTTTACTTCTAGGTCCTTCAGCGTGTTGCACATTTCGGAAAACGCTTCAGGTGTGTAGAGAACTCGCTCCGGAAGTTCTAACATGATCGATCTTGAAGGGAACTTTTTGCGCAGTTCCTTCATTGAATCCTGAATGTTGCTACATTCCATTTCAGTTGAATGGGTGTTGACGAACAACATTTGATCTTCAGGCAATTCAGAAGCAGCGGCTTCGACTCCTCGCAATCGCAAGACGCGACTCAATTCAGATTCCATTTCGAAATCCGTAGCTGCTGCGAACATCTGGTCTGGAGTTTTGAGTCCGAAAAGGCGGCTGCGGCCCAAAACTTCGTAACCAACTCTTTGCTTTTCCGCATTTGAAATGTCGTAGATTGGCTGAAAGTAAGGAACGACGCCTTCTCTTAGTAGCCGATGAAATCTTTCTTCTGTCGACTCGGGTACTGCAACTGAATCGTTGCCGTCGAACACAAGCGTGGCTGCCGGGCGGCTTTCACCGGGACAAGAGACAGAAAACGAAGTCGAACCAAACTGGACAGTGTCGCCATCGCATAGCATCGTCTTGGCACGAATTCGAGTTTCGTTGACAAACGTCCCGTTGGTGCTGTTCAGGTCGTCGATCCAAAGCTGCCCGTTCTCTTCGAGAAGTTCAGCATGCAATCCCGAGACAGTACGGCAGCTAAGGCAAAGGTCAAATCCTTCTCGCCTGCCAACACGAAACGGTGGAGTGACCGCAATTCGGGACGGAAGATCAGAATCAGCTTCGTTTGAGATCAGGAACCAAGCTTTAGTACTCGTCACGTAAGTTTGCATTTGATCGCACTTTGTTTGCATAGAAGAAAACGTACTTGTCGAGAAAACATAGGTTTTCGCAAACGCCGCGAATTAAAGTTTGGTTTGAAAACAGAAGTTCCCGGCAATCGCATAGCTGAACATGTAACGCATGTCGGTCATGACGATTAAAGTGATGCAGACCCGATTTTGGCGAGGACTGAGTCCACCAATTCGGGTTGTACTACAGTCCGAGGCTCGGCAATAAATACCAAATACCGAGTGCCAGTAGAAAGCCAACGACCGAAACGACGGTGGAAATGACGGTCCAAGTTTGAAAAGTCTGCTTCTCCGTCATCAGCATATATCGGCTGACCATCCAAAATCCACTGTCGTTGACATGGGAAACAGCAGATGCACCTGCGGCGATTGCGACAACAACCAGTGCCAGCTCAGGTTGAGAAAGTCCTTCCGCCATGCCGGCCATCAATCCACCTGCGGTCACCATCGCGACCGTTGCAGAACCTTGAGCGACACGAACGAACACGGCGAACAAGTACGCCAATACCAATACATGAATGCCCCAATTTTCGCAGGCAACGCTAAGCGCTTCGCTGACACCGCTGGCGCCCATGATGCCTTTGAAGACACCGCCGGCACCGGTAATCAGAATGATAATTCCCGCTGGGCCAAGAGATTTCGTGGTCACATCCATCAACACGGATTTGTCGTAGCCTCGGCGATAGCCCAGATAAATTAGTGCTCCGACGGTGGCCAATAGCAGCGCAATGATTGGATGGCCAAAGAAAAGTAAAACTCGAGCAGCAATGCTGGACTCGGAGATCTTTTCTCCGACGGCGCTTTCGTAAGCTTTCTTTCTGGCCTTCGGATTTTCTTGGTCTTCAACGTCCAGCGAAGAAACGATTGCCGATCGTTCGATGTCGGCTGCAACGTACTCTTTGACAATCGTTCCGATCAGAATCATGGCGATCGGAAGTCCAATCAAAACCAAAATCGAAGTCAAACTTGGAAGTTTCGAGTCATCTTCTTCGGTTGATTCTTCGAACTCTTCAGGTGGAGCGATGTAAAGTTTTTCCGACATCCATTTTGGCACGAGAATCCCGCCGATGATCGCCGTCGGGAATCCGACGATGCAGCCAAACAGGATCACCCAACCAAGGCTAACTCCAAGTTCATACGCGACCCAAACCGGGCCAGGAGTGGGTGGCACAAACGCATGCGTCACCATCAGTCCGGCCAACAATGGCAAACCGAACGCCAGAACGGATTTGCCCGTCTTTCGCGAAAGCGCGTAGATGATCGGCGCAATGATCACCAGGGCAACATCAAGAAACACAGGAATCGAAATGATAAAACCGGTGACCACCATCGCCCACGAAGCACGTTTCTCGCCAAAGATCTTCAGCAACGATTTCGCCAGGCTTTGCGCACCGCCGGAATGCTCTAGCAAGGCTCCAAAGATGGCTCCCAGTCCGATGATCGTGGCGATGAAGCCTAGGCTGTTTCCCATGCCGGATTGAATTTCACCACCGATATCGGCAAGTTGGAGTGCGCCCTCGACGCCGGTTAATTCTTGCGAAGATCCGATCGCCACAAACAGACTGGCAAGGATCAGCGCTAAAAACGCCTGCATGCGGAGCTTGAGAATAAAGAACAGCAAGACCGCGACGGCTAGGACCAGCAGTACTAGCAAATAAGTCAGCGAAAGGGCGCTGCCGGATTCTTGTGCGGCAAATAGAACGGTGGAAAGTGGCACGAGGCGGACTCCAAAAGAGCAATTGTGGTGTAACCCATGTTACGTCGAATGAATCTCGTTCGACAGTCTACGCCACGCAACAAACTCACGAACTAGTCAGCTTTTTTGGTCCAATAGAAGTCAAGGCAACATTCTGGTTATCATTCAAGTTATCCGCATCCTGTCATGGCTTCGAAAATGAAACTCTTCGCAAACGACAAACCAGAACTCTACGACATCCAAACAACCGCCGACGGTCCGGCTGGTTCGCTTCCGTTAACTGACGAAATTTTGCGACATCGCCCCAGCGGAGATCTTTTCGGATGGACGCAAGACGCGGCGATGGGGTGGCAAGCGGCGCAGCTCAACCGTGATGAGTATCTGATCCTTTCAACGATGGGCGGCTACCGCGCCGAAAATGGATCGCCGATCGCGCTCGGATACCACACCGGTCACTGGGAGCTGGGGTTGCTGGTGAAAGCTGCCGCCAATCACATTAAGAAAAAAAGCGGGTTGCCGTTTGCAGGATACGTGAGCGATCCATGCGACGGACGTACGCAAGGCACAAGTGGAATGTTTGATTCGTTGGCTTGGCGAAACGATGCGGCGATTGTTTTTCGTCGACTGATTCGTTCGCTGCCGACTCGCAAAGGCGTCGTCGGAATCGCGACCTGTGACAAAGGCCATCCGGCGATGATGATGGCGCTTGCGGCGATGAAGGACTTGCCGTCGGTCCTTGTGCCGGGAGGCGTCACGTTGCCGCCGACTCGTGGCGAAGATGCTGGAAAGATTCAAACGATCGGCGCTCGGTACTCGCACGGTTTGATTTCGCTTCAGGAAGCCGCCGAACTCGGTTGTCGAGCCTGTGCAACACCCGGAGGAGGTTGTCAATTTTTTGGCACCGCTGCCACGTCACAGGTTGTTGGCGAAGCGCTGGGTCTTTCGGTGCCGCATTCGGCACTTGCTCCGTCAGGGCAGCAGATTTGGGTTGATTCCGCTCGCCGAAGTGTCGATGCATTGATCGCACAAAATCGAAGCGGAATGTGCAGTCGCGACATTCTGACCGATGCCTCGATTCGAAACGCGATGGTCGTGCACGCCGCATGCGGAGGAAGCACAAATTTGTTGCTGCACATTCCAGCGGTGGCTCATGCCGCAAAGCTTCGCCGTCCGACCGTGGATGACTGGAAAGAAGTCAATCGGAAAACGCCGCGATTGGTCAGCGTGCTTCCCAATGGTCCGATGGATCATCCAACGGTGCGCTTCTTCCTTGCCGGCGGTGTTCCTGAGGTTTGTCTGCACTTGCGAGAGTTGGGGTTGCTCGAAGGTAGCACGATGACGGCGGTTGGATTGCCGCTGGACGAAGTATTGGACCAATGGAAGGCTGGCGATCGCCGCAAGCGTTTGCGAGACCGCTTAATGGAAGCCGACAACGTGGATCCGGACACGGTGATTTTCAGTCCCGAGGCTGCGAAAGCCAAAGGACTAACCGGAACACTAGTTTTTCCAAAAGGAAACCTTGCTCCCGATGGTTCGGTTGTCAAAGCGACCACCATCGATCCCTCCTTGTTAGATGAGAATCGCGTTTTCAATTTCGTCGGACCGGCTCGCGTGTTTGCGTCCGAACGAACAGCGATCGCGGCGATCAAAGGCCAAACAGATTCTCCCGTTAAGCCAGGCGAAGTGATCGTGCTTGCTGGTTGCGGTCCCATGGGAACAGGCATGGAGGAAACATATCAGCTGACTTCAGCGCTGAAACATTTGCCTTGGGGAAAGCAGTGCCCGCTGTTAACCGATGCGCGATTTTCTGGCGTTTCAACAGGCGCTTGCATTGGTCACATTGGCCCCGAAGCGCTTTGCGGTGGACCGATTGGAAAACTTGTCGACGGAGACATCGTCAGGATCGACATCGATTTGCCGAACGTCGAAGGCACGATCGATTTGATTGGCGAGGGCGAATCCGTTCACGACGCTGCTTGGGGACAGGAAGTTTTGAGTCAGCGATCGATGAACGCTAAATTGGCTCCGGTAGAAAACTTGCCGGAAGATACGAAGCTCTGGGCGATGCTGCAAATGTTGAGCGGCGGGACTTGGGGCGGCTGCGTGTACGACGCGGACTCGGTAGGCGAAATGCTGTCACGAGCAAACTGAATTTCAAATTGGCCGCTTATTCGCTAGCAGAATGGGCTGCGAATTGCCCGAATTCTGATGAATTTGCCGGAAGGATGCAACTTTCCGATGCAAAAGTTCGAATCCATAAGAACGGGTCCGTTTCGCCATACAACTGCGCGATGGGCTAGTGACGTTAGATATTTTCGCCGTCGTAGATTGCTGTCGAGCTTTATTTTATGGATTCTAAAAACCGACTCGAGCATATTCTCCACTGCCTCGTGGAGTATCGAAAACTTTGGCTGCTGCCTGCGATTGTAGGATTGGTGCTGGCGACGGGCTACGCTTTCTTCATCAAGAGCGAGACTTGGACTGCACGTCAAACGATGATCATTCGTGATGACCTTTTGGGGCAAACGTTTAAGCCGGGCCAGTTCCTTTCGGAAGAGGCATTGAAATCGGCTCAAGAGACGGTACTGGAAACTGCGCGTCGTCCAGAAGTGATTCGCGCGACATTGGAAAAAATTGGGCCCAGCCGCAAAAGCTTGCTTGGGCTTGGTGGAGTGCCATCGAACTGGCCAACCCATTCGACGATCGAAGATTTTCGCGGCTCGATTACGTTCGAGAGCGCCAACGGTGGCGAGTTCGGCAAGAGCGACCTGATCGTTCTGGCGGCCAAGACATCGAATCCGGAACGTTCTGCCAAATTCCTGACCGTGTTGATGGAAGAGATGGATAGCAGACTTTCGGAAGTTCGTGCGAGCCAATTCGAAAGCATGGAATCGGAATTACAAGCGACTTGCGAGAGTGCATTGACGACTCGCAGTGATCTCGAAGACAGAATCAAGGAAATGGATGCTTCGTTCGGTACGAATATTTCGACCGTTCAGAGCATGAACGAACGAGCTGCTGGCAGTCCCTCCGCTTTCGACAACAAGCTAAATCAAATCAGGTCTGATCGAAGACTCGCTGTCAGCGAGATGGCTTCGCTAAAACTGATCAAAGAGTCGCTCAAGAATTCAGAATCGTCGCTCGAACTTCCGACGTCGCGGGAACTTTTGGCTAGTCAACCAGCACTTGCTGAATTGGTTACTGGATTGGCAAAAGCCAAGAGTGAGCTATCTGAGGCCGAGGGAAAATACAATGCCGACCATCCGCGTGTTCAACAGGCCAACTCAAAAATTGCATCAATGCAACGTCAGATCAACGATGCAATCCCTGCCACGATCAACGGTCTCGATGGCCAAATCGCCGTCCTCGAAGATCGCATTGAGATTCTGGATGCGACGATGGAAGAAAACGCTGACCTTTTGAAAAAGATCAGCTCCAAACGTGTGCCCTACGCCGCGCTTGCTAGAGACTTAGAAAAACAAACTGAGAATTACAGTGATGCGAGTGCTCGATTGGCGCAAGTGAAATCTCGCAAAGACGCCAGCAAATCGATTCAGTTGCTGACTCGGATCGGTGAACCATGGGTTGGAACTCGATCTGATGGGCTTGGTAAACGAATGCTCTCGCTGGTCGGCGGTATTGCTGGGCTGATTGTCGGACTGGGGCTCGTGATGATTGTCGCGCCACCATTTATTGATCCGACGCTAGTGAAGGAAGCCGCGGAGACAAGCGTTGCTGACGATCAACCGCGGCAGGGCTCCAAGTTGGCGGACCGCGTCTCCCATGACCAATACAAACCGGCAGAGTCACCTGTTGATCCAGCTCCAACTGCGACGCCTGCTCCACTGTTGCAAACGCCAGCTCCTGTGGTCGCTGCAGTCGCCCCTGTTGCTGCCGCTGCTGTCGTGGCCACGCAAGCGAAACCTACAGGGCCAGTCGCACCAGCGCCGTCACCGCCGGCAGCTTCAGAGACGCAATTGGTTCAGATTCCAGCTCCCGAGGTTGCCGCTCCATTGGCAGTCGCTCCAGAAGTGACGATGCCGGAAGAAACGATGCCCGAAGCGATTTCAGTCCCTCCGCAAGTCACTGTTCGACAAGCTGCTCCAGTTGATGCGGCCCAAGTTCCGGATTCGCCATCAACGGAAGCTGACGAAGAAGTAACGCCCAAGCAATCGGCTCCGGTCCTTCGGGAGCCGCAGGATTCTTCATTGGCTCCTCCGCCGCTGCCACGACCGGCTTCGAAAACTTTGGCCGCGATCTTCGCCAATATGCCTCAACCAAAGACAGATGTCTCGCTGCCACTGTTGTCTGAGCCTGAAGTTGAACCTGCTGAACCATCGGTCGACGAAATCAACTCAAAAATAGACGAATTGGCAGAGGAGCTGGCAACCGGCAGTAACACCGAGGTTCCAGCTCGTACACAGACAGAAACAATTCAGTTGGACGATAGTCAAACGATGCTCAACGAGTCGCTGACACTACAGCGAAGAACGTCGGTTGTTCGCCCAGTTGATCTCGCAAGGGTCGATGAAAAGGTAGACGTTGAAATCGTAACGAGTGAAAACACAGACCAAGACAATGAAGAATTGAGCCGAGAAACGATCGACAGTGCGTTTTCGCAGCTCGAACCAGCTCAGCCAAATGCGCCTACATCGGAAATAGCTTCCGAAGATGATCAAGACATTTTCCGAGAAGACAACTAGATCGTCGGCTGTCTCAGTCTTCTGGTTTCGATTCCCACGGATTATGCCAGTCGGCACAACCTTCGAGATACTCCGCGTAAACAGGGTGCTTGTCTGAGTTTTCTGTGAGCCAAACACGAGTCGCATCCACTCTGGCCCGCTCCTCTTCGAGCGTGAGTTGTCCCATCAGGACGGCCGTTCTGAGCAGAACGAAATAGGTGTCCAGCACATCGCAACGGCAATAGTCGTTGATCTTCCCCAGCTCGCCGTCGTCGAAGAGTTGCTGAACCATGTGTCCCGCGATGCCCATTTTACCAGGACTGCCGACAAGGTTAGCACACAGGTTTAGACCGCCACTGAGCCGAGTCGCTCCAAAGTTGGTAATGATGTCCTGCAAGTCCAGGTGCGAGGTCTGGTTGTAGCGTGCTCGCGGCTGTTCCCAAGTCTTGCCGTAGACGTTGAACCATTCGGGGATCGGAATGCCGTATCGGTAAGCCGCCAGTTCCAGCAACGGCAAATCAAAAGACCGACCATTGAAGCTGACCAGACTTGGCTGCTTGTACGCCTTCCAGCCTTCCCAGAAGTGCTTCGTGATCACGTGCGGGCGATACTCAGGATCGTCCAGCGTGACGATGTCCATCAAGTTAAGCTGTTCGTCAATTTTGACGACCGCGATCGAGATAGGAATATGGTACGTGTAGGGAATGAATTCACTGCCGAATTTTTCCATCAACTCCGCAGCGTAGAGCTTAATTGCTTCGGGCCCCGACAAGTCTTGGTCAGGGTAGCGAATTTTGGAAATCAGATCGCCGTCGGCGACACTTTCGATATCAAAAACAAGATAGCGAACGTTTCCGTTTCCGGATGCCATAAGAATTCACGGGACAAGGTGAGAGGTGTCTCGTTAGTTTAGCGGAAGCGCCGTTGAAATGTGAGGGCGTTGAAAATCACGCCTAGCGGACCCAATTGAATTTGCCGTTGTTGTGTTCGGCGATGAACTTCATCAGCTCAGCTCCGTCTTCGCTTGGGCCAAGTGAAATCGTGTGGACGGGAATCTTGCTTAAGTCACCTTGCCTTGGATTGCGAGCCGCGTTCTCTCTGGCCAAGACTTGAATGGAGTTGTCTGCCAACATGCCGTCGGACAACAGAAAGATCGCATCGGGTTTCAAGGAAAGGCTGTAGCTCAAGGCATGTGCCGGACGCGTGCCGCCAATCGGAATTTGATCCTCCAGCCACTTGTTCAACGCTGTTTTGAACTTGTCAGAGACAGCAAACATTTTCAGTTCTTCCCGAGAGAGATCGAACATCGGAAACGTTTGGAAGTTGTACAGCAGAACGACAACTTTCTGATCTTCGGTCAGTTGATCGATTGACTTCTCCAGTTCGTCCAACGCTTGGTGCCACCGGAAGCCTTCGTTCATCGAGTCACTCGCATCGATGATGAATACAAATCGACTGCCGGAGGCTTCGGTTCCAAAGAATTGAGTCTTGCTACCGGAAGTTTCGCCTTGCACGCCTCCATCGTCGGTTGTCGCAATCGGGGTCAGTCCGGATTGAGCCATGGCTTCTAGCCCAATGCCGTCGGACATGCCTTCGATGAGCGATACGTCAAACCCGTCGTCACGAATAATCTCTGCCGTATCTGCAGACGCCTCAGAGTTGAGTGCTGCGACATCGACTTTCAGAAGGTTGACGTCCGTTTGCTCGACCGCGTTGAAAGTGTCCTCAATGATTGGATTGGGAGTGGCGTCGACCATGATGCCATCGAGTCGCAATGTCGTTGCGTCACGCAGTGGATTGGTCGCAACGAAGCCTAGTAAAATCAACAGTACAATGTGACTGGCAAGACTAAAGGTCCATCCGGGCAATATCGTCAAAAGGTTTTGAACTGAAAAAAATGCCAAACCAGCTTTGGCGGTTTTGTCGACTGAGATCTCAACCCGCGGTTCCGAGGGGTCGAGCGAATGTTGCCCTGTCGAAATTGAAAATCCATCCAGTCCATCAACGGCAGAAGTCGGAACGATCGCGGGCGCAGCATCTTTTGCCGTAGGTGCAATTGCACCTCGCAACGATGGCGAGATCGTGTCTAACTTTGCTGGTTGATCCATCCGCGCTCCTGAACGGGCGTCTTGTTGATAAAGCTATCAGTTATCGTCGGCAGCTGATGTCCATTATGTACCTTTTATATTCAGCTTAGGCACGACTCGGCTCGACGGAAAGAAAAATGTCCCCGCAAAGTTAGCAGAATCACTCCAAAACGGACTCTGGATAGAAATTACAAGCCAGAAACGCAAGAGCATAAGCTGTGTTGATCACCCTCCCTCTGGGCCCAGAGGGAGGGTGATCAAAGCTCTTCACGCTTGCAGTCCAATCTTGCTAGCGAAGATCTGACACCTGATTCGGCTTGTTGCCCAATCTCCCCTTTTATACGCTCCTTTTCGTTCCCCCCGAACCTGTCGAGCGACCCATGAACCAATTATCCATACGTTCAAGAACCTTCAAATTCAACATTTGGATGATCGTTTTTTTGATCGCCCTGCCCTCGGCTTTGATGGCTCAAACGCAGGTCACCGATCAGGGACGATCCAATCCGGCCGCGTGGCGACCTTCGTTCAATCCGGTCGATCAAAACGCAATGCAGTCGCAACCGTCATCACAGCAGAAATGGGCGCCGGACTTCAATCAAAATCCGGCTGCTCAAAACCGCGAAGCAGACGATCGATTCGCCAATAATCCTCTACCTCGATCGGTTTCGGGATCTCCCGAAAGTCGCCCGGGCGTTACTCGAGTCACCCGCACTTTCGAGAAATTGCCCAACGCCGCCGGCCAAATCTGGCGCGAATACGACATCACGCCCTACACTTCGGAGCTTCCAAACATTCAGCGACCTGAACAAGCCGTCATCGACTGGATCGTCAAAGAGACCGGAACGCGGCTCTGGTTCAGCGAACCGATGGGTGTGTTGAGTGCGGATCGCAAAAGAGTCATCGTCTACCACACGCCAGAGATTCAGGCCGTCGTCAAATCGATTTTGGATCGGTTCAACCGCACCCGAGCCCAAGCCCAAGTCTTCGAAATCAATCTTGTCACCGTCGACAAACCGAATTGGCGTGCGACGGCCTACCCAATGCTGCAGCCCGTTGAAGTTCGCTCGCCCGGCATCGAAGCCTGGTTGGTTTCGAAAGAAAACGCGGCGATCCTACAAAGCCAATTGACACGTCGAGCCGATTACAAACAGCACTCAGGCGGTCGAGTCGCCAGTCCGGACGGGCAAACTTTCGTTTTGGAAAAAAGCGCACCGGTCTCGTACATCCAAGCCTTGCAATGGACGCCTAACCAAATTCCAAACTACCAGCCGAAAACAGAAACCATCAACGAAGGCTATCGCTTGGCATTGAGTTGCCTGACTTCGCTGGACAATCGAACGATCGAAGCCATTATCGATTGCGATGTCGATCAGGTCGAAAAACTGACTCCTGTGAAAGTCGATGTGCCGGCACCTGGAGGTGCTCTGACGCAGCTGGATCTGAACGTTCCGCAGTTGGTCAGCTGGCGATTGAACGAGCGAGTTCGCTGGCCGGCTGATCAGGTCCTGCTGTTGAGCTGTGGCATTGTTGCCAGCCCTGAGTCCAAGCAGGCCTTGCCGCAGGGAGCTTTCAAAATGCTGTCGCGATTTCAATCAGCCAGCAAGCGAACCAATGCATTGCTATTTATCGAGTTTCGCGGACCCCAATCGGGCTCGACCGTCCCTCGTTCGGCCCAAAGTTCTGGTGATCTTGTGCCGATCGGCCGCCGATAATCAATTAGGGTTCTCCGACGTTCAAATACATTGAATCCGGATGACTACGCTCGACGCGGGCGGTTCCCTGCGTAAAATAACCGCTCTCCGATTTCGCCCACTTAACTCTATCCCTCATGTCGTCCTCTAGCCGCCGCGTTGTCATTACTGGAATGGGCTTGATTAGCCCGCTGGGAAACTCCCCTGATGCTCTTTGGAATGCACTGTCATCCGGGGTTAGCGGCGTGGAACTTTTGCAGCGAGTTCCATCAGAACATCTGACGTCCGACATCGGTGGCGAGTGTCGAGACTTCACGGGCAATATCGCGGACTTTGGAGAAGTCGACAAACAGCTGAAGCGTAACATCAAGAGATCGCTTCGATTGATGTGCCGTGAAATTCAGCTGGGTGTTGCGGCAGCGCATTTCGCGATGGTCGATGCTGCGTTGAAAGATCACTACGATCCGTCGCGCATTGGAACGATGTTCGGCAGCGATTATATCATCACCGAGCCCGGCGAGTTTGCGTCTGGCGTGAATAATTGCTTGAACGATTCAGGCGACTTTGATTTTGAAAATTGGGCCGAAGATGGTTTGACCAAGGTCGAGCCGACTTGGTTGTTGAAATATCTTCCGAACATGCCTGCCAGTCACGTTTCAATTTTGAACGATCTGCAAGGACCATCGAATTCGTTGACCGTTCGAGAGGCGTCGGCGAACTTGGCTGTTTCGGAAGCCATGACAATCATTCAACGCGGTTCTGCTGATGCGATGATCGTTGGTTCCACGGGTTCTCGAATCCATCCGTTGCGAACGGTTCACGTTGTTTTGCAGGAAGCACTGGCTGATCGAAATGCGTCCGGAATTGATGGTGACGCGACGAAAGCTTGTCGTCCGTTTGACGCCCACCGCTGCGGCATGGTTTTGGGGGAAGGTTCCGGAGCAATCATGTTGGAGAACCTCGAGTCGGCTCAGGAGCGCGGAGCGAAAATCTACGGCGAAGTGATTGGATACGGTTCGTCGCTGGTATCGAGTCCTGATGGTGTTGCCAACTATGAGAAGGCGTTTGAGAACGTGATTCTTGGATCACTGGAAACATCCGGCATCGAGGCCGGAGATGTCGGCCACGTTCATGCTCACGGTTTGAGTTCCGTCACCGTTGACGAACAGGAAGCGACAGCGATCAACAAGGTTTTGGGCGACATACCGGTCACCGCTGCCAAGAGCTACATGGGGAATCTTGGCGCTGGTAGCGGTATGGTTGAGCTCATTTCGAGCGTGTTGGCGATGAAGCATGACCAGCTGTTCCCGATCTTGAATTACGATTCGCCGGATGAAGCGTGTCCGATTAACGGCGTTTCGAGTTCGGTTTCTCCTGGCGAGACGTTTCTGAATCTGAATTGCACACCACAAGGCCAGGCAAGTGCGGTTGTGGTCAAGAAGGCGTAGGCGTT
>CAZORS010000047.1:21847-27893 GCA_964582025.1 uncultured Pirellulaceae bacterium | reverse complement strand
TATCTTGCCCTGAAGTACATCAGATCCAAATCATTATGCAAGAACCTCCCGGTGTATGCAAACGGATTGTCCACTGATGAATTCGCAAGCATTCCACCTACCGGTGACATTGTGATGGTGTTTCCATAGGCATCGTAGGCGTATCGCTCGACAAGTTGGCCGGAATCATCCGTCAGCGCGGTGATGCTGAACTGTTGATTGCGGCTGTAGTACGACTTCGTTGAACCGGCTTTCATCATCAGCGGTTCATCAATGTAAGAACCGTAGACGAAAATCCGCTCTGGCGATGAAGCCGCTGCCCCCGAATCGTACATCGCGATCAACTGAGCATTAGGACAAACAAGCGTTGTCGTTGATGACCCTTCGGTCATCGCAACGCGTCGGCCGAGTGCATCGTATTCGAAGCTGTGATTACTTCCGGCATTGGTGAGCCGATTGTCGAGGTCCCACGTCAGGCTGTCGCCAGCACTGCTGACAAGTGTATTGCCGTTGGCGTCGTGACTGACTGGCGTGTTGTTGATGGCAGTGATTTCATGCACTTCATTGATGGTGCGAGCTTGTTGAATGTCACCAGAACCAGATGCCGTTTGACGGTCGTAGTTCTTGATCACGCCAACCTTGTTAAGCGTCCACCAATCCTGCATCAAACCATCAGAGCGAGTCCAACCGGTGATTCGATCTTCGTCGTCATAGGTTGATGCGTTGAAGCCGAAATTGGACATGAACCCGACACCGGAAATGGTTTCGGAGGTCTTATTCTTGTTCTGGTCCCAACCGTAGGCGTAAGTTCCGACCTTCTGCGTGCCCGAATTCGCTGTGGCGATGCTGGAGATCAGACCGTCGGCGCGATGAGTGTGCGTCGTGACGACTCCGTTGCCGTAAGTGCTCGTTGCGATGCGGCCAGCGTTGTCGTAGGTTCGGATGTCGACCGACGAACTATCGAATTCGACTTCGTCCAACAACCCGCGTGAGTTGTAGCTTCGATCGACAACTTTGCCGTCGGGATACGTCATTGAGGTGACTCGTGATGCCGAATCGTAAGCGTACGATGTGGTGTAAGTCTGCGAAGCCACGGCTTGCGATTCGCTCGTTTTGCGACCGGCGTTGTCGTAGACGAATGTCACAGTATTGCCGTAGCGACCAGAGATCGCGGTCAGCATGCGACCATTGGCGTCGTAGGTGAAGGTGTCGCTGTCCACGATGGGAGATTGTGACAGGATGATGACCCCACCCGGAGTTGGCGGAATGAATTCTCGATACTCACGTGAGACCATCCGGCCGGCAGCGTCGTAGTTGTGAGTGACGCTGTTGCCTTTCTGGTCAGTGCGAACGGAGAGACGACCTTTGGAATCGTAGTCCATCGTCACAATGCCCAAGTTCGCATTACCCGGCAGGCTGAAAGCGACATGATCGGGATACTGTGTTGAGGCGGCGCGGCCAAAGGAATCGAATCCGTAAACCGTTTCACCGCCTTCGGCATCGGTGATCTTTGAACGACGTCCGGCACGATCGTATTCAAATGACGTTACGCCAGTCAATCGATCGGTGACCGTTGTTTGACGACCGAGATTATCATAGGCGATCAAGGTTGCGTTGCCTTTGGCATCGATCTTCTGCACCACATTGCCGGCCAGATCGTAAACCGTTTCGGTGATCTCCAGCATCTGATCGATGGTCATCTTTTGACGACCTTGCATGTCGTATTGGAACGACACAAAGTTGCCCAACGGATCTTGAGCCTGGATGACTCGATTCATTGAATCGTAGCTGGTTAGTGAAACGTTTCCTTCTGGATCGGTGACGCTAACTCGACGACCCGCGTCGTCATAGGCAAACGTTGTCGAGTCGCCCACGCCATTGGTTTGAGATAACATGCGGCCCGCAGAATCGAACTGCGATTCGCTGACTGTTTGGCTCAGGGCGTTGATGGACTTCACCATGCGACCGATTTCATCGTACTGCGATGATGAAGTGTTGCTCAAGGCGTCGGTGCTGGAGATGGTTTGGCCTGCTTCGTTGTAAGAAACCGAGGACGTTTGACTGAGTGCATTGGTTTGCGAAGTTCGCCGACCAAGTGCATCGTAAACGTAGGTCATGAAATCGCTGCCACCGGCAGGCGTCTGTTTCGTGACGTTATTGCCGGCATCGTATTCCATGTCGACGACGATCGTTTCGCCGGTCAGCGTTCCGTTGTCCTGATCGACGCCTTCGCGAATACTGCGGTAAGTGCGGCCGCGATCGTCGAAGAGCGATTGTGAACGGGAAGTGAGAACTTCGCCGGTGCCATCGTCGGAAAGAGATTCGCTGACGAAGGGACGATCAAGGTTGTCGAGCGATTGACGTGAAATGTGGTTGAAGGTTGGGCCTTCAAGGACGGTTACCGTTTGACGGCCGCGCCAATCGTATTCGAAGGTGGTGACGCGATCGGATGAAGCGTCATTGTGGACAATGGTTTTGGTCAGTTGACGATCGAGTCCCGATTGATTGTTGTCGTACTCGTTTGTTGAAAGCATCACCATATCGTTGCCAAAAGCACCATTTCCTGTTGGATCGGAATCGGTGGCTCCAGTATCATTTGTGCCAACCCACGAGTTTACGACTTGGTCATGTGCGTTGAATACCGAGCGACGAATTGTGCCGTCGGGAGTTTCGACGCGGTTGTTTCGACCCATCGCGTCGCCATCGTAAACCGTTTCGTGATAGTGAGTTCCAACGGTGCCTTCTCCGGCCATGGGAATGTTGTGGTAGACGCGAGTTGAAATCAGACGTCCGAAAATGTCGTGAATGCTGCGCGTCCACGCTGACCATGACGTTTGCGGGAAGGAATCGCTGGTAGAGAGTTCGCCGTTTGACTGGACGCTAGTTCCGCGGGTTGCGGTGATCTGATCCACGGTCGTGCCATCGGCAGACTGTTTGCGAATCGAAACCGGATTGACCAACGTGAAATTGCCACTGGATACCGTCTGGAATCCGGCAGCGGTTCGCGTTTCGTAAGGACCGTCTTTGATATTCCAGCTAGCTGTGCGAACGTTGACGCCATCGACATCGTGTGCCGGACCAAGAGAACGAGTCTGACGACCGCGAATGCTGACTTCGAAGTCGGTGACCAGATTTAGTCCTGTTGGATCTTGCGTTTGGCGAACCAAAGCATTCGACGCCGAATCATATTCGAATAGAGTGACGGTTCCACGAGCGTCCGTTTGTTTGATCAATTGGCCGCGCGAATTGAATTCGGCAACCAACGTATCCATTTGTGGGAATGAAGATCCATTTTGTGCCGCAGGAACGTTGGGAAGGTTGGTCGTGACTGTTTTTGGAGCCAGCGTTCCTGAATGCCAGGTGTAGCTGTACGTCGTTTCGATTCCGGGTCCCGTTTCTTGCGGGAACTGGATTTCTTTTGCAACCGGATAGATCGTGACGCCACCTTCGGTTTTCGAAGTGTACTCACGTTCAAACGTTTTGATTGGCGTACCAGCAGAACCTTTCTTGACTGATCGGCTTGCGAGCTTTCCTTTGGCGGCACCAGAACCAGTCGTTGTGTACCACGAGGTCAGGTCAACGCGGCCTTCGCTAGTTTTGACTTGCACCGCAAGATCCGATTGTGACTCATCGAATGGAGCTGCTGTAAAATCGATACAGGAAGGCGAGAAGGCTTCGATCTGACGTCCGTTGGCATCGAATTTAAAGTAGTGCACCCAGCGATCCGAACCCATGGTCTCATCGAGCAACATGTCTTTCCCAAGATGATTCGAATAGACCGTTTTTACGCTGCCATCGTTGGATGTGTAGACAGCTTTGCGTTTCCAGTTGTTGGCTGGATCGGTCGGAGTCGACGTGTTTTCGGTGTACGTGATCGTGCTCCATTGAGTACCGCCATAGGTTTCGACGCGGCTGACGCGGTAGTCGGCATCGTATTGGTAGTAGCTCGATGATGCGGATTTTAGTTGAGCATCGCTGGCGGTGTCAGGATTGGCCAGCGATTCGTAGCCTGCCGGATCGATGACGTACTTGAGCATGTCGATCGGGCCGCTGGTGTAATAGATAAACATCTTCGTGGATTCGGTGTTCCAACCACCGCTTCCGTCCGGGAGCTGTTTATGAATTTTGTACAGCGAACGAGCGGTGTAGCGACCCGCAGAAGTTGTTTCCGGAATCTCGAATTCCAATCGGGATTGAGGCTCGTAGTCCGCGTCAGTCGGTGCTGTACTGGAGCCAACGTAGACTCGCTGCAAAATGGACTCAATGGTGGCAAGCATAGGATTGCTTGAGATGCGGAATTCGGACTCGCTGTCGAGGCTTCCGCTCATCGGTACTGGCATGCCCGGAGTACCCGAAATCGGTGCAATTGGGCCGACCGGAGCCAACGGACCGCCTGGTCCAACCGGTCCGCCTGGTCCGCCTGGTCCGCCGCCGGTGGCCTGTTCGGCGTAGGTCAGGACCAGAGAACTGAAGACCTGGTCACCATCGATCATCCGTGACGAAACGACTTCGACGAGTCGCTGATTTTCATATTTAAATTCAGTTACGGTGCCATCGGCCGCAGAAGAGCTCAATGGCAAACCGGAGGTGTGATCAAACGTGATCGTCTGTCCGTCAGAAGACATCTCCCACGTATCGGTCAGTTCCACGAGTTGAGGAAGCGTAGGACAGATCGCCTCATAGTCACCGTTGGAAAGAAGCTTAAAGGATTGCTTTTCACCGCCGCTACCGGGCAACATGAAAACCGTGACGTCTCCGTTGCTTTTTTTGGTGAGCCGGCCTCCGAGGTTCAGAGACCAGTTGCGTCCATAGCCACGATCGACGTTGGCGACTTGGCCACCGATCAGCATTCGGTTGGACCACGCCATCGCAGCTTTCATGCCGAGGGCCGTAGGATCGCCCACAGGAATTCCGCGAACTTCTGCATCTCCTGAACCGAGACCAACATTTTTGTAGCCGGAACCGACTCGGGACCAAGCCGTGGGTCCGCCAGAACCACCACCGCCATACAGTGACGCCGAGGAATCGCTTCCGACATCACCGGGTCCGCCAGCAGGACAGTCGTCAGGACATCCCGTTTCGTCATCAGAAACGCATGTCGCCATTGGTAGGTAGGAAAGCGGCTTGTTTGGTTCGTACTCGTCGACACAGAGTGGTCGAGCGGGATGTACAACGACATCGGCTAGGGTGCCATGCGTCGATTCGACTTGACGGTCATCGCTTTCGTTTCTGTCGTGGTTCTTATTGTTCTTACTCATTGTGGCACTCCTTGTTTGGCCAAAATGTTCATTTGGTTCGCGCCGGTGCGATCGCACAAAAGTTCCGCGAACCGTTCATTGATCCATTTCCATGTAGGAGTTGATCCACGACAGACGATTTCAAAAAATGATGGAGCTCCATGAAGCGAGTGCATAAAAAAAGCCGCCACGTTCAAAACGCTGCGGCTTGATCCAGACTTCAGTCACGCGGATCCCGGGTCAAAATTTAAACTACCTGATTCGCTACTGTTTCAGCATGTGCAATTGTTGCATCCACATTCACAGGTCGAATCAAACAGAACGTATTCGCAGCGGATTGGACCGCGAGCCGTTACCGTTTTGGTCCGCCGCAGTTGCAACAGCATTTGATGGACTTCATCGATCAATGCCGGACTCGATAGCGGCATGTCACCGTACGATTCAAATTCCTGCGGAAGGTCCAACAGAATTCGATTTCGCGTCGCGCGGTTGAGTTTGCTTAAAATCCAGGCGATCAATTCGGCGACTTGCGGATTGACGCTGGACGTTTTCTGTTGCTGGAAGCCAATCGAAACAAGTGATTCGATCGTTTCCGAGAAAGGTTGCTGATCGACGGTGCCTTCGATTTGCATCGAGACGGTGTGGCTGGTGCCTTCGTCAAGCATGTCGGAATCAAGTTCCTTTTTGCCGACCTTTTCCATCGCCGCCCAAATAAGGTGGCGAAGGGAAGCGGATTGGCAACGTGATTGAGGTTTGGCGATTTTAACCATGAGAGTTTCCTTTTTAAGTTTGTTGGTGCGGAGTTGAAGCGGTCGATTCACTCGCTGACG
>CAZORS010000047.1:0-21747 GCA_964582025.1 uncultured Pirellulaceae bacterium | reverse complement strand
CGTAGTGGATTTTTAAAAGTTCGATCGCTCGATCCAACCAGCGATAGATTGTGCGACGGCTGCGTTTGCTGCGTTGGGCAATTTCGTCGATCGCAACGCCTGCACAAATTTGCCGAACCAGAGAGCGATAGGGTTCCTGAAGCTCGCTGGCGGCTTGTTTTAGGTCCATGATCTTTTCGATCTGTGAGTGCTCTTCGTAGTACGGATGAAACCAGCCGTCCTGGTGAAGCGACAAATATTGATGGCGAAACTGACGGAGTGCCTTCAAGCAACATCGATGGACAATCAGGCCCACAAAGGCGGCAAAGTTGCCTCGTGTCGGATCGAACCCTAACGAGGTTCTTCTTTGTAACGATCTTGAAAACTCAATCAGGGCTTCCTGCCGGACGTCGTCTACACAATCTCGTTTCAAGCCAGATCGCCTGACGGCTTTTCTGGCTGCGATCAGCAATGTCTGGCGGAACCAGCGATTGCGATAAAACAACTCCCAAACTTCTTGCCATCCGATCGCAGTTTTCACAGCAACCTGATGACGATGTTGCAGATCTTCAAGGGATCTGGAACGTGCGGGATTTTGACTAACAGGATTCATCGATTTCATTTTGGGTCTCATTGAGGGGGTGAGGCGTGCACACTCTGTTTGCGACAACTACCTGGTTCCCACGAAGTCAGTTTGCTGTGACATGACGATCCAAAATCTTGTTTAGAAACGGTCATTGAACACGGTTTTTCAGGGCTCTCAGGAAAGTGTTATTTTGTTCACTTGAGGTGACACATTTGGTCCACCCTTGGAGAATCTTTCTGATATTTATGGCATGCATTGGCCTTCGTTTTTGCCTCGAAAATTGCCCGTCTTGATGTGCTGTTTTTGTCCACTTTCAATCCGTTCAATGGCACAACAATCGGGCTCAGTGGAATGAGTCAAGCGTGCCGCCGACCTATCTCGGGTCGCGGAGAAACGAATGAATTGTTTTCACTGGAGACTGAAAATGCGAGACCGACCCTTGATTCAAAGAAGCCTTTGCCGTCGGGCAATTCGGCGACAGATGTCCTCTGCCACGGAGAGTCAACGCGATTCGATGCGAGTCGTACTGGCCGATCGAGCGATGTTCGAAACCGTGTACGAGGAGGCGATGAATGGCGTTGGGGAGTACGCACGGCGGACTGGCGAGTTCGAGGTTTCGGTTGCAGAAGATGGTTCACTTATTGTGGACAACCTGTTGAAACTGCTGACGTGGTTTTTGGACAACGGACCGGAATTGGTTCGCATGATTGAGCTGATCATTGGCTTGTTCGGCAGTGCAACGTCAGCAGCAGTTGTCTGTGAAATTGAGCGGTCGTAGCGGGTTCGTTTTGCTGACACTTTTCGAAGGAACCAACCATGATAGAAAACCTACTGACGATTGTGTTGACGCTTGCGTTTTGCGTTCAAGCACACGCTCAACTAGACGCTCACGCTCAACGGGCAGCTCTTCAAATCGAAGGGCCACGCGAAGCCGGTCCGGGGACGCTTGTTCGCCTATCAGCGAATACGATTGAAGAAGAATCACCGTTCTGGATCGTGCTCGAGCCGATTGATCTAGATTATGAACAGGTTGAAAACGGCAGTCGATTGCTGTTTTCAACCGGCTGTAAAACTGGCCAGCGAATCACCGTCGTGTTGCTGGCTCAACAAGTTCGTGACGGACGAATCGTGACTCGACAGATTCGGCGAACTGTTCTGGTGAAAGATTCCGAGACTGATCCAGATCCAATTGACGACCCTCCGGATTCGCGTCCTCCAAAAGACGATCCGTTGTTGCCCCAGTCGCCTTTGTATGCGGCGGTCATGGAAGCCTGGCCATCGATCCAAACCGATGCAGCCAAGGCTTTGTCCGAATCCGTTGCTGCCAACATCGATTCGATGGCAGCAAAGTGTGAAGCCGGAAAGATTCGTGAAAAAACGGAGATCTGGCGAGAGTTATCTCTACGCAACCGCAGAACGCTTGGCGTAGAAGCATCCGCGTGGAATCCGGTCGCAAATGTGCTGCAGCAACAGTTTCAAAACCTCGCGCTGTCGACTCCCGCCGCACACGCGGTCCATCTCAAGGCCACCGCAGCCGCTATCCGAGCTGCCTTCAAACACTCAGAAAACAGGAGCTTACGATGAGCGAATACCGATTGCCGCCTGTAAGGCTGGACAGTCCTCCAATGGACGCGTCAATGTTGTCGCAACAAATTGACTGGGGTCTGCAAGAGCATCGCATGCCCGAACTCTGGAATCGAAGTTCAGGAGAAGGTGTTCTGGTCATCATCCTCGACACCGGTGTGCCAATGCACAACGACCTTCCAACGCCTTTGTTCACCGCAAACTTCACGTCCGATGCGAGTCCAACTGACCGCAACGGTCACCAAACGCACTGTGCCGGCATCGTGGCCGCAAAGAACGATGATCATGGTGTCGTTGGTTGGGCTCCGGATGCAACGCTGGCACATATTAAAGTGCTTAACGATCAAGGCACTGGCAGATCTGATTGGATCGAAGCGGGGATTCGCTATGGGACCAAACTTTGGAATCAGCGACGCCGAGATTTCGCCGGCTGTGTAATGAGCATGTCACTTGGCGGTGGGTTTGATCCACGACAAGAACAAGCAATCGTCACCGCCGACGAAGCGGGCATCATTGTCGTGGCCGCTGCTGGCAACAGTGGTTTCCGCAGAGAACGATCCACGGTCGATCATCCTGGTGCCTCAAAGAACACGTTGGCTGTGGCTGCTTACCGTCGCGATGGAAGAATTGCGTCATTTTCCAGTAGCGGTCCGGAGGTCGACATTGCGATGCCAGGCGCAGAAATTCTCTCCACCGTTCCTGGCAATCGATACCGTGTGATGTCAGGGACTTCCATGGCAACGCCCGCCGCAGCAGGGCTGCTTGCATGTGCTCTTGCCAGTCGGCCCAACGATAGCCAGCTAAGAACGTTGTCGGGAATGAAAAACTTTCTAATTCAATCCGTCATCGATCGCGGTGCAAACGGAAAAGACAATCGGTTCGGATTCGGCGTTCCCGATGGCGAGCAGTTGATTCGCGACCCTGAGTATTGGTTCTTTTGAATCCTTCAAACGTATGCAGTGCTCGGAACAGAAATTGATGAGGTGAGACAATGTTAATTGGACAAATCGAAATACTGACCAAGCTGGTCGAAAACGGAATCATCGCTGCTGCGTTTCTCTACATTCTTCATTGGCTGTTGAACAAACAAAGCAAAGAAGCTGCCGAGCACTCGAAGCAATCTCAGTTGACGAATCTGGAAGTCGCATCTGCGATCAGAGGATTAGTAAACGCGGTGACAGCGATGCAACAACAGCTGTTGACTCACGATTTGACGATGAGTGGATTGAACCCTGATTCTGGAGCGTCGTTTGAAGATCGTGACTCGTTGGCACTGAAAAAGTACAACGACGTCATGTTGGCGCTTGAGGAACAACGGGAGATATTGCGAACCCTGAATCAAGAGGCCGATGTCAGGATGTCTGTCATGCGAAGTGCGTGAAACGCAAATACGCTCTTGGTTAACGGTTCACGAGACAAAGCTCTGTCGAAATCGATGAAAAGAAAACATCGATGGCATCCCGCGCAGCGGAGGACCAAGTACGCGACGCGGAATGCCGTCGATCTGTTTATCGACGTTGCTGCCATTGAGATGGCGAACGAGTATCGTGATCGTCGAAGTATTCATTCTTCGTCCGTATCGGAGCCAATGGCTGGCGACGAGGTTGCAATGGCTGGTTGAAGGCTGCTGGCTGAACGGTTGATTCGGTCGGCCGAACATACTGTTCACTTAATCGTTGCCGCAGCAGTTCGTTTTCCTGATTCAACTGATCGACTCGCCATTGATTCGCTGCTGTTTCTCGCATCGGAGTTTTCAACTGAATTCGCTGTCGATTCGCACGAGCGACTTTGGCTTCTTCTTCGAGGCGATTGAATCCGAGCTGAGCCAGCGTTTGCGATAACTGCTGGTTACCAAGGTTCATCGCGACCGCTTGTTGATAATTCTTCTCCAGCATCTGACTTAGTGGACCAGCAACGCGATTGATTTGGTCTGCAGCACTGCCCATCGATCGAATCTGTCCCATCTGACCTTGCATGCGAGCCATCTCGAGAGCGTGGTCGGCTTTGAGTTTGATGATTTTTGCTTCGGCTTTCAACGCAACATTGCGAGCAACCATTTTAAGCGCCGTTTCGATCATACGCTTCTTGGCGTCGAGACTGATTTCGCTTTCGAGGTTGCCGGCGATCATTTCGGTCAGCTCGCGGCAGCAATCGTCGATCGAACATACTTCTTTTGGTTCGACGGGCATATTCTCTTCGAATGAGATTTCGTCTGATTCCGAAGAATCCGCAACCGGCTGCAGTGCTGGATGAGCAGCGAACGGAGGGATCATGTCGCCCGTCATCTTCGATGCCGAAAACGGAACGGGCATTTTGCGTTTAACGAACGCGGCGGGAGTTGCCGACGTTTTGGCAGAAGGATTACTCAGCAAAGCAACCCGCGCACTTCGTGGAGGTTCAGTGAGAGCATTTTCGTCGCTCTGTTGTGCAATCGAAATAGAACTCGAAAGGCAAACAATTGCGATCAGAACAACTACCGAATGGGCGATACGAAACTTCCCTGTCATGCCAAACTCCTTTTTGCAATGCAATCCTGTAGCCATCGTGGCTTGGAGCCATTTGAATCCACGTTTCAAAATTTACCAATACGAGTTCGCGGTGGTTTACGCAGGTGTTGTGATTTTTTCAAAGTGCTATCATTTTTGAATCAACTCACACTGCCTGCACGGTTAGCGTTCCAAATGCCTGCTCCCGATCCTTCCGTCCTTAAATTACTTCGTTGTCCGGTGACCCATTCGTCGATGCGGATCATGGTGCCGGACCAATTGGAGACCGTTAATCGAAAAATAAGCGATGGCGAAGCGAAAGACCGCAAAGGTCGAAGCGTCTCTGAAGAATTTGAATCGGGACTGATTAACGAACAGGAAAGTTTCGCGTATTCAATCCGCGCCGGGATTTTGCAATTGATCGCGGACGAAGCAATTGTTTTGGGCGACAGCCAGTAAAGGAAATCCGATGGCAGAAACCATTTTCAAAAAGATCATCGATCGAGAAATCCCCGCTGACATCGTCTACGAAGACGATCTGTGTATTGCGTTCCACGACGTTCAACCTCAGGCACCCATTCACGTGCTGCTGATTCCGAAACGGGAAATTGAGAACGTTGCGGCGCTGACTGAATCGGATCGCGATCTTGCAGGGCACTTACTGGTGAAAGTCCACGAAGTCGCAACGTTGCTGAACCTTGAATTCGGATATCGCATCGTTGCCAATTGTGGACAAGACGGCGGCCAGTCTGTCGACCACTTGCACATTCACATTCTTGGCGGACGTAAACTAACGTGGCCACCGGGATAGAGTTGGCGTAGACCAAAACCCAGCAGCACAAAAATGATTTTGTAGCGACGGCCTCTAGCCGCTGGGTTCCGAAGCCTACGGCTAGAAGCCGTCGTTACGTTAGGCAACCCGATCCCTCAAGAACTCTCGTCCATGAACGAAGTATCCTACGAAGAAATCAAAGCCACCACATTGGCAGCATTAGCTAAAGATGAAAAAGACATCGCATTCCAGACTTTGCGATCAGCGCTGCAATATGGCAGCGACACGATGACGGGTGAAACCGAATCGTTTGCTGATGCGATGACCGTTTTCACAAGAGTCACCCAGCAGTTTGGAAACGAAGAGTTTGCATCCAAGGTGCAAACGGTTGCCGAAAAACCCGAAGACGTTCAAAGCCTCTACGATTTGGGTTACGCCCTCTATGAAGAGTCTCTTTTCGGCATCGCGGCCAGCGTGCTGGCCCGAGCGGACAAAATTGCTCCCGGCGAACCGGGCATCGTTTCCGAATTAGTGTGCGCCTTGGAAAGCGAAGGTCTCAATCGGGAAGCCGTTCGCGTCCTGAATCGGTATCCAAACTTGGCCAGCGAACATTATCTTTTCTCTTACCTTCTAGCGTTCAACAGTTTGATGGCGGGAGACTTGGCTGCATCAAGGGCTGCTGCGGAATCGCTACCGGGGCTCGAAACTGAGGATGCTCACCCTTTCATGACGGCGCGAATCACAGAGTTGCTCAATCGCGCAAAGAAGGTCGAATCGGTTTGCCCGTTGGATGGAAACGACTTGCGAGGCTGGCACTACGTCATCAGTGGCAGCATCTTGACGATGCTTTCTCCGCACGGTTATCCATCACCGATGAACGGACGATATGCTTATCTTCAAGACACGGTGGAGAATTGCAAACAAGGTTTGGAGAATCTTCAACGGATCATTTCAGCAAAAGGGATGCAACCAGAGTGCATCTACGCCCTGCCCGGCCGCGACTCTGGGATCTTAGCAATCGCCGCAAGCAAAATGTTCGACTTGCCAGTGCAACCTTGGCCCGAAGGTGGAAGCGATCTGTCGGCGATCATCGTTGCTTACGACTTGGGCGAAGTCGACATCAACCCGGAATCGATTGCTCAACACCGTCCAGGGCAGCTGCTCTATTCTCATGCGGTTCAGTGGACTTTCGCGTTGCCGATTGCTCCCGACGTGACGACGCTGCTCCATCAAATGTTGATTGCGCCTTGGGAATCGCGAACTGGCTTCGACGCGGAGACCAACCAGATCACCACCAGCGAAGCAGATACTCGAGACGCGACAACAATTGCAGGCGACATCGTTGCCGCCACGATTGAAACTCAGGAAGCAACTCCTGCCGACGAAGCCCCGCCATCGTTGACGACAGAATTCCTCGCCGCCATCGGCCAGTTTCCAGCGACAACATCGGCCCGTGAACAAATCTGGACTTGCTCACCAGTGAAGAGCAGTAAGTTCTCCTAAAAGGAAAGCGATCTATCTTCGCAACCAGCTACTCATTCTCTGCAGGAACTTGGGACCTCGAAGAAATTTCGGTGGGCAATCTTCGATTGGTTGCTCTTCGATTGGCAACTCGTCGCAGCAATCGAGCTCCATCGCTGGATCGACGACGCAATCGCTTGCAACTTCCGTCTCCTCGCCGCAAACTTCCTCCGATACCGGCTCGCATCCGCATTCAACTTCGACGACTTCTTCAACTGGAACCGTCTCCTCGCAGCAAGGATCGACCGTTTCAACAACTTCACAACACTCGACCTCGTCGGACGCAGCGTCAATTGAATAGCCACCGGTTACGGGTCGGCCACTTTCGAGCGTCAACGGATTCTGGCTCGAAGCAATCGGAATGCCTGAGTAGATCGGACCCGGTCCACCAAGATAGCCGTTCAGCAAACTCGAAATCGGATTGCGATAAATCGGGCCAAGGCTCGGGAAGTTTGGAGGATTGCCAGACGTTCCATTGTCGATCACTTCAGGAATCTCACCGAACGTGCCAGACGTGAACGAGTCCCCCCATCCGAGGACGATGTTTGAAAATTCATCGTTGCCAATTGTCCATGCAGAATCGCCGTTGTCGATGCCGTCGACGAAACCGATAGGCTGGGTTTGGGTCAGTGTATAGACGCCAGCGTTCAAGTCAGTGAACTCATAGCGACCGTCTGCATCGGTGACCACGGTAATCGAAACCGGATTGCCCAACACATCGGTTCCCGTCAAGGTAACTTCGACGCCCGGGATGCCAGGTTCGTCTGGATCCTGAATTCCATCGTTATTCAAGTCTTCGAAGACGCTTCCAGAAATTTCACCCAACGGACGCGCGGGGGGATCGAATAAGGTTGGATCGTCAGGCGTACCTTGGTCGTCAGGGCTTCCGGGATTAGTCGTCGTCGGATCGGTTCCACTGTCGCTTACATCGTTGGCAACGATTGGAGAGTCGCTCGAATCGGTCAGTGGGTTTCCGGTCGCGTTGATTGCTTCGCCTGCACCTTCGACTTGATTCTCAAGCGGCGTAGTTGCAAACGATGGGTCAATCTCGACATCGAACTCGACCGTGAATGAGTCACCGACGGCCAACATGCTGCTGGTCGAACCATCTAGCAATTCGATCGAACTGTTTCCGTTCCAACCGGCCGAGTCAACCGCGACACTACTTCCGGTGTTCGTTGGAGGAACCTGTAGCGAAAGGTTGCCAGCTTGAACAAATGGTGACCCAAACTGAGCCGCCAAATCTTCCAGCAAACTCAAATCACCCAAGTCAACGTTTCCAGTGTTTTCGATCACTACTTGATAGGTCACCACATAGTTACCAATGTCAGTCAAAACCGGCGTTCCAACAATCGACTTAGCGATCGCCAAATCTGCGATCACCAAAGGATCGACGGACTCACTCAAATCATCGCCGTCGGTTGACGGATCCGTCTGATCTCCCGTGGCGGCCGTCGTAATGTTGGTGATCGTAGTGGCAGCATCGACTGTGCCTTCGAGTGTCAACGTTGCGGTTTGGCCAGCATTCAGCGTTCCGATGTCAAACAAGCCAGTCGCGACATCATAGGTTCCTTGAGTCACAGTGCCATTGACTGCGGTAGCGATAAGACCCGTCGGAAGCAAGTCAGTCAGAGAGACGTTGGTTGCTTGAGCCGTACCGTTGTTGGTGACTTCGATTTCAAAAGTAACCACTTCACCGTAGGCTGGGATTGGGTTTCCGCTGGCAAGTGTTTTCACAGTTACCAGATCAGCGTTGCCATCCACGGCAACCGACTCATCTAGGTCATCGCCGACCGTTGATGGATCGATTTGATCGCCCGTTGCCGCTGTCGTGATGTTTGTGATCGTGTTGCCACCTTCACCCACATCGACGGTACCGGTCAAGGTGATGATCGCAACGGCACCATCATTAAGCATGCCGATCGTCCATAATCCGGTCGCGCCATTGTACGCTCCTTGTGTCACGCTGCTGCCGGTGAAGGTGATTCCTGCCGGCAATTGATCGGTCAGCGAAACGTTGGATGCCTGAGCAGCTCCGTTGTTGGTGACGGCGATCTGGAAAGTGACCGAGTCGCCTTCGGCTGGTGTTGCGTTGCCAGAAACCAATGTCTTTTCAGTAACTAGATCGGCAAGGTTCTCGACAACAACCTCTTCTTCGAGATCATCACCAACGGTTGACGTATCAGCTTGGTCGCCGAAGGCCGCTGTCGTGATATTGGTGATCGTGTTGCCGCCCTCGCCAACGTCAACGGTTCCTTCAAGGGTCAGTGTTACCGTCGCTCCGCTGGCAATGTCGCCGATATTCCACAGCCCCGTGGTTGCATCGTAAGTTCCACTTGCGGTCGTGCCGTTGTTGGCCGTAGCAGTGAGACCCGCTGGCAAGAGGTCGGACAGCGAAACTCCCGTCGCATCGTCCGGTCCGTCGTTGGTAACCGCAATCGTAAAGGCCACCACCTCGCCTTCAGCAGGAGTTGAATCACCACTGGCAAGAGTCTTCACTGTAACAAGATCCGCCGCCGGGATTACCAAAGGTGTCGGATCATCGCTGGTACCCATGTCTCCCGGTGCACCGGGATTCTCGTCCGAAGGATCAGTACCACTGTCGCTGTCGTCGGTGACCGTAACTGGAGTCACTCCATCGTTGCCGAGAATTGCATCGCCGTTCTCATCGACTGCGGTAGCGCCAGCGGTGACGGTGTTTTCGAGGACACCGGTTGCCGCTGCTGGATCAATTTCGACAGTGAATTCAAAGATGAATGTATCAGCTACAGCCAATCGTGATGGGACCACCACGTTCACGATCTCAGTGTCGCTTCCACCATTCCAGTTCGCCGAATCCAATGCAACGTTACTCGCCGGATCCCCAGGAGGCGTCGTCAAAGTAAGGTTGTAGGCGTCTTCGTATGACGCGCCAAACTGAGTCGCCAAATCTTCCTGAAGGGTTAGGTCCACCAGTTCAACGGTTCCGGTGTTTTTGACGACGACTTGGTAAACCGCCTCGAAGTTTCCGTTGGCCAGTTTTGTCGGTGTACCAATAACTTGTTTGGCTGCAGAAATATCGGGGATCTGCAATGGAGTCGGATCATTGTGCCCACCCGAATCATTAGGAGCTCCAATGTTTTCAGAGTTCGGATCGCTTCCGCTGTCCGACGGATCGGTTGTCTCAATTCCGTTCGGATCGTCACCGGCTCCGGTGGCTTGGTTTCCTAACGGGACCGGTGCGCCGGCGGCGTCAGGATCAACAGTGACAGTGACCGTAACGACAAGGAACTCTCCTGGATTAAGAAGTCCGTCGTTGTTGAGCAAGTTAATGTCTGAATCGCCATTGAAGTTTGTATTAAGCGTCGGCGGCGTAGGATTGCTCACAGCGCTGGTATCAATCGACGTGGTGATAACGCCGTTGAATGTCGGTCCAAACTGAGCATCCAAGTCATCAAACAGATCTAGCCCAGTCAAATCAACGGTGCCAGTGTTCTCCAAGCGAATGTCAAACGTGATGTCGAACTCATCGCCATTTGCTGCGACAGCAGTTTGTTCTTTGGTCGTTCTTAGTTCTGGAATTTCCAAAGCCGTTGGCAGGTCGTTATCGACACCAGAACCATCGGTCAGCGAATCTTCACCGGATTGATCGCTAACGGTTACGATCATGTTGTCGTAATTCAGACCGTCACCCGAAACGGTGGCTTGGTTGTTCAGGGGCGTTGAGGCTCCGTCGACCGCATCTGGGTCAACGACAACAGTGAATGTGACTCGGAATGATTCTCCAACTTCCAGAGTCTCAGCCAAATTCAATGGGTCCAGCAGATCAGCGGAAGTGTTAGCCGTTGACCAGACAGGATTGATCGTGGGTAATGTGCCAGTGTAAGTACCAATCGCAGCGATCGTTGGCGACCCGACGGAGATGAATGCATCACCGAACTCACTCGCAACATCGTCTACCAGCGTCAAATTCTCAATTACGGTGGTTCCCGTGTTGGCCACGTCAATCAAAACTGGAACGGAGTAAGTACCGTCGGCATTGGCCGTTGGTACGCCGTGGCTCTTGAGTGCGCGAATCTGAGGAATCAGTAGCGGAGTCGGATCGTCAGTGCCGCCAATACCATTATCCGAGTTTGGGTTGAGCCCATCATCGGAAAGATCGGTGACTAGGTTACCGCTTGGATCGTAGCCGCTGGCAGTCACTTGGTTGGTAAAGTCAGGATCGGGTCCAGGGTCACCGAGGTTGCTGTCGATTTGAATCGTAAAGACTAGCGTAAATGAATCACCAGGCGCCAGCAGACCCGTCGCTCCATCAAACAAATTAGCATCCGTTGCGCCACCGTCCCACGAACCGTTCACGGTTGGCACGCTTGAACCAGTAGACAACGTCTGTCCGGTAATGGTGATCGCGGGCACCGAAATGATACCGGCAAACGACGGACCGAATTCTGCTGCCAAATCGTCGGTGAGTTGGATATTGTTCAAAGCCTCACTACCGGTGTTTTCAATCACGATCGCATACTGTGCGTCAAAGACTCCTGTAGCAATCGTCGGCGTGACTCCGTTTAGCTGCTTACCTACTCCAATGTCACCGATCGAAATGGGGGTTGGATCGTCCGTCGTGCCGGTTCCGTTGTCACTGTTGGGATCAGTACCGTTATCCGAGAGGTCGGTCACGCCATTGCCACCAGAGTCGGTTCCGCCGCCAGTTGCCTGGTTCGTCAAATCCGAAGAAGTTCCAGTTGCATCGGGATCAATGGTGATTGTCAGTGTGACTTCGACAAAGTCTCCGGGCGCTAAGAAACCGTCGGAGTTCAGCAAGTTGATATCGATTGAACCGTCGTAGCTTGTGTTCAACGTTGGCGCGGTGCCGGCAACGACTCCGCTGACATTCAACGATGGTAGGCCGTTGACTTCAACAAACGCCGCTCCAAGTTGCGTTGACAAGTCATCAATTAAGTCCACGCCATACAAATCAACAGTACCCACGTTCTCCACGATGAAATCGAACGTCACATCGAAATTCTCGCCATTGGCGACGGGTGATCCAACAAGCGCTTTGGTCGTTGCGATATCAGCAATGATGATCGGCGTCGGGTCGTTGCCAGGCGTGCCATCCACGTTGTCTTCGCCGTTCTCACTATCGGTGTCGACTCCATTATCGCTGACGTCGGATACTCCCAGCGTACCGCCCATTCCATCGTCGATCGGAAGACCATTTTCATCCAGCGCATCGCCCGTGATGTTAGCTTGATTGTTCAGAGCCTGCGAAACACCGTCGATGCCATCCGGATCAATCGTAATGGTGAACACGATTTCGAAGGAACCGCCCACATCCAACTGCCCGCTACCATCGAGCATGTCAAGCGAAGTATCGCCACTCCACACACCGTTGACTCCCGGGGTCACGCCAAGTCCATTAAAGTTCTGAATGGCCAAACCACTTGCCGAATCAAACGCTGGACCAAATTGAGCCGCAACGTCATCAAACAAACTCAAGTTGTTCAAGTCAACGGTTCCATTGTTTTCTACGAGTAAAGTAAACGTCACGTCCCAATCATCCCCATTGGCCACGGCATCGCCAGCGGTCTTTGCCAAACCAATCGCGGGCACATACAACGGCGTTGGGTCATCCGGATCATTACCCGGATCAGTCGGGGCTTGCACGTCCTGAGCATCGGTCGGATCGTCAGATACGTCCGTGGCACTGCCGCCATTTTCGCCATCGCCAGCCGCCATGGCCGAGTTCTCAATGACGCCATCCGGATTGTAATTTGCCGTCGGCGAATCTGGATCAATCTCGATAACAAGCGTCACGGTAAACGACTCGCCCGACTGCAACTCGTCCGTGGCAGCACCGACCAACATGTCACTGCCGGCGGTTCCATCATAAGCACTCGGGCCGGTTCCGTTGGCCGCTGGAGCACTGGTCGCCGATCCCTCAACCACGTTGATGCTCACAACATCCACAAACACGCCGCCCAATTGAGTTGCCAAATCGTCGGTCAGACTGATGCTGGAAAGCGTCTCGGTTCCCGTGTTGGTGATCTCAAAGGTATAAGTAATATCAAAGTTGCCAAACGTGCCACTGGTGGCAATCACCGGAGTGCCCGTGACTTGTTTCTCCAACTCAATCTCAGCAATCGAAAGCTCATTTGGATCGTCCGGATTATTGTCCGTCGCCGCACCATCGTCGGCTGCGTCGTTTGGATCATCCGACAGATCATTCGGTGTCGATCCATCAATCACGCCCGTGCCTTCAGTCGAAGCTTGGTTGACCAACGAACCGTTCATCAGGTTGGCCGTCGCATTATCAGGGTCGATCTCGATTACGATTCGGACAACCACCGTTTCGCCGATGTCCAGCAAACTGGTGTTGCCGCCTGTGTTGTCAAACAACTGCGAGTTCGCTGTCGTGCCATCGTAAGACGCATTGATCTCCGGGTTATCACTGACTGCCGGCGAGACAATGGTGGCCACCGCGCCTCCTTGCGGAACGATTCCAACGAACGCACCCGCGTAATTGCTTTGTAGATCCTCGATCAAAGAGAGCGAGTTAAGTGCTTGACCGCCGGTGTTGGTGATGGCGAGATCGTAAGTGACTTCGTAGTTCCCCGAAGTGCCACTGGTCGCCGGGATAACCGAGCCGACTTGAGTTTTGGTCAGTGTGATGTCGCTCAGAATTAAACCCGTTGGGCTGTCTGGGTCAGCATCCAAGTCATCGCTGGTGTCGTCGCCATCGGTCGGATCATCCGAGTTATCAGAGACCATCGTCGAAGGATCGCCTGAATCCGTCGCGGTTACGCTCGCTTGGTTTTCAAAGTCGCCACTGCCATCGCCGGATACTTGATCAAGCGTTCCCGTTGGACTGTCTGGGTCCAGTTCGACGGTGATTTGAACGGTAACCGATTGGTTCACTAACAATGACGCACTTGAGCCATCAAAAATGTTTTGATTCGCCGCGGTGCCGTCGTACGATCCGTTGATTCCCGGCACGTCCAATGCAGTCGAAGCCGTGATGACCGCTGGAGCACCGCTGAAAGTATCTGGCACGATGCCGACGAAGGCTCCACCAAAGTGAGCATTGAGATTCTCATTCAAGATCAACGTATCCAACGCCGTCGAACCGGTGTTAGTGATCGTGAACTCATAAGTCACGTCAAAATTACCAGCAGTTGCACTGCTAGCCGGAACCGGAGCACCAACGACTTGTTTCAGCAACGAGATATTGGGGAAACGAATTTCGTTTGAATCGTCCGCGTTGCCGTCGCCGTTCGGATCGGACTCGGTCGGGTCGTCGGGATCATCGGACAGGTCGGTAACCACGATACCCGTGTCACCTCCGGTCGCAGTGACTTGAGCTTGATTGACCAGATCTCCGTTTGCGTTGGCACCGCCCGCGTTGGGGTCGACTTCAATGATGATCTGCAGAACGACGATCTCGCCCATCGCGATCGAGTTCGTATTGGATCCCGAGTTGTCAAAAATTTCGGTGTCAGTGTCGCCGTCGAAATTCGCGTTAAGTTCGACTGGATTCGACGCCGTGCTGGTAGTAATGACCGCAGGACTGCCGCCCTGCAAAACGATTCCCTCGAATGAGCTTCCGTACTGAGTTGCCAAATCTTCCAGCAAGGACACATTGGTTAGCGGATCGTTGCCGACGCTGAGAATCTCGAACTCGTAAGTTACATCAAAATTCCCGTCGACTCCGCTACTGGCTGGGGCTACAGAGACAAGCTCCTTCACCAATTCGACTTGCGGATGAGTCAAAACGGCGGTTTCGGTGACGTCGCCCACGTAGTCATCTTCGCCCGCATTGCCCGAGTCACCATCGCGTTCGTCGGTGGAGCCTGTTGTGTCGCCATCGGGAATCGATGTCCAAGTCGTGCTGGCTGTATTGTTCAAGTTGCTGCCGATTTGAGCCGCATCGGTGGTGACGGTGGCTTCGTAAGTCAGCGTGATTGTGTCGCCAATCGCCAGTTCGTCTAAGACCAAGTTGATCGTGTTACCAAGTGAATTCGGCAAAACAACATTTGCACCTGCGACGTTAATCGATCCCAAGTCAAGCGTCATTCCTGCCGGCACCAGATCGGTCAAGTGCAGGTCGTAGGCATCGGCATCGCTGTTGGTCGTGTGCGAGATCGTGATCGTGTAGTCAACCGTTTGACCTAAGTGCGGCGTCGCATCGCTGATAACTTTTGTGATATTCAGCTCGGGTTCAATGACCTCAATCGCCGGCGCTGTCGCTGCAGAAGTACCAAGCAGCGCGCCCGAGGAATCTTCCCAGTTAAAGGTCGCTGAATTGTCGAGCAGTTGCCCAATCGCCGATCCGTTACTCGTGTTCGACGGAATGTTGTTCACACGTACAGTGTAAATAACTTCAAGCGCCTCAAGTTCTGTGTTCGAGCTGCTTGCGTTGGTGATCGTGCCAAAATCAAATTCAAGGTTCTGAGCCGTCGCAGTTCCATCACCGGTAACCGTTGGATTGAACAAAGCCGTATTTGTAAACAGACCTTGGCTTGATGTTACCGTCGTGGGAAAGTTCACTGCGCCTGAATAAGTCGTCACGCTATCGAGGCTGACGAACTCGAGCCCAAGGTCCAAGTTATCAACAAAGTTTGCGCCGGGAATCGTGGCTTCCGGGAGCGTCACATACAAACGGTACTGAACCAGTTCGCCAATCACGACTTCCGTATCATCGTTGTTCGCATCGTTAATGCTCGTTCCGACGACGTCTTTGGTCAGAATCGGGCTGCCAACAATGGTGATTGCAGCGGTCGAATCGTCTTCGTAATCATCCAATGCCCCGCTCTCTCCATCGCCTCCATCTCGCTCGTTTGGATCGGTCCCGTCAAGGCTACTCCAGTCGGCCGTCGCGGTGTTGGAGAGCGTTTGGCCTGGCGTGACAGATTGATTGATCGCACCGGCAACCACAATGGTCACCGTCTCGCCAGCCAAAATATCAAAAGACGATCCGGGGATTGTCTCGAGCGTATTGCCAGTTTGCTGGAACAGCGCAGAGATATCACCCAACGTTGAGTGAGTCGCCGTTACGCCCGCCATATTCCAGGTGATCTCGGTGGGTACCGGATCGCTAAAAGTCACATCGAAAGCGTCGGTGTCGCTGGTCCCGGAATGACCGATCGTGATTGTGAAAGTCACTGGGTCATTCGCATCAGCAGAGCCCGCGCTGACGCCTTTGTTCACGACAAGATCGGGCTCGATGACTTGAATGTCTTCCGCATCATCGGTGTTGGACATCATCGGCGTGGTGCCGTCGAGCATCCATGCCAGACTCACCACATTGTCAAGCGCCGAACCACTTTGGTTGGAAACGACATCTTCGACGCGAACCGTGTATCGTATTGTGATCGTTTCGGCCGTCGCGTTGCTGTTGTTGGTGTTGGTCACGTCACCAAGATCAAAGCTGACCTGTTGGAGAACAAATCCCGGAGCGATCGTCGCCGCGTTATTTAAATCGACGGTGCTAGACGTGACGCCAGCGCTCGCCGTGATCGAATCAAGACTAACGAACGTGAGTCCGGCATCCAAATCGTCGATCAGTTGAGCCGTGTTGATCGTGCCTTCAGGAACCGTGATCTCGACTTCATAGGTTGCCAGTTCGCCGATAACGGCTTGGTTGTTTGTGTTGCTGCTATTAACGATACTGGTTGAAACCAGAGACTTCTGAACCGTTGGTGCAAAGATCGTGACTTGAGCCGTATCAGAGTCGCTGTAATCGTTGTAAACGCCGGCGCTTTCTCCATCACGTTCGCCATCTACATCTCCGGAAGCTCCAGTTGTCGTCGATCCGGTTGGATTCGCGGCAGTTCCTGTTCCCGGCAAACTGGTGTAAGTCACATCGGCTTGGTTGGTGACGACTTGCCCCGGCTGGACAGCAGTTACCAACATGCCTTGGTACTCGATCGTGATGCTGCCGCCGTTTGGAATGTGATCAATGTCGATATCAATCACGTTGCCGGCTGTGTTATCAATCACTCCGTTGGACCCGCCAGCCGTGGTAACCACGACAGAACCACCGACTAGTGTGAATTCAGGCGGCAAGCTGTCGATCACGTTCACATCAAAGGCGTCGCTTCGAAGTGTCGATCCGTCGTTGCTGAAGGTGACCGTAAACGTCACGACGTCGCCCGCATCACCGGTCGTTGGCGTGGCGACTTTGTTGACGTCGTCGATCAATGGCTCGGCGATCCGCACGCCAACTTGAGTGCTGTCTCCAAAGCTTGAGTTGCCATCCTGAACCCGAAAACGGTTGTTGCGGACGTCGTTTTGGTCGTTGCTGCCGCCACTGTTCAAAACCAAGGCATTGAATTCAACCACCGCATATTCTTTGTTCGCGTCATCGTCCGCGTTGGTGATTTCACCAAGTTTAAAGTAGACGTCTGTTCCGCTATTGAAGTTGTCGGTGTTTGAGTTCGTACTGGCAGTCGATCCGATGTTGTTGTCGGCAAGCACGTAGGTAGGCGTGATCGTGCTGACCGTCGTTTCGTCACCTGCGACGAATGCAACGGCTCCCACGTTAACGTTCAAAGTTCCTACCGCCGTCGAAGTGACTCCTCCATCAGAAACAAAAGCGAGCGTCGACGTTCCATCATTGATGAACTCCAAACCTGCAGGCAATAGATCCCGCAGAATCAAACTATCAACAGTGACTTCTGGAAGTTCAGTCACCAAACGATAGCGAATGATTTCACCGATAGTCACGCGTTCAATGCCGCTCACAAAACCAGTATGCGCTTCGCTGGTGGCAACAATCGACTTGGCGCCCACGAAGTTCAGCGTCTCCACGGTCGCATCATCTGTCCAGTCCGCGTTGTTACTACCGGCAGTATGATCACCTCCACCATCGACTGCACCGAACTGAGCTAGTTCGGCGTTATTGGTGTAAATCGAATTTGCGTTGACCGAAGTGTTCAGCTCCAAATCGTAAGTGATGACGATGATGTTTGAGCCATCGCCCGCCAGCGCTGCATCATCTCTGTCGCCGATCGCTCCAGTCAAAGCACTGGGGTCCACGATTTCAATGCCAGCACCGAACAAGTCTCCCGCTGCGCCGGTATATGTCAGTAGATTGCCATCGCCATCGCGGACTTCAAGATTAAGCCCGCCAGCGGGAGTGACATACGCCGAGTTCGGCGGAAGCGTGTCTTGAATCAAAAGGTTAAAGCCATCCGCACCGCCGGTATTTTCAACCACGATCGCGAATTTAACTAAGTCGCCCGCATCGGCGTCCACCAAATTACTGTCGATCGGGTTGGCGGCCAAACTGGTGCTGTTAATTCCACCCGCGAACGCAGCGCCCGCCGTGCCAGGCTGCGCAAACGCGACCGGCCCGACCGTGGTCGCGTTAAACGTTGGCGATACGGCATCCGTGGAAACAATGCCTTTCGTGAGAGCTAGAACCGGAGCGGCAATCTGATTTTGCGCGATCGCATTCGTCGTAACGGATCCGTTATTGGTCGAATCAAAAGTAGCGTTGGCTTGGTTGGTGATAAACAATCCGTCGGCCATCAGAAGGTCTTGTGCCGTCACGGTAAACAACAGGTCGATGGTAGCTGGTACACTCGGATCAACATCAAAGGTTCCAAAGTTGATCGCTAACGAGTTAGTAGCAGCGTCGGTTGAAATCGTGGGCGTCACGCCTGCGACGGTGTGCAGATCATGATTCGCTCCGTAGGTGATCGTGCCTGCCGGCGGCGGCGTACCGGTCGGAGTCGTTGATAGAGTGGTGATCTCTGTTGCATCGTAGAGCGGCAGTGGTAAGAAGTCGGTCAGAATAAGATTTTCAAAGTCTGCTGTGGCCATATCGAATTGAATACGATAGGTCAGCGTCGTTCCTGCACTCGTCGGTTCGCCTGCTCGACCCGTATCGCCATTAACGGCGTAGACCACTTTCGACAGGTTCGATCCTGTGATAGCAACAGACGTCCCACTGCCATCGGTTTCGGTTTGGCCGCTCGGCAGCGTACCGGTCACGCCGACCGTGTTGGTCAGGATGTCACCCGTGTCGACACTCAGGTCACCCGGCAGGTCGGTATAGCTTTCCTGAATCACCGTGCGGAAAGTCACAGTAACCGTGGTGCCGCCGTCGAGGCTTGCATCAGCGAACAGGTCGCCCGTCAGGACTCCGTCTGGAACTTCCGCGGCGACATCGAAGAAAACATCGGTGCTGCCATCGCCCGGCGAGTTCTGAGTGACGGTGTAATTGCTTGCTGCAAACGAACCGCTAGTTACTGTGCCACCTTCGCTAATGACATAAGTCGGTACGAACGTGGCATCAAATAGCTGGCCGTCAGAAAATGAGTCATCGAGAAATACATCGCTGAATTCAAAGTAATCCGAGACTTGAACTTGAATCGTGTACTCAAGCGTGTCACCGGGCGTAACTCCTGCCGCACCGACATCGTTAACAACCGCCACGTTCTTTTGCGTCGAGATCGATTGCTGGCTCAATTCATCATCGGTGAGGGCATCGTTGTCGCCCACAATACCCGTTGCGTAGTTGCCGGTAACTGACGCATCGTTGACGGCCGGAACGTCGTTGCCGCTCACGTCGTTAATGACAGGGTTACCATCAGCGTCAAATTCATCAACCCAAATTGTATATTGAACGACGATGTCATTCTCGGCAGCCGAACCGGTGACGCTGCCAATCTCAATCAAAAAGCCATTGTCGGGCGCGTTCTGCGGCGATCCGGCAACTGGTTCCGAGGAAATCACAACGCCGCTAGCCGCCGTTGCATTCGAGGTGTCCACAGATAACGATCCGCCAACGTAAACAAATGAATTCGGCAACGCATCCGTGATGTCGAGTTCCGTGACAGTTTCGCCGTCGGCAACATTGATCGTCAACGAATAAGTGATCGGGAAATTTGGACCGGTCGACCTCTCGTCCTCCGGCGCAGTGGATTCTTTGACCAAATCGATGACTTGCGGTGTAATGCTTGAGGTAGTTGTTGCCCCAAAGATTGCGGGATCCGTTGTATCATTGTCCAACGGATCACAACCCAGCGCAAAACCACCGGTGACATCAATGTCGATCGGCGTTCCAACTACCGCACCCGCCGAGCCATCAGTCGTCGCATCGAACGTAACGGTGGCCGACGGTTGCCCCGGAACAAAACTACCAAACGGCAGTTCGACAACATAGAACACTTCGCCCGGCGTGCCAGTGACGGCCAAACCAGTCAAAGGATGGGTCACCGGACCGCCCAAACCATCGACTAAGTTTCCACTTCCGTCAAACTCACCGACTTGAAACATTGTCACCGGGGAACCGAGGTAGTTAGCACTACCAACGTCAACTCCCGGCTCGACTGACAAGTCTACAAACGGAGCAAACCCGTTATCGCCGGTTGTGGAAGTGTTCAGAAATGTGACCGAGAATTCAAACGATTCATTGATCATTTCTTCGGCAGGCAGATCGATGGTTGCCGTTGGAATTGCCCCCGCCAGAACGCCATTCCACGCCGTTGCGGAAAAAGTGGCCGTCTCCACAACTCCAACCGTGAACTCGAGATCCCAGTCCCCGCTAAGGTCCGCATCGCCCGTCAAGTCATCCGATGCCGCTACGTCTGCGCCAGTGACCGCACTAATTGAATCAAGCAGCGACTTCCCTTCATCAGTACTCGCCAAATCGCAGCCGTAGAACAGGAGATCTGCGTCTTCGGTCAGCGCGGAAGACCAACTGCTAAATTCATCCGCATATTTGGACAAGTTATCGTACTCGAGCGTCGTGTTGCCCAAGTGAACTTGTCCATCATCACCATGAGAAATAACGTGGATGGCATCGTATTTGGTTTCTGCTTGCGACAGAAATTCTGTCATCTGCAAAATGCCGTCCTGCCCACCATCAAGCATTCTGATTTCAAATGTCTGGTCAGAACGCGTTTGCATAATCTCCGACAACAAAGCATCGCTGTTTTCAACACCCGGGTCGACAAAGATCAATTCAGTTCGCTGGCCAGCATCCGCGATGTGCGCTTCCTGACCTTGAGCTGGAGCTGGAGCTGGCGTTGCGCCGTCCGCTTGTGGAATAAAAATTTGGGCATCAGGGACACCGTCGAATAGAACCCTCTCTTCCAAGGATTCAAACAGAGAATGGGGGAGAGGAGAGTTTTGAGAATCTTGGCTCATGGCTAATCCTGGTTTGTGGGAGATAAACCTGAAGCCACACTCTCGATCTGGGAAGGATACGAATCGAGAGGGACCTTGTAGCGTCAGTTTGTGGAAGGATTGTTTTCAAATCGCGGCGCCGGACGCCGCTCTCTTACAATCGAACTGGCATTTGGTTACCGCCTCACAATCTCCAAGTTGCACATTGGTGCAGTCAAACTGGAAGTAACAGATTTAATGCTTGAATAGTAATTACCCCCGCGAGAGAACAGCTGAACCGAGTTTTTCAAAACGGATAAATCGGTTAGGCAACAACTGATCCCCCAACGTAGCCATGACAGCAATTCTGCTAGCATTTGGAATTTCAGCGGCAGAAGCGTCCTCGGTCACGTCTGTTTTGCTGTCCGAAGAAAGAAGGACTACACGCGGCGACTCAAAGCGCCGAACAATCTGTCTCCGCCGAGATTGTTCCGCCGCTTGGCGTGGTGTGGCGTCAAGTTGCTGAACGATTCGCCGATTCACTTCCGCACTAACGTTCGCCGCGCGAATTGAAGAGGCCAAATTTGAGGTAACCTCAGCCGGAGACGGCCACCACCAAAAGCGAGACGAAAAAAGCCCTGCATTCGAATCGAATACAAGGCTTTCCTACTAGTTCTCTTAGCGACGCAGACGGGACTCGAACCCGCAACCTCCGGATCGACAGT
>CAZORS010000046.1:0-28077 GCA_964582025.1 uncultured Pirellulaceae bacterium | reverse complement strand
GCGCTTACGCGTGCAAACTTGCAAGACGAAATCATTCGCATCTGGGAAGAGGATCGTCGAACAGTCGTGATGATCACCAACGATGTGGACGAAGCCGTTTTGATGGCGGATCGCATTGTTGCGTTGACTCCGGGACCAAACGCGACTCTGGGCAAATCGTTTCCAGTCACGCTTGACCGACCACGTGATCGCACGACGCTGAACTTCAATGAGGAATTCATTCAGCTTCGCAACACCGTCACCAAATACATGATCGCAATCAACCAGGAAGCGAAAGAGCTTCGAGTCGCGGCGGACGTTTCGCTTCCGGAATTGATGCCGATCGACTTCCATTCGCCTACTCGCAGCCCGCGAGCGGAGGAGAAACAAGAGGAAACAGCATTGAGCGGAGTTGCAGATGAGTAAACAGAACAATCGCTACGTTGAGATCGTCAACCTGACCAAGGCCTATCCGAACCCGTTCGGGCGAGACATCGAAGTCGTAAAGGACTTCAACATGATCTTGCGAAAGGGCGAGATCGTTTCGGTAATCGGTCACTCTGGCTGTGGCAAGTCTACCGTACTGACGATGTTGGCTGGGCTGAATCCGATCTCTTCTGGCGAACTGGCTGTCGAAGGTCGTCAAGTCGTTGGCCCTGGCCCCGATCGAGCCGTTGTCTTTCAGTCGCCGTGTTTACTTCCGTGGCTGACAACCTTGCAGAACGTCATGCTTGGCGTGAAACGAGTCTATCCACACGCGACAAAGAAAGAACGTCGCCAAATCTGCGAATACTACTTGAGCCTCGCTGGCCTTGCTGACTCGATGAACAAGTATCCTCGCGAGATGTCGGGGGGAATGCAACAACGCGTCGGAATCGCTCGGGCAATCGCACTCAAGCCACAAGTTCTTCTGCTGGACGAACCATTCGGCCGATTGGATTCGCTGACTCGAATGGATCTTCAAGACGTGATCCTGGACATTCTTGATCGCGAAAAGATCACAACGATGGTCATTACTCACGACGTCGATGAAGCCATCTACATGGCAGATCGAATCTGCATGATGACCAACGGTCCAGAAGCAACTGTCGGCCAGATTTTAGAAGTACCGTTCGCTCGACCACGAGTCCGTGCAGATGTTTTGGATCACGAGAACTACTACGATTTCCGTTTCGCGTTAATTGCGTTTCTGGAAAAGCAGGAACATTCGAAAGATGCTCACGTTGAAGCGGTAAAAGAGAAACTACGTTCGTCGCCTATTGAAACGAACGAACCTGAAGTCGTCCCGGCTTAGCATACAACTGCCTTACGAGGTCCACCATTGATTGCAAAGATGACCACATCCCATACCGAAACGCCCAAGTCCACCACGCTGGTGAACTACATTGAACTCTGGACTCCGCAGAAAGATTGCCTTGAGTTGACCAACGCGATTGCGATTGAGTCCGGCACGGTCCGATCTGTCACTCCGTCTACAACTTCGGCTACTAAGAAACAGGGAATCGCTGGTAGTGCATGGTCTCAAGAGTCTCCTGTGATCATGCAGGGATCCAGCACGATGATGGAACAGGTCGCGTCCGAATCTGGATTGGCAATTCATGGCTTGATCTCGATTCCCATCTTCCGCGAATTTACATTGGTCAACGTTTTGGTTCTGGGACTTTCCGATGCCAACGGTGGTCTTGAAATCTGGACCAGAGACGATCGTGACGAGCTTTCGATCAGCGGATCTTACTACGCAGGTTTGACGGCTTTTGAATTCATCAGCCAATTCGTTCGCTTTCCCAAAGGCGCCGGACTTCCAGGTTCGTCTTGGAAAACGGCTCGCCCGAAAATGATCGATGGCCCCGATAAAGATCCTGACTTCATTCGATCTTTCGATCGCGATCCGGCTCATCTTGGACAGTGCATCGGATTACCGATTAGCCGCGAGTACGGATTTCCAGCTTCGATTTTGTTGATGTTATCTGACGAAACGAATCCGATCGCAAACTCAATCGACATCTGGCACTGTGAATCGGATCCTGAGATGTCCAGCGTTCGGTTTGTTGATTCGCATTCAGGCGACTCACAAAGCTGGATGCAAGATGTTTGCGATGAAGTCGCGAAAGAGCAGAGCAGTGTATTTCTTGAACCCGGCAGTCAACAACTACCCGAAGGTTACAACTGCGGCGTCGTGGTTCCGTTTTTTGCCAAGCAGAAGATTGAAGATCTATTGGTGATGTTGTTTTGATCGTGGAACCGTGGTCTCCACGGTTATTGCATGCCACGGTGGAGACCACCGTGCTACGTTTTACGACTTGCGAAACTTCTTCTCCAACCGATGTCGGTTCTCTTCTTCAACCGTCAGATGTCCCCAACGAAGCGCTTCGTCTTGCGTGTAATTTTTGCCGAGCTGATTAGCGATCATGGCTTTGCACATTTCGTAACCAAGATAAAACGCGTGCGAGGCGTCAAGGTTCTTCGGGTTGGTTTCGGCGAGAGCATCGAAGACTTTGAAGGGATCCGCGTCGCGCCAGTGAGTCCGGTTGCCCAAAAGATGGATCTCTCCGTCCTCCGCAAGGATTCGATAGTTGTGATCCTTGATGTTTTCGGCGAGTGCCGCGATTGCCTCGGCGCCAAAACTCAACTTCTGCGGATCGCGCAATGTAACAAGGTCGTAGCCCAAGTTTTTCGGAGGCACTTTCTCTTCGATGGCGTAACGAACAAGACGCCTGGCGATTTCGCATTCTTTGACACTCGATCGCGCCCAATTGATGACTTGAGTTGTTAGCACGCTGCGGATGCCGAGCTCCTGACAAATCGCCAACAACAAAAAGTTAACGCCCCCTGAATCGACATCGGTTAGCTCGGTTAGATTTCCGATCCCCATCATCATTTCGGCTTCCGGCCAACGCAGACGAGCGTCCATGTACCGTTGCAAACTCTGCGCGAATCCCATTCCGATCGGTTCGAGAATCGGATCAAGTCGCAGCGGAACTTTTCCCGCGGCCAGAAACTCGATCGTGTCATTCATCGAATTGATGTCACGAATGTCGTCAGGAATCACAACAACTTCGCAGCCCCAATCAACCGCGGCCTCTCGATTGGTCGCGTTCACTGAAAGGACTAGTTCGGCTCCGGCGGCAACCGCGGGAGAAATCTCTTTCGGATTCAAACTGTCAATCGAAACGCGAAGCCCGAGATCCTTGAGCGCTTTCACGCAATCGGCCGCGCCGCTCCAACAAGAATTCGGCTCACAACCGACATCGATCAACGTCGCTCCATCGCGGCGGAAGCCTTCGGCCATTGCAATAATCTCTGGCATCGTCATGCGCGGCGCGTGATTGATCTCCGCGATGATGTCGATATCCCAATCGTCGAGCGACGGCGGATCCTGTTGGTGACCGAAGAACCTAGGCAACTGACGCAAGTCCTTGGGGCCGACAACCAGTGGCACGGACGTGACCGCCTCGATGGGAGCAAGATCTCCATCGCAGTAGCCTGGCAAAATGACTTTCGTTGCGCCTTCAGGAATTTCGATTCGTTTCGCAATCCAGTTGGGCGTCATCAAGGCCGCAACGGTGATAGGAAAAACCTGGACTGTCCACTGAAAGTGGGCTTTGTCGGACATCTTTTCTAATGTCTTCCGCAGAGCAGGTTCCGCCAGCCGACCTGTGATAAAATGGAATTGGTCGTTTGCCATAAAGCTGAATTAATAGTGAACCGACTGCCGAAAAACTTGTCAGTGTCTACTTCGGCGAATATTGTTGAGGAACCGCATCGTCCCGAAAGCCAACCGAGAACGCCATGAACTCTCTGCGATCGATGAAAGCCTTACGCTATGCAAAACGTCTGATCGGATTCGATTCGACGAGTCATCTCTCAAACCGCACCATCGCGAAGTATCTCGAAATGAAGCTTACCAAGCACGGTTTCGTTGTCGAGGTGGTGGAATACGAGGACGACAATAAGCAACGAAAAGTCAACCTTGTTGCGAAGAAAGGAAACGGCACCGGAGGCTTGGCGTACTTTGCTCATTCGGATGTCGTTCCCGCTGAACGGTGGTTCACTGATAAGTTCACTCCATTCCAACCTGCAATCGCTCGCGAGCGACTCTATGGACGTGGTGCCTGCGACATGAAAGGTTCCATTTCCTGCATGCTATCGGCAGCACAACGCGTGAGCTGGGATGACTTGAAACGACCGTTTTATTTTTGCGTTACCGCCGACGAAGAAGTTGGCTTCCACGGTGCTCAGTGCGTCGCCGAACAGAGCAAACTTTATCGCGAAATGGTCGACCACAAGACGAAAGGGATCATCGGTGAACCGACGTCACTAGAAATCGTGCACGCTCACAAAGGCTCGATCGAGATGATCGCCAAATCAAAAGGGAAGATGGGCCATTCGAGTACGCAAGTCCACGATAATGCAAACCTTGCGATGATTCCTTTCTTAGCAGAGATGAAAGCTATCTTTGACGAAACCGAATCGGAAGACAAATGGCGGAACGAACTGTTCGATCCGCCCACGCTTAGCCTGAACATTCTGGTGAAGGACAATTCGCCAGCTCGCAACATCACACCATCGCGCAGTGTTGCGACGGTTTACCTACGTTCCATGCCGGCCATTGATCACGAGCCGATTCTACAACGCGCTGCTGATGTCGCCGAAAGAAACGGACTGCGTTTGAAAGTAATGCGTCAAGCCGAACCATTTTTCGTCGATCCATCGTCTGAGTATGTCGAAGAGATGCTGAAGATCGTCCATAAGAAACGACCTCGAACCGTTTCCTATGGCACCGACGGCGGAGTCTTTTCTGAAATCGAAGAAAAGATCGTTTGCGGTCCTGGAAGCATCGAACAGGCTCATACCGCGAACGAATGGATCAGTCTCGAGCAGCTCGATCGCGGAACAGAAGTTTACGAGAAAATGATCAGGCATTGGTGCTGTTAGATCGTTGAAACCTGTCGGCCAAACCGGCCTCTACGAGTACTCCATGGAAGAATCTGTTTCTATTCGCCACGCAACGGCCGCTGATTTAGCTGGCGTTACTTCGTTTCTCAAACCTTTCATGGACGGAGAGTACATCCTTCCACGGACTTCGGTGGAACTTGAGCTGCTGCTCCGCTACGCGTTTGTGGCGTTGCTCAATGAGGAAATAGTTGGATTCGCAGCAGTCGAAATTTACTCGAAAAAGCTCGCCGAAATCCAATGTCTTGCCGTAAGCGAGAAGTGCCGAAGAAGAGGCGTTGGCAAAGACCTCGTGAGCCGTTGCGTAGCTCGTGCAACGGATGAGAAAGTCCGCGAAGTAATGGCGATCACGTCAACCGAAAAACTCTTTCAGGACTGCGGATTTGACTACGCCTTGCCGGGGCAGAAGCGAGCACTCTTTGTTCAAACGAACGAGTAGTTCTCGAAACGGCACGCAGCGACGAGCTCTACTGTTTCACTAGTGAATTCCCAACGGGTAGAAGTCGTCGTTACGACTCTATCCGAACATTTCGCCGAGCAAGAAATAGCCGACGATGAAGATTCCCGCATCAACCACCATGTGGCTAATCCACGGCCATATGAGCGTGCCAGTCCGCTGATACAGCCAAGCCCAATACGCTCCGCCAATCGCTACGCCCGCACTGCACAGCCATGTCATTGGCGACATCCAGCCAAAGTAAACGCTCAGCAACACGACATGGTGTGCCATGAATCCAAGGCTTGAAATCAAGTTCGCGACTGGAACGTTCACGAACCGTTTCAGCATGTCGTACACAAACCAACGCCAGTAGTATTCCTCTAGGAAGCTATGAACCAATGCGTAGAACACGCCGAGCATCGCGTATTTCCAAACGCTGCTCATCCCCAATCCCGAAACTTTCTCCACAACCCGCTCCTGCATCCCAGCCATCAACTCGGTGCCGGAAAGTAGCCAGTAGGCGGCACCCATCACTACGCAAACGTCGACGCCAAACCCAACAGCCCACAGCCAATTTGGGATCTTGGACTTCGATGACTGGGCGACTGCAGAAATTTCGGCGTTCCTGCGTTTTCGATCAAAGCGATATCGAAAGAACAACCAAACCCAAACAACGGGGAAACCAAACTGAAGTCCCTTACCAACTGAATAGGCCAACTGTTGAACCGAAGGCGAATATTCGTTGAGCCATTTGAAATAAACCAAAGTCACCAACGTCGGGAATGCGATCGCGAACAGTACGGCAATCAAGTTTAATGTCGTCCGTTCGTTTTTTAAGTTCTCATCCATCAAGACTATCCATCACCTTTTGAAATCCGGAAACAATCTGTTTTCGCGTATCGGCGGGCTCAAGCAGAGCAGGGTGGTGGAGCAAAATCGTTTCGTCGGCCGCTCTTTGAGCATTGATCAAATCACCAACTTTTCGACATCGCCTTGCCGTCCGTTTCGTAAACCCACGAAATCCAACATCCACAGGAACCCCTTCCGCTTTCAAACGAGAGACAACTACTTCACGATCAACATTGCTTCTCAATCGCCACGGAAGTTTGTACCAAGCCGACGTTTCCTGCGTTTTCGGGCGAATCAACATCGATCCACAAACTCCCTCAACGGCAGCAACCATTTCCTCAACCGCCGACTGACGAATCAAATTTCGTGACTCAAGCTCATCCAATTGTGGAATCAAAACGGCTGCCTGCAACTGAGAAAGTGGAAACGCATCATTGCCTCGGCTCCCAAAATGTTTGGCTCGACTGATCACCGATTCGTCATCCGAGAGAACGGCGCCTCCGCGGCCAGCTGACAGCAACTTGCTGCCACCGAAACTAAATGCACTCACGTCACCAAAACTTCCGCAAGGTTTGCCATCGATTGATGCTCCTGGAACTTGGCAACAATCCTCAACGACCGGAATTGATCTTGGAAGGCTATCGCGAAGCGCCGCGAAATCGATGAGCTGGCCATGCAAGTGAGAAACCAATACGGCCGACGTTTTTTCAGATACCGCCGCTGCCAAGGTTTCAGTTTCAATGATCCAGGCGTCTTCGACAACGTCAACCAAAACTGGCATCGCACCAATGGCTTCGATCGCACGGAAGTTGCCAGGGAAATCGTAGGCAGCCAAGATGACTTCGTCGCCATGCTTCACCCCGACGCCGCGCAATGCCAACTCAACCGCCATCGTGCCACTACAACTCAACAGCGAGTGTGCACAATCAAACACATCTTGCAGCTTGACTTGCAAAGAATCTGTTGAATCGCCATCGTACAAACCCCAAGCATTGGAATTGACGACCGACTGTAACGACTGACGGACTGCATCACTGGCGACTGGCCACGGCGAAATCAAGTTCGTCACCGATTTCGTTCCTCCGTTGATCGCCAGCTTACTTGATTCTGTCATCGATTCTGCGAACGTGTTACAATAGAGAAATGAACATGACAGACGACATATCAATGAAGCCAATTCGATTTCTGATGGTAGGCGGTTTTCTGGGCGCTGGAAAGACGACAACCATCGGAAAACTTGCCGCGCACTACGTCGCCCAAGGAAAAAATGTCGCTCTGGTGACTAACGATCAAGCTTACAACCTCGTGGATACGGAGACTCTCCGCGGGCAAGGATTCCACGTCGGCGAAGTTCCCGGAGCGTGCTTTTGCTGCAAGTTCAATGACTTGATGACGACGGTTGATACGCTTTCCGACGACGGTGTTCCCGATATCGTCATTGCTGAACCTGTTGGCAGCTGCACGGATTTGGTGGCCACGGTAATCGAGCCGATGAAGTCGCTTTTTGGAGAACGATTTGAAACTGGGCCGCTGGTCGTGCTACTGAAACCATCACATGGGAAGAAGATCCTAGCTGCTGGGGCAAGCAAAGGTTTCTCTCCAAAAGCAGAATACATCTTTCTGAAGCAACTCGAAGAAGCGGACTCGATTGCGATCAACAAGATCGATCGCATGAGTGAGGACGATCAGCAGAGCCTGCTGCAGATGGCGAAAGAGCGGTATCCGGACAAGTCAGTTTTCTTGATGAGCGCCCGTGAAGAGATTGGGTTTGATGATTTGGTCGCCGCAGTCGAATCCGATCCGATCGCGCGCGACGGCATGATGGAGATGGACTACGTCACTTACGCTGAGGGCGAAGCAGAACTTGGGTGGCTGAACTGCCAAGTACAGGCTGAATCAAATTCAGGAAATGGGAAATTCGAGCTCGACGAAGTCGTGTTGGCTTTCGTTCGGGACATTGGGGCCCAGTTGGCTAAGGCGGGAGCCGAAGTTGCACACTTAAAAGTCCTCGGACAGACCATGGAAAATTCTTCGATTGCAAATCTGGTCAGTTCCGACGGCATCGCGGAACTGAGCCTCGCGAGCGAAATCAAAACAGGCTCTGCAGAATTACTGGTCAATGCCCGTGTGGCAACGGATCCTGAAACGCTTGAGACAATCGTGAACGCTGTGGCGAAAGAACTTCAGCAGTCGATGCCGGTTCAGTTCTCGATCGGAGAGATGCAGAGCTTTCGGCCTGGAAAACCAGAACCGACACACAGGTTGGTTTAGCAAGGCCGGAATGCGAATGCGGAGTTCGGAAAGAAGTACAGACGACTCACTCCCCAAAATTCTCGATCATCCAATCGTATTCAATTCCAAGAACAGCCGCAGCGAAAGATTCGTTTGACTTGTGGTCCGAAATTTTGACCCGACAACGATAGTCGAACTCTTCGAGTAGATCCTCAGCCACATCTTCAGGATATTTCTTCTTGATCTGTTTCAACAACAGATGAAAATCTTCGTACTCAAGTGCTTCGGTGATTGAGTCCCATCGTTTGAGCATATGTCCGTGATTCCTCTGCAAGATCACTGAGCGACAGAAATTCTCAACTGCTTTCATCTGCATCAGCGAAGCACAGGTTCCTCCGATGACAAGTGCCTTGTCGCGATCTTGCATCTTGCGACGCTCTTTAAATGCCTGCGAAAGTCGCAGATAAAGGATCAATTCTCTTTTCGGATCGATGAACAAGAAACAGGCTCGTGATTGACTAGACGAATGGAGACTTCTGAAATTCCCCAACGCATTATAGATCAACATCGCCATGCAAGCTAACATCGGGGTATGGATCTTAGCACGTACGACAACTTTTCTTGGCTCACATCCGCTTCCGCGGAAGAGCATTTGCGGATCGCAACCAAGCTATTTGAGAAGAACCTCAATCCGCTCAAGACTGCTAAACTGTTACGCAAAACGATCACTCCACAGCGTGCAGCGCTAGTCATGGAGCAGGCTCAACTCAGAATTCGCGGTAGACGAAAGTTTCCTCAAACCGCCGATGCGATGTTTTTTACAGGTCGCAGTTTGGAACAATCAACGTCCGCTTTGATTGCAACCTATAAAGCCAAACGTTTTAGTGAATCGACACGGGTTGCGGATCTCTGTTGTGGAATCGGCGGCGATTTGATGTCGTTGGCAATACGTAATCACGACCCTAAGGATCTCGGATTCGAAACCGTCGGCGTCGACAGCGACCCGGTGGCGTCATGTTTCGCGGCTGCCAACGTGGATGCCCTCAACTTAAAGAGTACCCGAGTTGAGTGCAGCCAGTTCGAAAGTTTTGATTTGAAAACATTTGACGGAATTCATGTCGATCCGGATCGTCGCACCAAAGGGCGTACCGTGAAAGGGAATTTTTTCGAACCTTCCCTCGAGTCTGTATTCAAACGACTGTCGCTGGATCGACAACTTGTTGCAATCAAAATTGCTCCCGCCACAGATCACGAACCGCAGAATTTTCCGGTTCAACGCGAATGGATCGGCGGTTGGCGAGAATGCAAACAACAGGTCCTTTGGGCGGGACCACAAATCGAAGAAGGATCAAGGGTCGCTACTGTCGTCGCAAAGGATGGTGCCCACTGTCACTTTCGCTATCCGGATTCGGTGGCGAAAGCCGCGCCGCCCAAGATGGCCGAAACAATCGGACCCTACATCTACGAGCCACACGCTTCGATTCTTGCTGCTGGACTCGGCCAAGCACTCGCAGAGAAACACTCGATGCAATATCTGGCTCGAGGGATCGCCTACATGAACAGCGATCAAGTTCTTTCAGATGTTGAACCAATCCTGAAAGGCTATCGCGTTGACAAAGTAATGGCCATCGACCTGAAGCAAATCCAGAAAACGCTAAGGCAAATGGAGGTCGGTCAGTTGGTCATTAAAAAGCGTGGCATCGATCAAGTTCTCGCCGATAAAATCTCACGGCTCAAACTGTCGGGGGACCAGAAAGCAACCATCATGCTGACTCGACACGACAAGAGTCGCAGAGCCATTTTGGTAACGCGGATGGTGAGTTAGAAGCGAGATGCAGTAGTCTACCAACGAGACTGCATGAGAAGCTCTTTTTGCATCAGCTCTTGTTTGCGACGCTGGTCGCGAAGCCGCTGCTCTGCTTCTGAAGTTTTCTGATTCAGATTATACGAACGTTCCGACGAACAAAGGTACCGCAAGGAGTTCTCGATTGTCGTGCTGTAATTACTACGGTTAAATCCCCTGCCATGAATCTCAAGCTCATAGGCACCGCGATATCCGCATCGATTCAGTTTGTCGATCCAGCGATCAATCTGGATTCCTCCATCACCCGGAACCTTTCGATTTTCGACCAACCTGCCCTTGGACATCGTTACAGGGGGTTTGTCAATATCGCGGTCTGCGATTTGGACGACCGCAAGCCGATCGATGTATTCTGGAATTCGGTCATAAGCTTCCGCCAGATGACCGACATGAAAAAGGTCGATCGCCAACCCAACATGAGCGGGATCAAACGCAGAGGCAATATCCAAATACTCGTTGAACCGCCTGTAAAATGTGAACGTACTGGCGGGACGAAGGGGAATCGGCTCCAGAACAATTCGCGTGCCAAAATCCGCGGCGGCTTGAGCTAGATTATCGATCGCTGAACAAAAGATTCGCCGTGCGTGCCGATCAGTGTGGCCGTTTTGCGCTCCGGGATGAACGATGACACAGTCGGCGCCGACTTGAGCCGCCAATTGAACGGCCCCGATCCCATCATCAACTGCGTCGACAAATTTCCGCCCGTCAGCACCGGTGAAACCTCCAGCCCAATGAACACTGGATACTTTCATTTTCATTTCGAACAAAAGATCAACCGCTTCGTCGCGATCAAAGTCGTCCATTTTCGTTCGCCAAATCCCAATTTGGTTGATGCCTTCTGAAGCATATCGAACGACGTCCTGGTAAAAACTCCAGCGATGGGTGGTGAATTCGCTGACAGAGAGTCGATCCAGCATCGGAAACCTCAATGGGAGAATATCGGAAGGCGTACAGAGTATCCAAATTTTGATTCAGGTTGTAAACACGCTTTGTGAAAAATCTTTTTGAAATGGAAATCGTCGAAGGCCTTGACAACGATTGACCAACCAATTGTTCAAGCGAGAATCAACTTCGTCAGCAAATTTCTCGAGTGCTATCACTTACACATTTTTTCCAGATTTCATTTGGATCTGCATCGCAGAGCCTTACACTGTTGGATAGCAAGCGATGTTAACAATCATTTGCCACCCACCCCTTGAGCTGCATCTCGATCTTTTCACCGACAGGAAACCTTCATCTCTCTCGCATTTTTTGCGACTATAAAGGACAGCACAATGGGCAAAGGAATGGAAGTCGCCGTCATCTATCGCGATGAAGACGTTACCCTACGCGTCGAAGAGTTTCTTTCACGTCAGCATTTCCCTTCGTTTCAGCGTCTGGATATTGAGGTGATTCAGGGCAAGCTAACGGTTCGTGGAGAAGCCGATTCGTTTTACGAAAAGCAAGTTGCCATGTCGGTGTGCCAACACGTTCCGGGCGTCTTGCAATTCGTTGACGAGATTTCCGTCGACATCTAAACATGCCTTGCAACGAATCTGCCCGGCTGAAAACCCGCGAAAATCCGCTTCTTGCTATCGAAGTTTATTAGGACGACCCTTGCCAGGTCGCTGTGCCATCGAGAGTTGCTCCTTTAGTCGATTCAATCTACTGTAGTTCGCTCGCCAAGACTCGTTCAGATCCGAAATGCCTTGAGTAACGTCTTGCTTAAGCTGCGCAAGTTCGCCATCGACGGTTCGTTTCAAAAGAGTTTCCTTCTTTCGCATTGCCAGTAGCTGCGAATCATGAATTACGGTCTCAAGCGCCGCAGCAACTTGCGGTCCAAGATCACTCGCCAAAATCGTCGTTGGTCGAGCAATCGTTCCGCCAAGCGAAGTCGTAACCTGGAAGGAACGTATGGCGCTGACGGATTCATTCAAACGTGCAGCAGTATCGGTCCCGCCGGCAATTTGATGCACTGAATCTGCATGCAACATCACGTTGTCAAACTTGAACGTCATCGTCCCGCTCAGCTTTTCACCAGCACCAACGTTCAGCGTTGCATCGACATGCAAGTCGCTGCTGTCGGTCATCGAAATCAATATGCTGTCCGCATTGCCGAGCGTATAAGCCGGCTGCGGGATTCCGATTCCGGAAAACTGAATCGTGTCATGTTGCTTTCCAGCTGTTCGGTCAAGCGTACCAGAGACGACAACTTGCGGATCTCCTTGAGCCCGCAACTTGAACTTGATTGGATTCAGACCGAGCCTTGGTTCATCGCACAGGTTCTCAATTGTTCCCGCAAAGTTGAAATGCGAATTAGCAAACTCAGCGGCACCATCAATCTGAAGTTTCCGAATTTCAACTTTTGGCTTCCCGGCTGACTTTCCAAAATGGAGGTCGCGACCTCTTTTGATTGGGCGAAAATCAATTGCCGGATCGGGAAGCGAATTTCGAAACTGCTGGAACCAGTCCAGTCCTCCTGCAACAAGCTGCCGCTCAATTTCTCCGACGAGCAACTGGTTGATCAGCGCTGGGTCAAATTTCTGTTGGCCATTCCCTGCGGCCAACAACTGCTGGTCACGCATCTGCACTTGTGAAAGCTCATAAATATCTTTTTGTGATTGAGATTCGAATTCAGCAATCAACAAACCGACTCGCTCCAACGAACGCAGAGAGGTGTTGATCGCTTCGATCGCGGCAGTCAGTTTGTCACGATTACGAAGTGGGTTCAAATCGTCCACGGGTTTTGAGAGGAACTCTTCCACGTTCGACAAAGCGGATTCGACTTTGCTAATTCGTTCGACTGGCTCTTGGAACCTTGCCACCCATTGCTCCGATTTCTGATTCACCATCGGTTCGATCTCAAACGTTTGAGCAACGCGACCATCACGGTCACTTACATCAACCGTCAGACTATCGCGCCAACGTTGTGCCAACGAATATGATTTCGAAGGAACACTTTGCGTCGGAATACCCGCAGCTTGTTTCTCTCTTTCATCGAGCAATGAAACTCGCATCGCCGGATCGAAGATCCCAAGCTCGAGCTTGCCCGAAGTCGTTCGCGGAGCGGAGAACTTAATTTGGCTCAAGCGTCCATTTTCGATGACGATGCGGCGATTTTTTAGCTCATTGAAGTCGAGCTTCAGCGAGGCAGCCTCGAATTGAAGCAGGTTTTTCATTTCACGTTTAGGATCAGCGACCTCAACCTGATTCAGGAACACAGACGCTTCGCTATGATTCAGGCTTAGCTGTTTTGCATCAACACGAGCTCCCACATACGATTGGAGGTGATAGACCAACGCCTGCTTTCCCAGATGCGCTCGCCCCATCCATGCCGCCAACGCAATAAGCGCGATGATCAATAGTCGAGTAATAAGTTGATTTAGTCGTATCATGTTTTCCGACCAGAAGGTCGATCGCGGGAAGTTTAGCTATCAATCATCAGAGAGGTTTCGCCGACTTCGCTCGTTGCTTGATTTGAATTTTCGCCAAAGAGCAATCTCATGAAGCGCGTCTGCATCAGTTGCTGAATCAATGGAATACCCCACATTCGAAAGAAGACTTGGCTAAGTAAATAAACAGGAAGCCAAGCGATCACTCCGATCGCAAACGATCCTGCAACCACGGTGTTGTTAAATCGAGTCCACGCAACCCAAGTCACTTCCATCCATGCTGAATAAGTGCTTTGTAAGGATTCAATCGATAGTAATGCCATTCCCATTCTGTCCGACCAATCATCCATTAGGGGACCAACAATCGACATCGCAATCGCTGCAAGGAAACCGCACAGCAGATTGCCTCGGCTGAGTAGAAACAGCATTGCAATCAGCCATGGAATGGCCGAATCCTTGGGCATGACTCCGATCAAAACACCAAAAGCAACGCCGAGAGCGAGCTCATGAGGAGAATTGATAGCGGAAATCCGGTCTTGATTCCGGTCTGGCATCCTGGCTTATCCGGCAGGTTAGGAATGGTAAAGGTTTAGCGACGCATTAAAAATCCGTTGCTTCAAGGGATAACTAACAAAATAGATTTCCCATGTCGATACGATTTGGAGCAGCCTGTCAGACAGTTCGAAAAATGAGCGGTTGGACAGTTTCGCAAGTTTCGCCGAATGAAAATTAGGGGAGCTGGAGTCTTTCAACGGTTGACAGCAGATTCGCCGCGCCGGAAAACAGAACCTTGCTTCGAATAACACATTTTTGGGAATAGATTAGATGGCTAAATTGGAAGAGTTTTTCGCAGACGGTATTGGCGAAATCACCCTAGCTGGCGGTATGGTTCGCATGGATTTGGTCTCCCTGACCGGAAAACAGGGCGATGAAAAAGATGCTCCTCGGCTCGAAGCGACTCGTCGGGTAATCATGCCCCCCGATGGATTTCTGCGTAGCTTTGGTGCAATGGAGAACTTGGTAAAACAGCTTGTTGATGCCGGAATTGTCAAGCAGCGTGACGGCGCTGCAGGTGGTGTTGCGTCTGCTGCCTCACCTTCCTCTGACGACGGACCGGCAAAATCGCCGAATTTTTAGTCAAATCGCTCTACTTTTCTGAATCGCAAATATAATGCGTTTACAGAGAACTAATTCCTTCAGACGCTGATCCGCGCTTTTGGGCGGCGTCTTCATTCCTTTTTGAAACCCTGGTAATTGTCATGGCGATCCCTGTCGTAACGGCCAACTTCACCCGTCTGCAACTTGGCGAAACCGTTTCGCTGAGCTCAATGTTTGAGTTTAGCGACTCCGATGGAGACGCTATCGCGGAAGTCCGCGTCACCGATTTGGGCGTTGGCGTTGGTCAGTTCTTCGTGAATGGAGTCGCACAAGCTGAGGGGACTGAATTCACGATCCAAGCTGCCGATCTTGCCAACACGACTTATACCGCCAACATATTTTTCCCTGGTGGCGAATCGTTTTCGATTTCCGCTTCTGATGGGATGGACTTCAGTCCTGTTTCGACAAACATCATTCGAGTCGGCAACACTGCCCCAAACGTCAACGCCATTCCATCGGTTGTTGGAATCTCGGGTCAGATTCCCTTCCTTTCCATGATCCGAGTTACGGATTTGGAAATGGATGCAATCGTCGAGTACCGAGTCCGCGATAACGGCGCAGGTGTCAACTCTGGTCGCTTTATTCTCGACGGCAACACCTTCGCTGCGAACCAATGGCATGAGTTCACTGCACAGGAAGCCAACAGGCTTTCTTACGAAGGCGGCACAGTTCCAGGAACTGAGTCCTTTAGCGTGACTGTTGAAGATGCTGGCATCAACGGAGTTGGAGGTCTTCGCAGCAGTGTCGCGGCAAGCAACGTGACGACTGGAAATTCGCGACCGGTAATCACCCCCAACGAAAATAGGCTCAGCGTTCTTGAAGGGGAGCGAATTTCTGTTCCGGACATGATCACTGTCTCTGATGAAGACGGAGACAGCATTCTGCAATACTACGTCGTGGACCGTCGCGACAGTCTTGCCACCGGTTATCTGGAACTCAACGGCGGAAGACTGGCTTCGGCGACGTTCCACGCTTTGACACCAACACAATTCGCGAGCTTGATGTATGTCGGTGCAGCTGATGGGCCGAGTTCCGAAAACATCGGCATTCAGGTTTTTGACGGCTCAGCGTTGAGCGAGACGGTTGACTTCCAAGTCAACACGACGGCTCCAGTCGTTATTCAGCCAACCAATAAAACGACAGTTCTGACAAATGAAGTCGTCGACATCGAACGACTCTTCAATGCTTTCGATCCAGATGATCCGCAGGGCGACACGATTCGCGAATACTTCTTCGTGGACCGACGTTCAAATGCTAACGGTGGTTTTTTGCGTTTCAAAGGCGAACGCATGCCATCGTCGATCTGGTTTAACGTTAAGGCAGATGAGCTTGACCAATTACAGTACGTTGGAGCAACCTTTGGTCCAGATTCCGAATTCATTGGAATTCAAGCGAACGATGGCGGATGGTCACAACCTGTCGACATTCCAATCCTGACTGATGCGAGACCAACTGCAGTAGGAATCGACGCTTCAATCCTCGAAGCTTATTCATTGGACATCGCGCCACTGGTAAGCGGATTTGACAGCAGCGGGAATACTCCTGACTTCTATCAACTCACCGATTTGCGGACCAATATAAACGGTGGCTACTTCGAGTTCCAAGGATCAAGATTACCTTCCGGCCAATTCGTTCGGGTCGCGGCAGCTGACATCGATGATCTGAAATACATTGGCGGTGCGTTCGGTGAGCAAAACGAGGACATTCGCCTACAAGTCGTCGTTGGCGGCGTGCTTAGCGATCCAACGTTCTTCAACATCACAACACTTGAGAATCAGCATCGCCCGGTCGTAAACGCGTTTGATGTTAATTCTGTCGTTGGCAGCGTTATCGACATTGCTTCCATGTTCTCGTGGACCGATGCCGATGGCATTCCTCCAACCGAACTCAGTGAAATACGTTTCTTCGACACTGGAGTTGCTGCTGATAGCGGATTCTTCACGATCAATGGAGTGAGGCAGGACGCGGGCGTCTGGATTCCGGTTAGTGCTGACTTGGTCAACGCAGGCTTGGTCAACTACAACGTTTCCAATCGTACCGATTCGGAACTCTATCGAATTACCGTCAACGATGGTCGCTTTGTCAGCTCACTTGATACTGGTGCGATCAGTGCAATCGCGAATCCTGTTCTGACACCGACTCAAAACGACTTCTCAGTTGACACGATCGAGCGAATTTCGATTGGTAACTTCATTGCTCAAACTGACATGGGTCCGCCTTTGTCTGAGTATCAAGTTTACGACGAGAACATCGATGTCCGCTCTGGTCGCATGGAACTCGACGGAGTCGATTTGCAGCAGGGAATTGTACACACTTTGACTGCGGCTCAGTTCGATCGTCTTGTTTTCAAAGGTGCCGAATCAGATTTCGGTCGCCAGATCGACGGGATGCTTGTCCGCGGAACGAACAGCCTTGGCTTGTCGACCGAATGGACACGGTTCAATGTGAACACGGACCCAATCGGTGCTGATGCGTTGTTTACCGGTGCGAGTTTCAACAACACCTCTGGTACACCAGAAACTGTAATCAAGTATGCGTTTATCGACGGTGGAGTCGCAAAGACATCATCACGACAGGCCCCCGCCTTGCCACTGCCTTGGTACTACGGCGCCGAAATCAATTGCGTTAACAACGTCCCCGTTCCTGGAGTTGAGGCTCGTGCTACAGTGGCGTGGAACCAACCACAGCGGGAAGCGACGAGAGCCATCATCGACCACTTGCAACAATTTGCGAATATCCGATTCGAAGAAGTCGCGTACTTCGATGAAGACACTGGCTTGGCGGGTGAAAACGCTCAAATTACGTTTGGCTCATGGCAACATGACTGTGCCGCCGGCATTCCCGCCTACGCTTGGACAACGGACGGCGACGGAGAGGGCAGCTTCTTTGGAGACGTCTGGCTTGACTGGCAACAAGATGGCTGGGATTCGACAACTTTCGATCCTGTCACTGGCAATCCAACGAGTGTCCAAGGACCTGGAACTTCGTTCGACTTTCACGTCCTGAGAACCCTTGAAAACGCGATTGGGTTGGGCGGCGCTGGTGAGCTCTCCATTTTCAACAACTTTGATTACAACACCGTTCAGGCCTCGAACCACTTCAACGGCAATAGTCAGTTTGATGAAGCGTATCCGGAGCTCCCAGCAACGGCCATGCTTTACGACATTCAAGAACTGCAAAGAGTCTACGGCGTCAGGGCTACCTTCAATCCTGAGAACAACCATTACCGCTTCGCCCAAGCTCATCAGCAGTCAATTTATGACACCGGTGGTATCGATACATTGAATCTTACCTCGCACCAGGTTCCAACCAATGTCGATTTGCGTGAAGGTCAGCGTTCTACGCTTGAAAATCGCGGGATGGACGATGATGGAAATGCGACGTTTACGCCTTACGAGAACAGCGTCCTGATTCCTTACGGTGTCGTCATTGAGAACGCTCGTACTGGGTCTGGCGCCGACAACGTTGGCGGAAACGAAATTAGCAACCTGCTGATCACCAACGACGGTCCTGACGTTTTGATTGGGCGTGGTGGCAACGATGTACTTCGCGGTGGCGACGGTGCAGACACCTACATCTGGAATCTGGGGGATGGACGTGACACCATCATTGACATTGATCGAAACGTAAACGCGGATCCGCTCACGCGCGAACGCGATCGACTCGAGTTGCGTGTTCAAACCGGTGACCTCGATTCGCTCGCAGATGATCTGCTGTTCCGCCGCTTGGGCAACACGTTGCGAATTGACCTGAATCTCAATCGTCAGTCAGCACAAGGTTCGATCGTCATTCAGAACTTCGATCAACTTGACAGTCAAATCGAGACTCTTGCCCTGTTCGGTCCGCCTGCAACTTCTGGCGGTCCGGATCAACAAGTCGGAGAGGACATCGACTTAGTTTCAATCTTCACGCAATCAGGTACACTCGGACAGCGATTCCAAGTCACGGGAGCCAGCGGGGACTTCGGCAGAATCGCGACGCCTGTCTAATTGCTCGAAGAGTTCAGCTCGAACCAAAGCCCACGCACATGTTGCGTGGGCTTTTTTTATAGTTGCACATTGCAAAATAGTCAGCCGCAGTACCGGTGCGCTGTAAGTTCGGAATATTCGGTTTAACCGTTCCAAAGTTTGCACGTAAGGCCTACCGCGATCCGCCATCAAATTCTTATTTCATTCCTGCTCCACCGTAACTGGGACGTACAATTTTCGACATTGTTCCAGTTATTTGCGCGATTATGACACAGCCTCCAAACGATCCAAACTCCCCAGAGAAGCGATTTTCTCCTGATGAACTGGATCGCATTATGGCTGAATCTAGCGGCACAGAACCCGATTCAACCAGTGCCAAGCCAGCAGCTGAACCGAGACCAGCTGCTGAATCGAGCAATGAGAAAAAATCAGAACCCACAGCCTCATCTTCTCCATCTAACTCAAACGAAAGTGCTCGCGACCCGCGTGGGAAGCACACATCACTTCAGTGCCTCTCACTTGTTGCTCGACACCACGGAATCGACGTCAGCGCCGACCGATTGATTCACGACTATTCACTTGAGTTCGACGAACCGAGTTTGAAACGCGTTCTACGAATTGGAAAAGACACCGGCCTGAAAATCAGACACACTCGTCTGACTTGGAAGCAGCTTGCCAAACTTGATCAAGCATTCCCCGCCATGATTCGTCTGGAGAATGGCAACTACGTGATCGCAGTCGGAATGCGCGAAGCCGACGAAGAAGGAAACTCAGTCCAACAAGTTGCCGTCTTCGATCCACTTGCCGACCAACAGGGCTTTATCTTCCTGAACCGGGAAGACTTTGAAAAGTCTTGGAAAGGCGAAGTCATTCTTTCCAAAAAGAAGACGTCCCTTCTCGACACCAAACAAAAATTCAGTCTACGCTGGTTTCTGCCGGAAGTATTCAAACAGCGAACGGCATTCATTGATGTCGCGATCGCCGCATTGTTCATTCACTTGATCGCCCTTGTCGTTCCGCTGTTCTTTCAAATCGTGATCGACAAAGTTCTGGTGAACTACGCCCGAGCCACGCTCCAAGTGCTGACGGTCGGCATCTGCTTTGCTTTGATCTTCGATGCCATTCTAGGCTACTTGCGAAGCTACCTGTTGCTTCACGCGACCAGTAAGATCGACATAAGAGTCGCCACGCGAACGTTCGGGCACTTAATGAAGTTGCCGTTGAACTTTTTCGAACAAATCACTGCCGGTGTGCTCACAAAACACATGCAGCAAACGAGTCAGATCCGCGAGTTCCTAACCGGCAGTCTGTTTTTGACGATGCTCGACGCGACCGCGTTGTTCGTCTTTTTACCGATTCTGTACTACTACAGCGCAGAATTAACGATCGTGGTATTGATATTCTCAGCGTTGCTGGGAGTCAATATCGGAGTGCTGCTGGTGCCGTACCGCAAACGACTGGAAGCCCTCTACCACGCCGAAGGCGAACGGCAGGCGATGTTGGTTGAGACAATTCACGGCATTCAAACCGTGAAAGCACTCAGCATGGAACCTGTCCAACGTAGCCATTGGGACAACAGTTCAGCTCAAGCCGTCGCAATGCATTTTCGAGTCGGTAAGATCTCGATTGCGGCGACAACGATTTCGAAACTGCTAGAAAAACTACTCACCGTCACCGTTGTCTGGTACGGAGCCAGCCTCGTGCTCGGCAAAACGCTTTCCGTGGGTGAATTGGTCGCCTTCCAGATGATCTCTGGTCGCGTGACAGGACCGCTCGTACAGCTCGTTTCGCTTGTTCACTCGTATCAGCAATGTGCACTTTCGGTTCGCATGCTTGGCACCGTGATGAATCGCGATGAAGAACCTGGCATTGGTCGTGGCCTACGTCCAATTATTGATGGAGCAATGGAATTCGAAAGCGTCACCTTTCGCTACGCTCCATCAGCTGCTCCCGCACTCGACGATGTTTCATTCTCCGTACCTCGCGGAAAGATCACCGGCATCGTTGGTCGCAGCGGATCAGGAAAGACGACGTTAACGCGAATGATTCAAGGAATGCACCAACCGCAGTCCGGCATCATTCGAATCGACAAATTGGATATGCGAGAGTTGGACATCTCACACGTTCGACAGAACATCGGAGTCGTTCTTCAGGATAACTTCCTGTTCCGCGGTTCGATTCGCGATAATATTGCGATGGCAAAAACTAATGCGAGTTTCCAAGAAGTCGTCTACGTTGCTCGGCTTGCCGGTGCTGCGGAGTTCATTGAACGGATGCCGCAGTCCTACGATACAATGTTGGAAGAAAATGGCTCCAACCTTTCCGGTGGGCAGAAACAACGTTTGGCAATCGCCAGAGCGTTGTTGAAGGAGCCAAAGATCCTGATCTTTGACGAAGCCACCAGTGCACTGGATCCGGAAAGCGAAGCGATCATTCAAACCAATCTGAAACGTATCGCCAAAGGTCGCACCGTCATCATCGTGTCTCATCGACTAACAACGCTGACAGAGTGCGATCAAATCATCGTGATGGAACGAGGCCGAATCGACATGATTGGGACTCATCAACAATTGTTGCAATCTTGCAAGGTTTACTCGGACTTATGGCATCAACAAACGGGACGAGTGTAGATCAATCGGCGTCGCCGGATGAACCTACCAACGAAGACAACAACGAACTGACGGTACGCGAACAGCGCCAGATGCGTCGCGAGTCTGCGCGCAGCGAGGCCATTCGACAACGCTCGAATCACGATCGATTGCTAACAGAATTCCAACCCGACGCGGTTGAAATTGAAACACGGTCCGTTCCCGGCGGCGCTCGCTGGACGCTCTACACCGTGGTTGCACTTTTGATTTCTGCGGTCGCTTGGTCTTGCTGGGCAGAAGTGGACAAGATCGTCACGGCACAAGGTAAACTGATCACCGTCGATCCGCCCGTCGTTATCGACACTTCCGTTGCTGCTCAAATTCGATCCATGAACGCCGAATTCGGAGACCGCGTCCAGGCGGGCGATGTGCTTGCGACGCTCGATCCGACCTACCCGGAAGCAGACCTAAAACAGCTGCAAGGTCGTATCGAATCTTTGGATGCCTTGATCGCGAGGCTCAACGCGGAACGTGACGGTCTAGAATTCGATCCATCGGAAGCAGACACCGATCCAAATTTTGCAATGGAGCGTTCTGTCTTCGTGCGCCGCAAAGCCGAGTTTTTGGCCAAGCAACATGAGTTTGAAGCCGCCAAACGCAAGTTCAAAGTTCAACTCGAAAACAATGAAACGCAGCTCGACCTCGACAAGCGAGCACTTTTGCGATATCGGAGCATTCGGGATAAAACTGAAAATCTTGTCAAGAAGGGGGCTCGCTCTCAACAAGACCTTGACGGAATCCTACTTCAAATGGGAACCGCCGAAAAAACAGTCCGCGCCGCGATGGGACTTCGGAAAGAATACGCGAAAGAAATTGAAGCCATCGACGCCCAAAGCGAGGCTTACAAAGCGAGTTGGCAATCCGAGCTAATCATGCAACTCGCCGAAGCGTCACAACAGAGAAAAGATCTCAAACAGGAACTAGCGAAAGTTGTTCACACCAACTCTCAAGTTGAATTAAAAGTCCCTGTCGATCTACCGCAAAAGGAATTCTTTGTCCTTGAAGTCGCCGATGTGTCCGTGGGTTCCGTGTCAAAGCCCGGCGAACCAATTTTCCGCCTCGTTCCTCTGGATGGACTCTATGAAGCCGAAGTCGAAGTTCCAGGAAAAGACATTTCTCTGGTCCGTGAAGGCACGCGTGAACAGTTTGAAAACAGCACGCTTATCAGAGGCAGCCAGGTCCGAATCAAGTTGGCTTCGTTCCCTTATCAAAAACACGGAACGATCGATGGAGTCGTTCGCAAAATCAGCGAAGGATCTTTCGAGAAAGACCAAGCCGCTGCAAGGCTCGATCCTCTGGCCGCTACGATGTATCGCACGCGAGTTGAAATGATCAATCCTGATGGCCTACGAAAAGTCGGCAAGCATTTTCGTTTGATGCCTGGAATGACGGTCACCGCCGAAATCAAAGTCGGCAAGCAACGGGTGATTCAGTATTTCCTGTATCCGCTGCTGCGTTACATGGACGAATGGGGACGCGAACCCACTTAGTAGTTCTCGCGACAATTCCCGAAGTCTACCCAAACACCTCATCGCCAAGGATACTGATTTCGAAAGAGCCCAGTTCTCGTCCGGGCGTCACATTTCCGAATCCATCGACTACGGCACCATCAACAAGACGAATCGTGTAGAGTCCGTTTTCATTCGAACTCCATGATCCATCAGCTGGAAGTGGAATGTAGGTGATTTCGAAAAAGCCGTTTGGATCCGCAGCTCCACCAGCAATACCGCGACCGAAACCCGAATAGCCATTGGGGCCCTCAACGAGGATACGGTCCTGAGCAAGATCACCCAATCCGACATTGTCAGTGTAAGTGACGGTGAACTGTACATCCGATCCACGTCCGCCCGTTGGTGGTGACGTGATTACTCCGGGAGATGAAACCAATTCGACGACTGGCGGAGTCGTGTCCACGGGGACGGCAATTTCCACCGTGAGCGTCCCAAGCTCACGACCGTCGGCGAAGTTTCCGGAAACGTCTGACAGCTGACCAGACACAAGCGAAATTTTGTATTCTCCGTTATCAGCAACCGTCCACGCGTCGCCGTTTGGTGCGGACATCGTGAACACGAGCGTCTGAAATGAATCGGTGTTTGTGGAAGGGCCAAACGCGATACCCGGCGTAGATACATTGCCGGACGGGTCAGTCACCGAGATGACTCCAGTGCGAATCTGGGCCAGCTCTTGATCGTCACTAAAATCGACGCCAAAGTTGATACTGGATTGATTAAACCGATCAAAAGTGTAGGAAGTGAAACTTGCTTCCGGTGGCGTCGTGTCCTCCGGAGTAACCGTATCGTCCAATTGCCAATCGATCTCAGATATCTTCAACGGAATCGTGACGTCGTTTGGATTCTGATAGTCGTCAATCCAAGCCCAGAGATATGCCGACGTCGCTTGGTCCGGAACGCGGTAAATCCGGTCACCCGAAACACCAGTTGCATTGTTGATTTCAATGAACTCCTGCCCAACACGAATACCATTGTTGTCGTAGTAGTCGATGCCAATCGTTGACCACGGACCATTCTGACCTACGGTTCCACTGATCAATGCTCGCCGAGCATCAAGCGTCAATCGATATTTCTCTCCGCCCTCAACATCAAGTTCGGTCGAAATCGCTAACGGGCCACGGGCTCCTCCCAAAGCCAGATCACCAAGATCGTCAACGAAAAGATCATCTTCGCTTGGTTGGCCATCAACCACTTGCCAAGTTCGTCCTGCAAAATTAATTGATTCGAGAGACGCTGCCGAAAATTCAAAGAAGCCATTGGCATGCAACGTCTGGCCTTGTCCGTATCCAGACTCGATACTTCCTGACGACGGATTCCAAACTCCGACGGAAAGAACATTCGGATCGTCCGTATGGAACGTCACTCCGTCGAGCACCATTGCCTGAACGTTCAGATTTCGATCGACACCCTGATTCGGAAGGTACGCGTCATTCGTAAAAGCGATGCGAACTTGATCTGGCGTTATCGAAGACGTCGATTCGAAAACGAATTCTTGCAGGTCGGTACCGACGTTCTCCCAAGTCTGCACAACTTCCCCATCGACTTGGAGACTCATTGTCTCATCCCCCATGTCTCCGCTGGCGAAAATGCTGACGGTCGACAGCATCATGCGGTCTTCAAGTAACTCGGCTTGCAAATGAGGTCGGAACGAAAGGCGAGAGTGATTCATGGTGTATCCAGGTGCGGGACTTCGATGTAGATGTTGAAGGCTTGATGGGGCTAATTATCCTGAGACAACATCATACTTTCAATAGCCTCCGTTTCCTCGAATTTACTCGAATTTCAGCACCACCCAAGTCGCTTTTTGGCCCTCAGTTGGATAGACGCACTCAAACTTCGGCTTTCCATATTCGGCGTCACTGCATGCGAGGTCATAGACTGATTGCGGCATCAACAAGTAGTTCGCGCCGTACTTCTTCGCGAGTCCAGAGAGTTGTTCGTCTGTGTACATCAGAATTTCCATCTCAGAGTACTGCTGTGGATCCTGAATTTCTCTCAGCCGCTGATGCCACTGCACGATCGACTTCGCGTCCTGCGGAATATCCTTCCAAGAAACGACCTCCGTCCGCAATGCATACCACTTAAACGTTTGCTGTTGATGAGGCGTAATGAACACCGCGTCCTCAGGTGTGCTGTTGCGAATCCAATCGCAGACCTTGACCCAATTTTGCCAGGATTCGCGAAATCGCGTTTCGCTTTCGGGATACTGCGGCAATGAGCGTACATCCGCGTTAGGAATCTGAAGCTGGTGTCGCTCAAGGAACAGCAATCCCGCCGCCAGAAAAACGCAGACCGTAAAAATCACCGAAGACGCGCGACGAAAGACATCGTTTTCCAACTCGAGCCAAAACGCAATCACGAAGCAGCTCGCCAGTGAAATTGTTGCCGGCATGGCGAAGTCGGCCAGTCGAAACCAATAGAACTTCAACAATCCCGCACAAAAAGCGTTTCCCGAATCTGCCAATCCACTGATAATCAAACCCAAAAACGAAATCAACAAAGCGCCCGTCGCAAAGTCCTGCAGGGGCTCGAGCTTTCGATGGAAGATCACTGGATTCAACATCAACCGACTTCTCAGCCACTGATATAGCAGACCCCAGAACGCGATCAGAATCGCAAACCGTGCCACATGCCAAGTCGGAAACGCGTCGAAGTCCAAGTGATGTGCGATTCGTTGTCCAACGTAGACCTCCGATGCGAATTGTTTGTCGGCAGCAGTGGCACCAAAGTCAGAAATCAGCGGCGGCAAAATTCCAGCCAGCGCCAACAGTCCTCCGATCACTAACGGAATCCACCAATCGTTTGTTCGCACTTTCCAGAATTCAAGCGTCGTTGATCGATTGCTAGCGCGGCGAACTTGCACCACGACCGACGCAAACAAACATGCCAACACGGCCCAACCCCCAACCAGCACATGGAAAGCAGAGGCAGCTCCCAACAATGGCCAAACGTATTTCCAGTTTCCTTTAACCAATTGTGACAAACCTAGGATCACGAAAAAGTAAGCGAAACCCTTGGCTTCGAATCCTCCGACGACCCATTCGCCAGCCAAGTGAAATTTGTCATTGAGCAACAGAAAAAAAAGCGCCGAAAGAACCGACATGAACTTTAGCGGCACAATCGCATGGCTTAGTTTCTGCCAGGCAAACGCCATCAGTGACCACGTCAAGACTCGCCCCGTCCAAGCAAACGCGGTCAGCGACATGAACTTCGTCATCCAACCAAAACAGACGTAAAACAGCCAATGCGAAAACGATGATCCGAGAAACAAATCTCCAGGGCAATATCCCGCGTCCCAAAAATGTTTTGCTTTCGTGAGATAGTGAGATTCGTTGACGTCAGGGGCTGGTTGGCCAGCGTACAGAAAAAAGCAAACCGCAATCAGCAGCGTTTCCAACAGCCATTGATACTTTCCCGTTTCGTGCAACGGTCCACGTGTCGCCAATGAGGGTGAACTGGCCGTTTCCGAGCCGCCGCGCCCTGTTCCAGATTCACCGCCTCGGCTAACCTTGAAGGAAAGAGGAAGTTTAAAAACAGCATCAATCATCGCGGAAAATTCGCTCTATGGCATCTAATAAGGCTAAGCACACGGTTGTACTACTGGGAGTCGGACACACCAATGCCCATGTGCTTCGAATGTGGAAAATGGACCCGATTTCAGATGCCAATTTGGTTTGCGTCTCCAACTTTCCTGTTGCAACTTACTCCGGCATGATGCCTGGCGTGCTTGCCGGACAATACCCAACCGAAGCAATGGAGATCGATCTGGTACGGCTTTGTCGTTCGGCGGCTGCACGTTTGGTGTTTGGCGAAGTGTCAGGGCTCGACGTCGAGAAGCAGGAGTTACTGTTCGAGAATCGTCCGCCGTTGCGATTCGATCAGCTGTCGATCGGCATCGGCTCAGTGCCAACTTTCGAAGACGTGGAAGTCACTTCCAACGAAAGCCTTCTGGCCATCAAGCCGATGCAGACTTTTTTGGAACGCCTTGAAGATCGGCTCGCGCAATTTGACAAAAGCCAGAGCATTCGTGTTGCTATCGTCGGCGGCGGAATTGGCTCTATTGAAACCGCATTCTGTTTGAAGAAGAAACTCCTGACCGAAGGACGCGCCCATGCGATCTCATTGTTGACTCGCTCCTCACGTATCGGAAAAGGACTGGCAGCGTCAACGCAGAAGCTAATCGAAGATCAACTTAACGAAAAAGAGGTCGAATTGGTCACCGGCCGATCGGTCATCGAAATCAACGCGGACTCAATTCGGCTTGATACTCAAAAGCTGGTAGATGTCGACATCGTGATCTGGGGTACGGGTGCCGTCGCCCCAATGTTGCTTGATAAATTGCCGCTGGAGAAAGACGAACGCGGATTCCTCGCCACCAAACCAACGCTTCAATCATTGAGCAGCGATGCGATTTACGCTGTTGGTGATTCAGGAACAATCATCGGCAATGAAACTGACAAAGCTGGCGTATTTGCCGTTCGCCAAGGTCCCGTACTCTGGCAAAACATTCGCAATCAACTTGGCGACCGCCGCATGGCTCCCTATGAGCCACAGCGTGACTATCTGAAATTGATCAACACAGCCGACGGCAAATCAATCGCTCAACGAAAGGGCCGCGGCCAATACGCGAAGTGGTGTTGGTGGTTGAAAGATCGCATCGACAAAAAATTCATGAAGATGTATCAAGATTACACTCCGATGCCCATGGAGGACATGCCCGTCGACTCCGAATCGTTGATGCGGTGTCTTGGCTGTGGTGGAAAGATCGGCGGACAGATTTTGTCAGCCGTGTTAGAGGAGCTTGAAATTCCAAAACACGAAGACGTGCGAATAGGCTTAGAAGAACCCGACGACGCAGCCGTCATTCGCACGCCCGGAAAAGAGATCAGCATCACGACGGACTTCTTTGCCAGCCCGCTTGATGATCCTTATTTGACCGGCCGCATCGCCGTGCTCAATTCGGCCAGCGACTGCTTCGTCATGGGAGCCCAACCGAATGCGGCTCTAGCGATCGTGCAATTGCCAATGGTTCATGGCCGCCAGCAGCTTCAGATCATGCGTGAGCTGATGGCGGGCAGCGTTGAGGAGCTTGCCAGAATGGGAGCCAC
>CAZORS010000045.1:4083-28430 GCA_964582025.1 uncultured Pirellulaceae bacterium | reverse complement strand
CTTTGCTGCTGATCTGAACCTGAGTCGACCAAGCGACCGTCAAGCCAGCTCGCGCCGCATTGACGTCGGAAAGAAATCCATTTTGAGCTTCAGCTTGTCCGACAAGGCAAGCGAAGGCGATGGCGAAAACCATTGAAATGGAAAACGTACGTTTCTTCGGACGGTGCGTCATCGTGGTTGAAAATCCGCTCGGCAAGTGCATCGAATTTCTTTCTGGGGTCCAACGGGTGGCAAGAGACGGGAATAAACCCAATTCTAATAAGCAAATCGGACATTTCCCGCAAAAATGCGCGAGTTTCCTTGCCAATCGGAGGAATCGATTCGATTCGCCAATCATTCGGTTAACAACCCAGGCAGGCTGTTGATCTGGTCGGCAAAAACGTCAAAATCGGTCACACCGTTTCCTAGGACGTTCGTCATCGTCCGATTGACTCGGCAATCCAGCAATCCTCGACTAGAATTGAGTATCTAACGCCCTCAAAGAGATCGATATGTCGCTTAACGTTGCCTGTCCAAGCTGCCAAACACGCTACAACCTGCCCGAAAAGTTCGCTGGCAAGAAAGTGAAGTGTAAATCTTGTGGCAAACCTTTTGCTGCCACCGTGGGCGCCGCCAAGGCTACAACGACCAAGCGTAGCGTTGCCACTCGGCAGCAAGAAGCTGATCCCAAAGAGCTTTCGAAAATGGGCATTGACGTGATTCGTCAGCAGCAGGACCCGTTCGCAGCCGAACCTCACCTTGGTCCTGACCCTTTGAGAAACCATGTCGTGCAGGACCCCGGATTTGGCGGAGCCACGGGGATACCTGGCCAAACGAATCCCGATGATGAAGAATCTGGTGTCGATCCGGATTTCGCTTCGGTGACTTCCAACCCGTACATCGCGACCATCCCAAAGGTCAACCATACTGCTGCCACAGGGAACGAAGATCATAAACCCAAAAAGAAGAAAAATGCGTCACAAGGAAAGCGTCTAACCAGTTTTTTCGTGGACCAAGTTTTCTTTTGGATCGTCGGGTTTGCTGCCGGTTTCGCTTCGGTGTTTATTATCGAATCGGAAATCGTCGGTCAGATCGTCCTTTATGCGTTCAATATCACTTTCATGTTTTTGTACTACGTCATTCTTGAAGCCAGCTGCGGGCGAACGATTGGCAAATTGATTGCGGGCACAAAAGTTGTCAATGACGATGGCGGTCGGGTTTCATTCGGTCGAGTGTTGGGCAGGACCCTCTGTCGATTTATTCCCTTTGAGCCTTTCTCATTCGTCTTCGGAGGCGACAATGCCTATCCCACTGGCTGGCATGATTCCATTCCCCGTACGCGCGTCATCGATGCTTAAAAAGCAGCCGATTTACCGGCCGTTCAGTTTCCGGCGAGTGCTCGTTATTTTCCAATTGGCATTTTTTCTTTGCTGTAGCGACGTCGCGACAGCCTACCAAGACACTCCGACCGTAAGGCTTGGCAAAGGAAGCTACTCAACTGTTCGCTCAGAACCATGCAAGCCGCTGCCGGATCAGATCTTTAAAATTAGTTCGCTGACCGGGTCGACTCCAACCAATCAATGGTGGAGCTCATTGGTGTGGGAAAAGTTCTCCAGCAACATGTTCCCGCATCCGTTCGGGGTTGTAGCTTGCGAACAAGGGCTCTCAGTCAGCTATCCGGGGGCCGCAATCGTTGCTGCAGAATCCGCCATCATGGGAGGCGGCGTGTCGCCGAAAGGCGATGTCGTGATTGGCCTGAAAGGTGCCGAATTCGACGACGCAAAGCTGGCCGATTTCTCTGATTGGTTCGTGACAGCCCAGTTTTCTTCATCATCCGGCAATCTGAAAACCAGTTTTGGACACGGCAGCCCTTTCGTCTACTGCACCAACGATACCGGAACGTTGCAACTGAGTTTTGCAGAGAAGCCAACGCTATGGTTTGGCGACAAGAACAGTAACACGATCGGCGTTTCGGTTCGCGGAAACCACTACGCACTGTTTGGGCCGAGCGAATGTCGTTGGACGATCGAAAGCGAAACCGTCGTATCGCTTGTTTCCGACGAAGACTATTTTTCGATGGCGTTGCTTCCAGATAAAGATGCGACAACCCTGAAACGATTCGAAGCATGTGCTCACAATCACGTTTCGGAAACGAGTTTTGAATTCGAGATCACCAACGGAAAGCTCGTAACGAAGTGGACGATCTCGACGGAGACAAAAGAAGCATCCGACTCAACCAACACGATGACGGCCCTTTATCCACATCAGTGGAAGTACTCTGAAGATGAGTTTACGGAGAAGGTCTATCGTTCGGTTCGCGGCGACATGAAGTTGCTTGCCGGCAACAGTTTCTTAACTTCAGTGCCGATCCAGAGCGTGTTGCCGATGCTTCCGCCGGAAGGCATTGTTGATCGCAAACGGATGCTGGAATACCTAGACGCGGAATCCGCAAAGCCTTCCGCTGATTTCGGTGACACCTACTGGGAAGGCAAGCATCTTGGCAAGCTTGCGTCGTTGAGCGGCATTTGCGAATCGATGGGCGAAGTCCAGCGACAGAAAGTGTTCGTCGATGAATTGAAGCAGCGATTAGAAAACTGGTTCGTGGCATCCGAAGGGGAATCGTCACCCTTGTTCTATTACAACAAAACATGGGGCACGCTGATCGGAAGCCGCCCTTCCTATGGAAGTGACGCCGAACTCAACGACCACCATTTCCATTACGGATATTTCATCCGGGCCGCCGCAGAAGTGGCTCGTTTTGATCGCGATTGGGCCAAGGAGTGGGCTCCGATGGTCGAACTGCTGATTGCGGAAATCGCTTCGCCAAAGGCCACCGCTCAGTTTCCCGAACTGAGATGTTTTGATTTGTACGCGGGTCATTCCTGGGCTTCGGGCCATGCACGTTTCGGCGATGGCAACAATCAGGAATCTTCTTCGGAATCAATGAACGCTTGGTACGGAATGATGCTTTGGGGTGAAGCAACCGGCAATCAAGACGTTCGCGACTTGGGTGCGTTTTTGTTCAACACCGAACGAACGGCCATCGAAGAATATTGGCTTGATGTATCGGGCACTAACTTCCCCGACAATTTCCCCAACGTCGCCGTCGGAATGGTTTGGGGTGGAAAGGGTGCTTTCGCGACATGGTTCTCCGGGAAAATCGATTGTATTCACGGAATCAATTGGCTGCCGTTCACTCCTGCATCGGTATACCTTGGTCGGTTTCCTGAGTACGTGAAAGCCAACCATGACGTGGTCGTCAAAAATCGAAAGAAGGGCAACGACTACAACAGCGGCTGGGGCGATTTGGTCGCCATGTTTGGGGCACTCGAAAATGCGGATCGAGCGGCCAAGTATATCGACGCGAATCCTGACTGTCGCCTAGAAGGAGGCAACTCTCATGCGTTTATGTACCACTGGATTCACACCTTGAACCAAATGGGCAACAACGACGCGTCCGTCACCGCCGACCATTTGTTTGCCAATGTCTTTAACAAAGCCGGCGACAAGACTTATGTCGTCTACAATTTCGAAAACGAACCGCTAACGGTCACGTTTTCCGATGGGAAAGTTGTGACCGTGAAAACGAGCGGCCTGACTGTCGAGAAGTAGCTCAGTTAGCGAAAGGCTCGTTAACCATCACTCGCGAATTGCGCCAGCCTGACGAATCGGTCCCGCACAAACCATATTCAACTCACCCTGCTGCACGGTTCCTTGCTGGATACCAGCTTTGTCGTAAGCCAAACTGAATCCGGCGACCTTTCCGGACTTGCCGTCTCCAACATAGCAAACTGTGTTGGCTGCTCTCAAGTTTCCGTTAGCGCGGATGAAAAAGGCTCCCGTCGTCATGACAAAGTCCGGTTGTCCCTTATCGAGTCCCAAAGCCGCATTCACGTCCGCGACATAAATGCCTCCGACGTTTCCAGTTCGCGGATTCAAAAGCCAACATTGAAGACCGCCAGTCAAGTGATCCAGAATAAACAGGCCATCCACTTCGTCCGTGATCGATCCTGTCGCCATGGAGATCGTCTTTCCACCGGATGCAGAATCAGCGGCCAGCCGCAAAGGAAGAGTCTTTTGCAATTCGTCATATTGCGATTGCAAATCCGACTGCTTCAATACGTTTGCATTACTGGACTGACCAAGATAGAAACCGCATACCATCGCAACGATGACTCCTGCGATTGAAACGGCAAGCCATACGTTTGAATTTTGATTCTGTTTCATTTCTGCTCCTGACGAAGTTCACTTACTGCACGCCGACATTCTACTCGTTCGGTCCAATCAATTCCACGCTTCGAATCAAGTCCGCACGCGGGAAACGCTTCTCAATGAATGCATTTCCTTCGCGTTTGAGGCGTCCTTGCACGTCTTCGCCAGCAGGATTTTCTCCATACTCTGTGTTAATTTTTCGAACGACATCCATTCCTTGGATGACTTTTCCGAACGGAGTGAATCCCTGCCCGTCGAGCGATGCGTTCTGTCCAAGGTTTACAAAAATCTGCACGGACCGGGAATTCGGCTGGCCTGTTTTGGCAAAGCAAAGTGTTCCCGGCAAGTTCGACACTCCGACGGGCGGATCGTCTTGGAAGCGAGCTTCCGCCCAGTCTTCGTTGACGGCAGGATTTCCGTGCAGTCCAAACTGGAACATGAAATTCGAAACAGCTCGAAAGATGGCCGTATCTTGAAAGTATCCGACTTGGACCATGTTGTAAAAACGATCGGCTCCTTTAGGAGACCACTGTCGATTGATTTCAGCAACGAAGTCTCCTTTGGTGGTTCGGAAGCGAACCTGAAACCGTTCAGGAGCTTGCGGATCGGCGGCCGGCGGAGGGGGAATGTTGCTTTGTTGAGCTTTGGCAGCAGAAGAGAAAGGAGCCAAATTTTTCAAATCGATATTCTTGCGAGCGAAAGGAGATCCGGTCTCTCGTGCACAGCCTGCGGCAAACAGGACCGCTGCGATTGTGGTGATAACATACAAATGCGTTCTCATTCGATTCCTTCCGAACAATAAATCTGCCTATTTGGCATCGTGATAGTACCGAATCGCTAAACCGCCGCGAATACCAATCAGAGCTTGAATCCATTTAGGATCTGAAACCTTCCAGAGGCTCATTCCCGGCGGTGAAGAATCCGTTAAAATGGGGGAAACCAAAAAGATGCCTTTCCGCCGCCCCGGATCCAACATTGCCCAGCTATATCGTCAGATACGGAACGATGAGAAACCTTGGCGTGATGACCGCCAACGGATCGGATTCCTATCGTCGCGGCCACGAAGTCGTCGTCCGTACCGAGCGCGGGACCGAAACCGGACAGGTGCTTTGCGAAGCTTCCGAGGATGCACTTTCGCATTTGGACGAACCATCGACGGGCAACATTCTCCGCGAGTTCGGCGATCAGGATGCGGCAGATTTGGCGACGATCGAAGCTGGCCGCGATCAACTAATGAAAGACGTCACCAAAGAGGTCGCGAAACTTGGACTCGATATGCAGCTGGTGGACACCGAACAGATCCTTGGCCGGCAGAGACTGGTGATCTACTATTTGGCGGAACAGAGAGTGGACTTTCGCGAATTGGTCAAAGTTCTGGCGAAGCAGTTCAGCACTCGTATTGAAATGCGGCAGATCGGAGTTCGCGACGAGGCAAAACTGTTGGCTGATTATGGCGATTGCGGCAAGCCAGTTTGCTGCAATACGCATTTGGTCAAAATGCCCCCTGTTTCAATGAAGATGGCCAAGCTACAAAAGGCGACACTCGACCCAACAAAAATTTCTGGGCGTTGCGGTCGTTTAAAATGTTGCTTGCGATACGAATTCGAAACTTACGACGAAATCCAAAAGTCGCTGCCAAATATTGGATCTCAGATCGTAACGCGTAATGGAAAAGCCAAAGTCATCGCACAACAACTTTTGGCCCAGCAGCTGCTCATCGAAACGGAAGACCATCGACGAATGCTGATTGAAGCCAGCGAAGTCCTATCGGTGATCGAAAAACCAGCAGCGAAAAAGAAGAAAAAGAAACCGAAGAAAAAGAAACCGAAGAACAAACAGAAACCCAAATCTGACTAACAGCAATTCAAACTGAAGGCAACCAATCGAAAATGGCTACCGCAACATCAACCGTCAAGACTTTGATCCTTCGCGCTCCGGGAACGAATTGCGACCAGGAAACTGGATTCGCCTTCACGACCGCGGGCGGCCATTGTGACTACGTTCACATCAATCAGCTGATCGAACGACCAGCGATGATGAACGAATATCAAATACTTTGCTTGCCTGGCGGATTTAGCTACGGCGACGACATCGCGGCGGGAAGAATTTTGGCGTCGCAGATGGAATCCCGGCTTTGTGAGGCAATTGAATCGTTCCGAGACGCGGGGAAATTGATCCTAGGCATTTGCAACGGCTTCCAAATTTTGATTAAGTCCGGGTTTCTATTGCCCAAAGATGACCAAGGACTTCCGGCGACACTGACTTGGAACGATAGCGGACGCTTCATTGATCGCTGGGTAAATTTGAAAGCGAATTCGAATCGTTGCGTTTTCCTTCGGGATATCGATCAGCTCTATTTGCCAATCGCTCACGCAGAAGGAAAATTTGTGGCTCGCGATCAATCCGTGGTCGATTCCTTACAAGCCAACGATCAAATTGCTTTGTCTTATAACCAAGGCGACCAGTCAGATTCGATTGCCGCCAACCCGAACGGTTCAACGCTGGACTTGGCCGGACTGTGTGACGAAACCGGTCGCATTTTTGGATTGATGCCCCACCCGGAAAGACACATCGATCCGACTCATCATCCTAGGTGGACTCGCGACGGATTGGCCGAAGAAGGCGAAGGTCTTGCGATCTTCAAAAACGCAATCAATTACTTCGCCTAGGTACCAATGAGCCGAACAAAGATTTTGATGGCGACGGATGTGCCGTTCTGGCGTTGCGAAACGGGTGCGCAGCAACGAATGTTGCATCTGGTTTTCGGCATCGAAGATGAAGCGTTCGGCGACAAAGCCTGCCAGGTGCAAACATTCTTCATCGGAGTCGAGTCTCCTTCTGATGCCGCGAGAGCAAAAGAGCTTGGACTGGACGTGCAATTTTATTCGTCTGACAGGGTTCCTGATGGAGTCCGTAAACGAATTAAGTGGCACATGGAGGGGACGATTCACTTGGTCCGACAGACGTTTCGCGGTCGAGACGATGTCGTGAAAGTCGATCAACCGATGCAACTTTCCGATTTCGCATGGCCTTGGGCAATCAGCTCATTTTCAGAATGTGTCAATGCTTTCGAACCCGATGCGATAATCTTTCAGTACGTAACGATGGGCTATTTGCTCGATGGCTTGAGCGATTCACAACGTAACTCAATCAATTGCGTCGTCGATACGCACGATGTACTTTCGTCCAGACGAGAACAATTTGAGCAGTTTGGGTTTTCGCATTGGATCGACATCAGCCCCGAGCAGGAATCCGATGCGCTTCGCAGGTTCGATGCCGCGTTGGCGATTATCGATCACGAGCGTCCGACTTTGCAGGCGATGGCTCCCAAATCGGAAGTTCTTACAGTCAGTCATTCTCTCGATCCGATTACGCGAAAACGCGAAGCTATTTCTCGACCGGAGAATGACCGATTGCTGACCATTGGCTATCTCGGATCGTCAAACCATTCCAATGGTCATGCGTTGATCAAGTTTGTTCGTCACGTTTGGAATCCGTTACAGGCACAGGAGGCGGATGTACAACTTGTGATCGCCGGCAGCATTTGCGATTGGCTGATGTTTCACGAAGAGTCGCGATTCTCGAGTGACGAGTCGATGTCCCTGTGGATTGAGCTTTCGACAGATCCGAACGTGAAACTGCTAGGAAAAATCGAATCCACCGAAGAGTTTTATGCACAAGTCGACGTCGCGATTAACCCAGTCGAATTCGGTACGGGCTTAAAGATCAAGACGTGCGAAGCATTGGCTTACGGCGTGCCTTCGGTAACGACATCTTGTGGCAGTCACGCGATTCCGCCAGAAGTCGCGGACGCTGTTTTCGTTTGCGAAAGTATCAAACAAATGATCCCCACCATTTTCTCCATGTCACTCGACCGCGAGCAAGTACAAATCATGCGTCAGTCGGCGCGCGAAGTTGCAGAGAACGTCTTCAACAATCAAGTGGCTTACGGTGAACTAGTCGACTGGTTTCAAAGGGTTTGAATTGAACTGCGAAAGAAGCGGCTAATGACTGAAGCCATTCCAATCCAAGAAGCTTGGCGTTTTTGTCCGCGCTGTGGGGCCAACTCAGGTAAGACGGGCCGACAGCCCTTTCAGTGTCAGGATTCTGATTGCGGATACACCCACTACTTCAGCCCCAATACGGCAACTGGAGCACTGATCGTTGACTCATTGGGGCGGATGCTATTTATCGTGCGAGGCAAAGAACCCAGCAAAGGGAAACTTGGCCTGCCCGGTGGATTCGTCGATGCGGGTGAATCCGCAGAAGAATCGTTAGTTCGAGAGGTGGAAGAGGAGCTGAATCTGGTTGTTCATGAGTACCAGTATCTGGCTTCGTTTCCAAACGAATATGCTTTCGCCGGAGTTGTAATTCCAGTAACTGACCTGTTTTATGTTGCTCGAGTGGAATCATTGGACGGCATCAAGGCACAGCCTGGCGAAATCGATGGTTGGACATTCCTTGACGTGAAAGATGTTGTCGCTGCTGATCTGGCGTTCGACACTCATCGACGTGCGCTGGAAGTGTTCACGACGTCAGCACCTCGCGAAATTTAGTCGCTGCGAAAACTCGTTTCGGCATTGCCGTTAAACGCAATACCGTTCAATCTTTCCGTAGCCGGAGTCGCAAGACTTCGGGCCGCTTTTTTGAAACGCCTCGAATTGTTGCCAATCCGGCTACGGAAAGCGTAGCGCAAACGGCTTTACTCAAACGATGCCCTCGGTCGCAAGAATTTTTTGAATTTGACGTCGGTGGATCGAAAGATGAAAACTGGCGAAGCAATGAAGCCGGCGGGCGTCCATCTTGCCAAAGAAAGGATGCTTGATCGAACCCGTTGAACGAGGGAACCTATTTGATTCCGTCAAATTGTTGACGTATGCAGAATACTGCCAAGCCGATTCCTGAAACCGGTCAATGCAGTCGGCTCCAACATCCTCAGGAACGAGATAGCGAAACTCGGGTACCGCAATCCTTACTTCGTCACCCACCACCAGCGACTGAATCGCTTTGAACATAAACTCGTTGTAACGCCGCAGATGCTCGATGACCATAAACGCAGTCCAATCACAACTTGCCTGACGCAACCCCATCAACCGCGGAATCGTGACTGAACGACCAAGCAAGTCATAGTCGCAACTGTTGGCGATTCGAACGATGTTCGTCGCTTGAGATTCGAATCGTTTCGTGTTGCGGGCAACACTTCCGACCAAGTTCCGCACTTCGAAACTTGATCGCAGCCAAACTCGCTCATAGGCGGTGTAGTCGCTGGCCATAACTGATTATGAATTCTGAGACGTTTTTCCAACGTTGCTTCGAAAAGGCTTTTCAGATTCGTAAAGTTTCAGTCGAGCTTGGAAGTCAGATTTCTCGTCCTCCGGCGCCAATTCGACCGCCTGCTTTTGCTTCTCGATAGCTTTTTCGAATTCACCGTTTTCGGCCTGAGCCGCAGCTAATGTATCGACCAAGTTCCAATCTTTTTCACCACTGATTTTGATGGCTTTTTGTGCGTACTCCACTGCCTTCTTTCCGTCACGGAAATCTTCCTCTGGACAAACTGCCAAGAACCAAGCGATGCCGTTGAGCACCTCCGGAACCGATTCACCGGTCTCGAGTGCCTTCTCAAAATCCACCATCGCCTTTTTGTACTCTTTCTTTCCAACCAGAGCAGCAGCACGATTGCTCAACGTCGTCGGACTACCGACTCCACCAGAAAGTTCAATGCAGCGATCGTAATCTTCAATTGCATCGTCAATGTTCCCCAATGCAACATTGCAAACAGCGCGGTTATTGTAGGCCAACTGCAGACGAGGAGCATAATTGATCGCACGATTCAAATCGAACATCGCCTCGTCGACTTTTCCGAGCTTGTACAAAACCCAGCCTCGATGATTTAGTGAGACAGCATTCTTCGGCTGAATATCAACGGCCTTCTCAGCATTTTCAAGCGCTTTTTCAAGGTTATCTTGAGAGAGGTAAATGTTGCTCATTCCGATGTAGCTGTCCGAGACTCGTTTATTGATCTCGATCGAAGCTTCATAATCCTTTTTTGCCTCGTCGATGTATCCAGCGTCATGCTTCGCACTGGCGCGGTTGATGTAAAACCAAGCCTCTTTCGGCCGCAGTTCGATTGCTTTATCGAAATTTTTGATCGCTTCGTCGTGGGCACCGGCGGCATAAAACACATTGCCAAGGTTGTAGAATGCCCGAGCGTAATTCTTGTTCAACTTGATTGCGTGCGAGATATCGTTGACGGCCTTTTGGCGATCTCCCATCTCGTTGTAGATCACTCCACGATTGGACCACGTAGCCGCGTTCTCCTTGTTGATCCGGAGTGAATTATTCAAGTCACGAAATGCTTCCTTGAGTTGCTCATTCTCACGATGGATCATGCCGCGATGTGCGAAAGCTGCGTAATCCTTTTCGTTACCCTTGATTCGGTCTGTGTAGTACTTCTCTGCGTCACGCAGATTCATCACATACTCCAATGGCAACCATCCGTTGACGCCTTCCAAGGCACACCATTTTTTTCCGCTCGTCGCGATGATCGTGAGAATGCTACCTTCAAAAACTTCTCCAACTTTTTTCTGTTTGATTTTCGTTGGAAAGTTCGCGGTCACGCAAACTCGATCTCCAATATCCTGAGCACGTGCTTCAACCGAATGAAAGCAAACACAGAATGCAAAAACGACTAGCAAACGAATGGATATTTTGTGAACGGATAGCATTTTTTGTCAGCGAGAAATGGCAAAGATTGGAAACAAATAGCCTGCGAGTCATGGTTCGCAGGTAACCCTATAAACTATTGGAAGGTGTCATTTTTTTCAAACGAATTCCGCCAAATCGACGCCGATGTTGAGGAAAGTAAGCTTATTACGATTTCACAGTTTATGCCGTATCCACAGAGCCCCTCATTCTTGCTGAGCATGCCCAATCTTGCACGCTTTTGACTAACATGTAGACAAAAGACATCGCTGATTTTTTCGCCGCCACCATGAGCCAAACCATCCAGAGCCTTACTCAATTGGGGCGCGAAGTCATTCATTTGGCTCCGTTCGCCGTTCTAATTTGCGACAGCGACAACATCATCCATTTGGCGAATTCGAAAGCCGAGGAATTGTTGACGGCCACGCAGCCCGGCCAGCCTTCCAACGAATCGCGACTAGATGGCAAATTAGTTGGCGAGATCCTTGCGGGCGTAGATATCGACCAAATCGGCGACTCCCCCAGTCGCGAAACACTATTGATCAATGGAAAACAATTTGGCATTGAGCTTGATCTCGTCGTCCTGAATCTTGACGGCAAAGACTGGAAAGTCTTCTATATCAATGAAACCGAACAACAGCGTCAACGCGAAATGCTACTCAAGCAAGAAGCAAGTACTGACGAACTGAGTGGTCTTGCCAATCGCCGAGCTTTCCAACGAACAATGGAAGGAAATCAGCATCGGCCTCTTTCGCTGGCGATTGTCGATATTGATTTCTTTAAGTCAATTAACGATGCGCTCGGACATCCGGTTGGTGATGACGTCGTGAGACACACAGGCCGACTATTGAAACAGGCATTTGATAAAGACACGATTTTGACAGCACGCATGGGAGGCGACGAATTCAGTGTTCTGTTCGAAACGACCGAAACCGAATCGATCCTAGATTTACTGGAACGTTTCCGAGCAAAGGTTTCCAAATCGACAGTGCCAGAACATCCAAACATCCAGTTCACGGTGTCAATCGGCGTTGCCATCTGCAAGGTGCCACGAATCGGTTCTAGGACACTTCTGACACATGCAGATCAACAACTGTATTTAGCAAAAGGCGCTGGAAGGAATCAAGTGGCCCACATGACACTGCACGATTCCGATCAGCGGCGATGAATCCGCTCAGAAATTCGCTATAATTTCGTGACGCCTACATCTTTGTTTGGAATTCCGGAATCAGATGACAACCATCGAATCAAAAAGCAGTATCAAACTTGGTGTTGTCCCAACCCACATTCAATTCGTTGACGGACTTGTCCCGAACGATCAAGGGAACATGCCTCGAAACGAAGCTGGGGAAATCAAAGTCGTCTCACGAATGAAGGCGTTGATCGAACTCACTCGAGCGAAGCTTGACTGTGTTCAGATTTCCCTTTTCCCTGGCGTCAACGATTCAGATTTCGATGAGATGGTCAGTGGACTGCGGAATCTCGGACTGGAAGTGCACTTCATTCTGATGGTTGGTGGAGCCGGAGATCCAATGGACCCAGCTGATGAATCGGCCGTCGTCGATTGCCTTGTTCCCTGTCTTCAAGCGGCAGATAAATTTGGCATTAAGACCGTCAGCTCAACTTCGATTGAACAATGGATGACGCCCGGTGCCAAACGTAAAGAGGGTGCCGAGTTCGAAGCAGCGATTGAACAAAACGTTGCCGTTCACCTAAAAGCCTGCGAGCAAGCCGGGATCGCATCGACTTCGATTGACTCGTGGCATATCGAATTCCTGCGAGACGTCGAATTTCAGACATTTACTGATTTGGGGCGAGCTTGGCAGTTCGTTCAACGAGCGAACTCGGCATTCGGCAGCCCTTTCTTCAAGGTTTTGGTCGATGCAGCTCACTGCGGCGATTCGCAACTTTCGCTTGACCAAAACGTTGCACTCATCGAAGAGATTGGAGCTAACGACGGCCTAAGCACTTTTCATGCTTCCGCAAAAACGACACGCGGTTGCCTGTCCACTGACGACGGATGGATTGGCTCTCTTTTGGCAGCATGTGCCAAAACGGGCAAGCTGGAATATGTCTTTGGTGAAATGTTCCACCACGACGACGTGGCCTTGGAACCGCTTCGCAGCGCAGTGCTAGGTCATGGTTTTGACACCACCGACGGCCGCAGTTACGACGAAACACTTGCTGACGGACTGAACGATTTGGTGCGAAGACTAAATAATTTGGCGGGTCGAGGAATTGGCGGCTTGCGATAGTACCCAGATCCGCCGTTCGTTATTTGTCGGTTGCAACGATCGTAGTCACCGAACTGTCCACATAAGTTAGTGCATTTCAGCGGTGTTCCTCAAATCTATGAACACAATTAGTTCAATCGAGTCATACTGAATCGGTCTGTAAAACTTTAATTCTGTCGCACCTGTTCATAATCCAAACAGCTGCTGGAGCCACGGCATCGTTCACGTCAACAAACACTGCACATGACCTCGCCTACTTCCCAAACTGTCACAAGAATTTCCGGTAGCGACGCTTTGGTCGCTCAGCAGGAAAACATCGATACGCCAGTAAACATCGACGTGATCTCCACTCAATCGCTTTGCGGTCCCGTCTTGGATCAATGGAACTTGGTAAGAAATTCCAATCCCGTTTTCCAGAGTCCTTGCTTCGACGTCGAGTACACCAAGGCAGTCGCTCGAGCCCGCGATGATGTCAGAATTGTGGTCTGCATCGAAGACAACGAAATCGTTAGCTTTCTTCCATTCCAAGAAAACAGCCCCGGACATGCCGTTCCTGTCGGTGGCATGCTCAACGATTGGCACGGAATCATGGGGAAAACGTCCGCAACCCTTGTGAAGCAAATGTTAAAAGTCGCAGGCTTGAAATCGTACAAATTTCACGCCTCCCCCTGCATCGACGATTCCCTCAAGCCGTACTACTTCAATGAACTTAAATCTCACCATCTGGATCTTTCTGGCGGTTGGAAAGCGTATCAAGAATGGGCTTTCAAAAACAGCAGCACAATTAAACGGCAAGGTCAAAAGACGCGACGACTAGAACGAGAAGTTGGTAAGGTGAGGTTTGATTTCGATTGTCAGGATCCGAACCTGCTCGAGCGATTGATTGAACTAAAGCGGTCGCGTTACCAAAGATCCAACACTTTCGATATTCTAGGTGTCCCATGGGCTGCAGAGATGGTTCGTGAAATCCATAAAACTCGCGAACCGAACTTCCGTGGATTGCTTTCAACTTTCTGGGCAGGTGAACAATTAGTCGGGGCTCACTTCGGGTTGCTAACTAACAAGATTCTTCACTACTGGTTCCCTGTTTACGATAAACGGTTCCACAAATACTCTCCCGGAACTGAGTTGCTGATGCGGTCAGCGCAGCACGCTTGCGAACTCGGGGTCCCGAAGTTGGATCTGGGTTACGGCGACGATCCTTACAAATTCAAATTCTGCAACGGTCATGAGCCTATTGCCCGTGGGTTGGTAAACTTTAATCGTGTCTCACATGCGATTGCCAAACGCCAATATTTCCTGAGAAACGACCTGAAACAGATCCCAATGAAGCCGCTTGTTAAGCGAATTCTGCGGAAAGCGTTTCCAGACTTCGGTGGCTGGAACTTCCGCTAGCGACCGAAGGCTGGCATATGCCCCCACAGATGGGTAGCCATTTCTTGAAAAAACCGGCTGGGAGCGTTTTCGCTCACCCAATCTCAACATTTCGCTAATTTTTCGAGGGCATTAAAGCTCGGAAAACAGGTCCTTTTGTTGAACAAACACCGTAATTTACGACATATTCTGTCCGTTGACCCAAATCGGCCAGTTGTTATTCTGGATTCTCGATCCTCCGATCGAATTCAAAACGTCCTCCGTCGTTTGCCCGGAATGCGGGTGCGTGTCATACCTGGTCACAGAATGACATCTGTCCGCTACCGCGATGGGAATATCGCGTTAGGCAAACAACTTGAGCAGGCCTGACAACAGTTTGCTCAAGAATACACACGGCCCCGTCACATGAAGTGATGGGCCGTTTGTTTTTGCGCCATTCTTTTTGCGTCTTCGTTTATCTAAACGCAACCTGCATATCCTGCCTCAAGGTTGTCCATTTACATTTTTGCTGATTCCGCACGAAGTTTACTCGATTCCCTCAATATCGAACCTCATTTTCTTCGGACTGTTTCCGATATTCCTTAGCAGAGTGAAGTTTGGAATCATCCTCAAACTTCCACAAACTACAAGATCTATACAAATCTGGCCGGTTCAAGCGATCTGAAACCGGAAGACGTAAGTAACTGACGGAGTTGGTAAAATGTCAAAGCAAGTCTTTATGGTTGGTGCTGCGGTTGCAGTGTTCAGTTTGGTCCTTTCCAGTCAAACATCGCAAGCTCAAAGCGAATCGTTTGGATTCCCCGGCGGCTGTACGACATGTGAAAGCGGCGGTTGTGGCAGCGTCCAAAGTGTTGCGGCTCAACAACGCAGATTGGGCCAATCACAAATGTCGCAACGCTTTAAACAAACGCAAGCTCAGAATGACAAAGTCTACGCTCGAAATGCAGCGTGGCCAAAACCTTTCGCATGCGGCACACGTCAGCATTACCATAACATTTGGAACCCAATGTTTGATGCCGGTTGGGAAGACCAATGCATCCTTACCGGTGCGACTCACTTCGACAGAGAAGGTGAGCTAACCAAGTACGGTGTTCAACAGATCGGCGGAATGATGATGAACATGCCGCAATCACGTCGTGTGATCTTCATTCAAGAAACAACGGATCCAGCTGAAACTGAAATGCGACTGGCTAAAGTACGCAAAGTCATCGACACTTACTACTCACAACGAGGTGGACGTGTCGAAGTTTCAAAACGGAGCCCTGCTATGATGAGCGGCGTGCGAGCTGTTGACATCACCGAGAAAGCATTGGGTGCGTCACCGGCTCCAATGATCCCAATCGCCGCTGGCAACGCATCGATTGACGACACAATCGGTCAATAGTTGACAAGGTTGAAGTAGATTGAAATCTAGAACGGTCGAGGTTATTTCCTCGACCGTTTTTTTGTCGTCGAAGGGCACTTGCAAAGCTTCCGATTGAGCCCCTTTATCGCTAAACACAATACCGTTCAATAAACCGTAGCCGGAGTCGCAAGACTTCGGGAGAATCGCGGCATTATCTCAGCTTCACCCGAACTGTTGCCAGTCCGGCTACGCAAGTCGTTCATTGAACGTTATTAATGAAAATGTCGATTTGTACGGGTCAATCGCATACATTCAATGAATTGAAGCGACGACATGAAATGCTTCGACTGCGGGACAATCGTGCATTGCATATTGTTGGCATTCACGCGTGTCTCGCGATGAAGTCAATTCCCTCAGTGCATTACTAGCTAAAGAGCTCGTCCGGCTTATTGTCGCTCGGTTCTCCGAACCGATAGCGTGCGGATGCTTATATTTGGAGGTTGGTGAAATTCAACCGAGTGAGAGGCATGCTGCCTCGGCACGCTATCAGCTTGGAAAGCTGAGCGACATTGTTTTCCCCAAAAATCATCCGTGCTTTTAAGCCGGACGATCTCTTAAGCCGTTCACTACAAACACCAAGCGGCTTCAAACATCCGAACGACAGGGCAAACAAAAAAGCGTGCTACAGGACGCAGCACGCTTTCGAGGTTCGATGTTTTCGACAAGCCTATTTGTCTTCTTCAACCGTTGGGACAACCCAGACTTTGAGTTCGGCTTCGATTTCTTGGTGTAGATGCACCTTGACGGTGTACAAGCCGAGCTCCTTCAACACGCCTTCGAGGCGAATTTGATCTGCCGCCAATACGACATCGCTTGACTTCAGCGAAGCCACGATCTCTGGAGCACCAACGCTACCATAGAGATGCCCTTCTTCGTTGGCATTGGCTTCGATCGTAACGCTCTGCTTAGCAACCAGTTTCGCCAAATCGCGAAGATCCTTCAGTCGAGCTTGCTCGATTTCTTGCAGCTTCGCACGGTGCTTGTCGACCATTCGCTTGTGGTGGTCGCTGGCAACGGTTGCCAACCCCTGAGGCAACAGGAAGTTGTTGGCATAGCCACGCTTAACGGTGACAACGTCGCCTTGCTTCCCAAGGTGATCGATTGACTGGATAAGCAAAAGCTCAACACCTGAAGTGCTGGATTTCTGAACTCGCGGAGCGCTCGATGGGCGATTCCGCTTCAGCTTTTTCATTTTCGTGCTTGGCATGGAACTGACTTCTTGCAGATGAAAGTTAAGTGATTGTTTGGAATTGAATTTGATTTTTAAAACGGCACGTCATCCGCTGGCGGCGGTGAACTGGCGGCCTGTTGATAGGAGGGCTGAGCTGGCTGTGAAGCCGAGTTGCTCCCCGAATGAGAACCACTTGGACCACCACCTCCGCCTCCGCCTCCCTTGCCGCCGAGCATTTGCATTTTCTCGCCGACAACCTTTACTTTTGATCGCTTTGTGCCGTCCTCTTGCGACCATGTTTCGTATTTCAACCGCCCCTCGATCAACACGGAAGAACCTTTCGCAAGGTACTCACTGGCGACTTCGGCGGTTCGGCCCCAAAGGGTAATATCGAAGAAGTTCACTTCATCGACCCACTCTTCGTTTCGCTTGAAACGTTCGTTAACCGCCAAGCCAATGTCGGTGACGGCAGTTCCCTGAGGCGTACGCCGCAATTCAACGTCACGAGTCAGATTACCGACTAAAACAACACGATTGAAACTGGCCATGATTTTCTCCGGGTTTAGTTTTGCGGAACTCATTTCCGCAGCTTGTACATCCTGAGTTCATCATTTATCCGCTCAGTGACACGTCTGGTCACGCGGCATCGCTTATTCCGCCGCAGCTGCTGCCGGCTTGGCTTCAGCCTCAGTTGCCGCAGCGGTCTCCGCTGGAGCCTCTTCTTCAACCACAGGAACTTCTCCTTTGGCAACCGCAACCATTGGAGCAACCAATCTAGGCTCAAGCTTCACGAACAGATGACGGAGAATTGAATCGTTCAACTGAGTCGAACGGTTCAGCTTCGCCAATCGTGTGCTCTCGATGCGGGCATAGGTCAACCAGTAAGCCCCTTTGCGGTGACCTTTAATTGGGAAAGCAAGCTTTTGCTCATTCCACAATCGACTGGCAAGAATTTCGCCGTCCGCTGATTCAACCAATTCTTCAACAGCCTTTTGAGCTGCGGCAGGATTGCGCGCGAAAGCGTTAGCGTTAAAAATGAACATACATTCGTAGACGTTTTCGGCCACGGTTAACCTCTGGTCCTATAAGTCAATCAGATGATTTGGTTTGGGTATCGTTTGGTTTTTCAACCCGTTTTTGATTCTTGTTGTTTTGCTTGACGGACGGATCAGCATTGAACTGGTTCATTGTGGCGAGGATGCCACTTTCGATCCACGATTCACAAGCCTTCACTGCTTGATTCACCGAATCGCCAACCAATACTTGATCATGTTCGTCAAATTTTCCAAGCACATAATCGGCCGTGTCCCAATTCGCTGGAGGTCTTCCGATCCCCAACCGCAATCGAGGAAATTCCTGACTGCCGACACGGTTAATAATGTCCTTGATTCCGTTTTGACCACCGGCAGAGCCCTTCGCACGAATGCGAATTCGACCAATTGCCAGATTCAGGTCATCACAGACCACCATCAAGTCTTCCAAATCAAGTTTGAAAAAATCAATGGCTGCCCGAACGGACTGGCCGCTCAGATTCATATAGGTCAGTGGTGAAAGGAGCAAGACTTTCGTCGTTCCGATCATCACTTCGTTTACGTTTGCGTTAAATTTGGATTTCGATCTGGCACCAAAAGCGTGTCTTTCGACCAGTGCGTCAACCACATCAAATCCAACGTTGTGTCGGGTTCCTTTGTACTTGGAACCCGGATTTCCCAGCCCGACGACGATCTTCATTGATTCAAATTCAGCCGTCGAAACTTGGGAGTTGCGAAACCAGTCGAGCAAAAATTTAAATGCCACTCGATCGACTCCGCAGTAACTGTTTCAAAACTACTCAGAAGTTTCCCCGCCCTCTTCCGCCTTGCCGATTACTTCTGGTTCAGCTCCTGCTTCGCCGTCTTCGGCGTCGCTTGATGATGAAGCGCCACGCGGCTCAGAACATGAAATCAGCGTCTCCAATGGATTGCCAACCAAGCTGGCACCCGCCGGCAAAGCAACGTCGCTGGCGGTAATGCTGCCGTCGAGCTGCAAGTCGTCGATGCTAACTTCGAGAAAGTCCGGCAACGCGTTCGCTGGGCACGTGATTTTAAGTTCATGAGAGAGCTGGCTGACCATTCCACCCATGCTTGCACCAGGCGCGTCGCCTTTGACGTGCAATGGAAGCGAAACTTCAATCGCTTCGGCGGCATCAACGCGAGCCAAATCAATATGCAGGATGCTCGACCCAAATGCGTCCCACTGGACATCTTTGATCATCGCGGTATCGCTGACGGCTCCACTGAGCGAGACGATATAATGGCCGGTATCAACCATTTTGGAAACGGCACGACTATCAATCGATAGATTGATGCAGTCCTCACCATGCCCATAAAGGACCGCAGGGATTTTACCCTCTTTTCGCATTCGGCGAATTCGCAACGTCCCTGTCGTTTCACGCTTTTCAACTACAAGTGCTTCTGATGACACGTTTCAACCTGTAACAATCGTTGTTTGTGGGTTATCCCCGTTTGGATCACAGCGAAAATTCGCCGTTTTCGGTTCCGGTACACATCGGCGTACCGGACCAAGTCGGGGCATAAATTCCCCTCGGTTTGATCGGTAATCGGGAGATTTTTACAGAAACAAGAGAGTTTTCAACCCCAAACCTGCGAGGATTCTAAATCTGGTCGAAGGGAATCGTTGCGGTCGAATCAGTTCTTTTCCAGATTGACCAAATTGTTAACATGTAACGCTTACTGACTGGACAACAAAGGAAACTGATGGCAAAAGCGAGAAAGCCCTCCAAACGAGCCAAATTTGAATACGTCGAACCCATTGGGCTGCGTGTTTTGGTGCGTAAAGACGAACCGAAGAAGGAAACAAAAGGAGGCATTGCCCTACCTGATTCCGCTGAAATACCGACGATCACGGGGCGAATCGTGACAATCTCAGCAGCGATCGAGCATGATGAAGATCTTCCGCTGCGGCAGTATGACAAAGTTCTTTTTCATCCCGGAAACGCGATTCCTGTCGATTTCGAGTCCGACAATCACCTGTTTGTTGTCCCAGCTGAAGACATCGTGGCCGTTTTTCGCCAAGAATCAAAAGAGTAGCGAGCCAAGCACGACAAGCAGCGATCAAATTACGAATCGGGCGAACAAGTAGTTCACCAACAATTGGGTCGGGGTTCGCAACACGATAGCTGCGACCCCCACCCAATGGTAAAGACCTCGACGCAAACCAGCCTTCACCTCCTTTAGGTCAACAATCAACAGGGCCACAACCAGAATGCAATTGAGCACTTTATTGAAATCAAGCATTGCATTGAACAAACTGGATTCGGAAAGCCACGTCGGTCCAGTTCCCAAATGCTGAATTTGGTAGATCCGAACCTCACAGACCGCACCGGTCAGTAAATCGAAGGCAACCAACACAAAGATTGCTTTCCACCATCTGGAGCAGAAAAAGCACCCTCTCAACATCACCAATGCTGCAACGAAGTACGCGATCGTTCCGGATATTAGATATAAATCGTAGCCCCTTTCGCCCTCGGCTAACGATGACGATTGCGACAGCGCGATCAAAAGCACAACCGGTACGATATAGCCCAAACAAACCAATTGAGATGCGAACAAAGCCCAGTGACCGGGCTGTAACAAAAAGCGACCGCTAATTCGCTTATTCAAAATGAAACGATAAATCGCCGTGACAGGCAAACCAATCGAAAGCGCGAACGTTGTTCGTTGAGTGACTTGAAACCAGACGGGGCCAATTTGATACCCCCAACCAAGCCCACGAAACATTTCCCCTAGTCGGAATGCAAACGCGATGGCCGAAACTAAAACGATCAGCTCAACAATGCTAAGCCGCCACGCCGTTGATTCTGCAGGACTCCCTGATTTCGTTTCTGACAATTCCAACTCGGCTGGACTCAATTCTGGAATTCAATTTTTCTGGCGTCATCCAATTTCGTGGCCTTCGATCTCTAACAATTCTCGCTTCGTCCCAACTCCTCTTGGCGATGAAAAACCGCCGATTCCGTTGCTGCTCAGAACGCGGTGACAGGGAATGACGATTGGAAAACGATTCTTGCTCATCACGGTCCCGACCGCACGAGCAGCGCCTGGATGGCCGATCCGTTTGGCGACCTCTCCATATGAAGCCGTCTCTCCGAATCCAAGATTGCGAACGGCGGTCACGACTTTGCGTTGAAAATCAGTCAAGTTTTCATCATCGACTTCAATGTCGTCGTAGCAAAACGCGTTCTTCGCTTTTGATTTAGCGGCCCCAACCGAGAGACTTTTCGTGAATCGGCGAATGAGCTTCTTTTCCCAAGCATTGGGATCATCTGGCCCGACGCAATGTTCTTTGAACGCAAGTGCCGCGTCGAGCATCGTGTGAAAGCCGAGCCGAACACGATGCAGAACTTTGTCGCGATGCATCACGCCAACCCAGCCGATGTCGGTATCAAAAACAACCAGCCTAAGTTCTTTGTCACTCATAAGATCCCTCGAGTTAATACGTTTCGCGAAACACGTTTGGCGAATACTATTTTGCAGCTTCAGTCGCCAGTTGGAAAACGTTCTTCGAAGCCGCTTTGTCGGTTGGGAAATTCTCTGGGACTTCCGTAGACGAAACTCTCCCAGTCGCCGCCCATTCAGTTCCACGCAGCAAGACCGTTTGATAGCCAACGCACTCCATCGAGTAATCGGCATGGCCCATCGGAGTATGGAAAACGCGACCGTCTTTGTAGTCCAACACCATGATCATTGGCTCGTGGCGACCGGTGCCGCGATATTTTTTATCCGAGTATGAAGTTGCCAAGATCGTCATATTTTCAGCCGGACCACGAAGTTTGTCGTACAGCTCATCCTTCGCGTGCAGCCAAGCCTTCGGCAGCCCTTTCATGATTGGATGATCCGCATTTCGAGTCACGACTTGATACTCGTGCTGTGGTCCATGAGAACCAACCTTGCCTTCACTTTCGTCTCGCACTTCCTTCGCTGCGTCGTTCCAGTAAACGTATGTACCGCTGGCTTTCGTACGACCACCCCATCCTCCGAGCCCAATCATCAAATTGAACTCATCCCAATCGCCCCACGCATTGTCCGCGGCATGAACAACCACAAGGCCGCCGCCTTCGGCCATATATTTCTCGAAACTGGCTTTCGTTTCATCAGGCCAAGGCGCTGCGTTGTTACCAAAGTTCGACAGCACAACATCGTAAGCGGAGAAGTCGGGTTTGAAATTCGGATCGGCCTCCGGCTTCGGACGATTCTTATATTTTTTGCCGTCGCCGAGAGGAAAATCTTTCGCTAATTTGCCTTTCCAAATCGTTGCCGTTCGCACCACATCGACGGTGAATTTGCCCGAATCTTCGAGGTATTGTTTCATCATGACCGTGGTCTTCGGCCAAAACGCGTGATTATTTTGACCGTCCACGATCAAGACTTTTATCTTCTCGCTATCAGCGAGCTTCTCGCTCGACGCCGACGGTTCGGCTGCCGCAGGTGCTTGCGTTTCCTGTGCCTCGACTCCCGAGTTCACAGTCGTCAGGGCGATGAGAAAGCAGATCAAATGGACGGTAAAGTTGCAGCGAAAAGAATTACACATAGAGGTTCTCAAGGACTTACGAAACGTAAATTTAGCTTCGACTATCACTTCAGTATATTCTTTTCAACCAGCACTTCGAACCCTTTATCTGAAGCTGAAAGAGTGTCATAATTGGCGGTTTAAGAGCCAGTCGCAGCCAAAGCAATCAGGAGAAGTAGATGTTTGTTCGTAGTGTTTCTGTCGCCTTGTTTCTCGCCACAGCTTTGTTTTCACTGGATGTCGAGGCTCAGCTTTTTCGATTCGGCAGAAGTCGCGATGCTGGTCGGTCAAATTACGCTCAACCTCAGACTGCTACGACCTACGATGCGTCCGCCTATCGGTACACTCGGCCGCAACAAACTGCGACCTACATTCCATCGCAGCGACAACCTACCTGCAGCTGTGCAAACAGTGGCACTCAGCAGGTCGCGAATCCAGCAATGACGGCAGTTCAACAAAGCCGAATTGTCGTCGCAACCTATCGTGATCCGTACACCGGACGAACAATGCAGCGACAATATCTGGTCCAAGGCGCGGCTCAGCAAACACAAGCTCAGCAAACACAAGCTCAGCGGACAGTCCAAATTCCGCCACCGATGGTAGCGACTCAGACGAACCCGCAATCGCAGCTTATTTCGCCACCTGCATCCGCCGTAGATTCCGACGCTTCAACGATTGACCTCGCCAGTCCAATCTCTGTCGCTCCGGACGTCGAAGGAGTTCGCCAAACATCACTTGAAAGTGTCGTGGTCCCCCAAACTCCGGATTCAAACGGTCAATTTTCCGTTCTGGAAGGGAATAGCGGCACGGTAGAAAGCCAGCCCGGAGCAACGTCCGTACTGAATTCTTCATTGCCTGTTTTAGAACTTCAAGAATCAACTTCCTCCGACTCAAGTACGCTTGAAATCGAAACCGACAGCGGAATCGACTTCGATCTGCCTGCCCTTGCACCGCGGAAATAGGTTCTTTGTGTTGCCTCAATGACGCGGGGAAACCCTGATGGAAATCCCCGACGTTCGGGTCGTACGCGACGTAGATTTTCTGTTGAACTAAGTGTATTCAACCGACTGTCGCGAGGGATAAACATGCAAACGACCATTGAAGTCGACGAGTTTCCAGTTTTCAATCGATACTCTGGTGCTGAGATCTTTGTGATCGACGACGAGCAAATCGTTGTCGACACGCTCACTCACTATCTTCAATCCGCTGGGTTCGAAAAAGTTTCCGGGTTTAGTGACGCCGCTGAAGCAGTCACCAACATGAGATTGGTAAGCCCGGACCTAATCATTACGGACATTCGAATGCCGGGAATGAGTGGTAAACGTGTCACGAAAATCGTTCGAGGCTTCCCACAACTGAGTCACGTTCCCGTTATCGCAGTCACGAGTGACTCGCGTTCTGAGACGTTAGATTCAATCATTCAAGCCGGCGCAGAGTCAGTATTGTTGAAGCCAGTAACGCGAGAGCTCCTGATCAACCGAGCCCTCCATGCAATCGACGAAGCAATCGAACTGGAACAAAGTCGCTATTCCTCGGACGAGTACGCTGATAATTCGGACCATCCCACAAAAAGTTGGCCAAGAAAATCCGCCAACGACAAGCGTTGGCGACGGCGTCGAAACCGTTTTCGCTAACGTGCTTCATCTAAAAATTTAGCCGACTAAAATTTAGCCGACTAAAATTTAGCCGACTAAGCGCAATA
>CAZORS010000045.1:0-3983 GCA_964582025.1 uncultured Pirellulaceae bacterium | reverse complement strand
AAAATTTAGCCGACTAAAATTTAGCCGACTAAAATTTAGCCGACTAAGCGCAATACCGTACAACGAACGAAGCGGAACCGTGCGTGAGTTTCGAGCCGAGGGTAAAATGTCGGAATTCTTGCCGAAGTCCGCTACCTCATCCGGTTTCTTTGTACGTTATTGCGACTCAACGGCACTCCCGACAACTCTCTGAGTCATTGTCCTGCAGTAGATGCCTCGGAGAAGTCGTGGTACCGATCCTTATCCACCAATTTTCTTTTGCCAAAATTGTGCTGGTCCACCTGCTTCGGTCAACTGATAGGGCTTGAAGCCAAACTTCTCGTAAGACTTCTTGGCGATCACGTTTTCGGTCAGCACCTCAAGCGTTACCTTGCAACAACCCTTCTCAGTTGCCACGCTCTCAACGAATGCCAACAGGCGGTGAGACAGACCTTGGCCGCGAAAATCCGAATGCACGACTAGGTCATGAACGTTAACTAGTGGCTTCGCGGCGAACGTAGAAAACCCTTCTACATAATTTACCAAAGCCGCCGGTTTCCCATCTACATAAGCAACGGCGCTGGCAACAAAACTGCGTTTCTGCAATTCGTCGACCAGAGTTTCCCGAACCTGCTGAGGCAGCGGTTCATTTCCGCCCATCGGATCTTGTGCGTAATGATCCAATAACATCATCATGTCGGCAGCGTCACCGCTGTTCGAATAATCGACGACCCGTATTTCTGTAGCCATAAAACGTACTGATTAGAAGTTGATACAATTTGAAATCTCTCGCAGAAGTTGACCAAAACCTCCAACGATTTGCAAACGATGTCTCAATTGAAATCACAACAGGAACGATCGAAACGGTATCGCAAGATCATCAAACGCATTTCGTCTCTCAATGCTTTCGACATGAAAGCAGCCAAATCCAAATGCAACGACAAACCATTTTTCGTTGCTCGAATCGTGAGGGAATTGGTCGATGACGGCTGGCTCATTCGCGACGCGGCTCATGAAGAATATCAGTGGAACGCTGGACGCGGAAGTTTTAACGCGCCCAGCTGGATTGAGCAAAAAGTTAACGGCGTCCAAGTAACCGCCACTCCTGAACAGGATCGTCCGCGGGAAAGACTAATCGAATCCGGAGCCGAATCTTTAACGAACTCGCAACTGTTGGCAATCTTGATTCGCTCTGGGCGCCCCGGAGAATCTGCCGTCATGGGTGGCGAGAAAATTTCCAAAGCGTTTGCTTCAAAACTGGAAACACTTCCGGCGGCACGTCCAAACGAACTCAAAGAGATCAGCGTCTCGGTTTCCAAAGCCGCATACTGCCAAATCATGGCCGGCATCGAACTCGGTCGCCGGATTGCGGCCAAATCGGAATCCAAAGTATCTCACAAGATTTCAAGTAGCGGTGACGCCATCGCGTTTTGCCAACGACGATTTGCACGGCTTATTGAAGATCGCCAACAGGAGGAATTTCACGTCGTGACACTCGACACGAAAAATCAAGTGATCGACACGCATCAAGTCACCGTTGGGACGCTCGACGCCAGCCTCGTTCATCCTCGGGAAGTGTTTCGCGTTGCGATTAAAGACGCCGCTTCGTCGGTGATCCTCGTTCACAACCATCCGTCCGGCGACCCGACTCCTAGCCGCGAAGACCATCAGGTTACCGAACGTCTGACAGAATCCGGAAAACTACTTGGAATCGATGTGCTCGATCATATCGTGCTGGGGCGATCGAGTTCGATCAGCATCCGCGAGTGTTAGGGATGCCCTTCTTCAAGGTCATAATGACACGATCAATGACGTGCAAGATTCCTTACCTGCAAGGGGTCACACCTAAGCCGGCGCTTCGACCTGTATATCTCGGAATAAAGGCAATGGCCATCTAGGATTTTTTGCATATCTTTGAAACGCAAAAAATCGAAATTCCATCGCCGCGCCGACACCGATTGCTGATATCCCATGCCAACTGGCTCTTAAAGGGGCAGCATCTTCACGCTGTTGGGATTTGCCGGGAAAAGTGCACTAGAAACGGAGCTGATTTCGCAATTGTGGCTGAAAATCCGACGTTGACCTCCTAAATTCGAAAAGTATAGTTCGCACGAGCACCGTTATGAAACAGTGTGATCCGCAACCAGACCAAGACTCGAATGCTCAACTTTTTTCGCCAACGTACCGGTTCATTTAAAAGCGATATCCTGTCAGGACTTACCGTTTCCTTGGCTCTTGTTCCCGAAGCAATTGCGTTTGCGTTCGTCGCTGGCGTATCGCCGCTGATCGGATTGTATTCTGCCTTTTTCATTGGATTGCTGACCGCAATTTTTGGCGGCAGACCGGGCATGATCTCCGGAGCAACCGGTGCGATGGCGGTTGTCATCGGCGGTGCCGCTTCTCTAGTTGCTGTGTATGGCGTTGAGTACCTGTTTCCGACTGTCATTCTCTGCGGTATTCTTCAAATTTTGATCGGACTGCTGCGTATGGGTAAACTCATTCGCATGGTTCCGCATTCGGTCATGCTCGGATTCGTCAACGGACTAGCCATCGTTATTGGACTCGCTCAGCTTGGCAGCTTTAAAACTCTCGCGATGGACGGATCACTGGCGTTCCTACAAGGCACCGCACTCTACTGGATGCTGGGATTGGTCGCGCTCACGATGGCGATTATTTGGCTGTTGCCAAAAGTAACTCAAGCTGTTCCTGCATCGTTGGCGGCGATCCTGACTGTGACGCTGATCTCGGTCGTGGTGAACCAGAGTTGCAAAACCGAGAGCCATCCGGAAAACATGTTGGCAACCGTTGGCGACATGTTGGCCACGAACACCAAAGCCGCTCAAATCAAAGATCTCAAAGGCATCGACGCTCACGGCCATACAATCGTCAGCAGCGCCGACGGCGAACGTTCACCGTGGCTCGACATGACCGAAGCAGAGCAGTCAGCCGCAGTCGCCGCTATCGTTAGCTCCGAAACCAAATCGGGAATCTCCGGCGGTCTTCCAACGCTCTATTTCCTCGGGACCGAAAAGCAAGCGCCGCTGAACATGGAGACACTCGTCATCATCTTCCCGTTTGCATTTGTCTTGTGTGGCGTCGGATTAATTGAGAGTCTGATGACGCTGACGCTCATCGACGAGATCACCGAAACGCGTGGCCAAGGAAATCGCGAGTGCATCGGACAGGGAGTTGCGAATGTGGTTTGCGGCCTGTTCGGAGGTATGGGCGGATGTGCCATGATTGGACAATCGCTCATCAACGTAAACTCTGGCGGACGCGGTCGGCTATCAGGAATCACGGCTGCCGTTTGCTTACTGGCTTTCGTTTTGTTTCTTGCTCCGTGGATCGAACAGATTCCGATGGCGGCTTTGGTGGGCGTGATGTTCATGGTCGTCGTTGGTACATTTGAGTGGGCTTCGCTGAAGATGTTCCGTCGCATGCCACTGGCAGATGTTGTCGTCATGGTAACGGTCGCTGGCTACACGGTGTTCATGCATGACTTAGCGACTGCAGTGATCCTTGGAGTCATCATTTCGGCTTTGGTGTTCGCGTGGAATCATGCGACGCACATCGGAGCCGACATCAAACACAACGACTACGGCAGCAAGATCTACCAGCTCCACGGTCCACTTTTCTTCGCCTCAGTCACCTCTTTCAAAGACATGTTCACTGTCGCAGACGATCCAGACGATGTCGTAATCGATTTCTATTACACACGTGTCTACGATCAGTCGGGACTTGAAGCCATCAACACGCTTGCGGAAAAGTACGAAGCAGAAGGCAAGCGTTTGCACCTGACTCATTTGAGCCCTGAATGCCAAAAGCTGTTGGATGATGCAGGCGATTTGGTCGAGATTAACGTTTCCGAAGACCCGCAGTACCACGTAGCGACGGATCGACTTGGGTAGTTGCTAGTTAAACAGATCTTGCCAGTCCGCACGTTCAACCCATTGTTCAAGTAAGCCGCTGCGCGTCGGAGGTTTATTGTAGCAAGTTCATTCAGC
>CAZORS010000044.1:0-29005 GCA_964582025.1 uncultured Pirellulaceae bacterium | reverse complement strand
GGCTCGAGTCGACTGTTGTTGGCCTGCCCGTTGAGAAACTTCCGCAGTGGATCGACGAATTGGTAAGGGAATAGCGGCGAAAAGCTCGTTCGACCGCTCTCCAAAACGAGAAAACTCCAATCCCCGCTTTCACCTAAATTTTTAGGTGAAAACAGTTGACTCTCCGTCTCAACGCTGATATACCTAAAAATATAGGTCAAAGGGAGCAACGGAGTTATTGATGGACGGTGAATTCAATCCGACGCAACGCGAACTCGAGATCCTGAAAGTGCTTTGGGATCTCGAAGAAGCTTCGGTTCGGGAAGTTCACGAGACGTTACTGGAAGATGCCGATTTGCATTTCAATACGGTGCAAACGCAGTTACGGATCATGGATGACAAGGGTCTGGTGTCTCACCGGCGAGAAGGAAGAGGGTTTGTTTATCAACCTCTCTGCACTCGCGAACAGCTCTCTTCAAAGTTTCTGCACAAACTCTATGACGGTGCAGTCGACCAATTGATGCTAAACATGCTCAATTCCGAAAAGCTTAGCGATCGTGAGCTCGGAGAACTGGAATCACTGATCGCTAACGCACGGAAGAAACGAAAATCTCGTAAGAAAAAAAGGTAGCAAGATGACCTGGATGAATGCGATTTGTGTTTTAGGTTACGTCGAAACGTGGCTCTTCTATTCGGCTCTGTCCGGGTTTTTGATTCTCAGCCTCGGGGCACTTGGAGTCTGGTTTTGCAAAGAACCGATCTACCGGATTCGCATTACTCAGTGGACGTTCGCAGCCTGTCTGCTTGTGCCATTGATTCAGATCACCGGCTTGATGCCCTCCTTCGAAACGCAATTGAGTTGGCCAAATTCTGCGGCAATAAGTCTTGCCGATGCCCCAGTTCAGACGAGTTCAAACGCGGTTTCGGATTCTATTGCGGCTGACGAGAATTCCATAACTTCGATCAACTCGGGTAATTACTCGCAGCCAAAAATGTCGACCGTTGCTGAAACGTTTGATGTAGTTGGGCTTCGAGATGCCGATCGGAAGAGCAGCGTTTCACATGTAAGCAACGCGGTCACATCTTCAGCGTTTAAGGTTCGCAACATTTTGACTTTGGCTTGGTGTGTTTGCGCGGGGTTTTTGGCAATACAGTGGGTTGTTGGCTTCGCGCTTCGCCGCCGAATTGCCGCGCGGTCCAGGCTGGCTACAAAAGATGTGCACGCTGCCTTGAAAACAATTGCTGGCGAAAAGGCGTCGAGAGTCCGCTTGCTTTCGAATGAAAAGATCAAGAGTCCTGTCATGTGGGGATTGGTTCGACCAACGATCGTGATTCCCGCTGCTCACCTAAAAGATTCAACCGCCTTGCGTTGGGGGCTGGCACACGAATGGCATCACGTGGTGAATCTGGACTTTCCAACTCGCTTACTTGCGGTGGCCACGAAGCTGGTTTGTTTCTTTCAGCCGTGCTTTTGGTGGCTCAATCGGGAACTGACTCTCAATCAGGATGTTTTGGCTGACGCCTTTGCGGCAAAACAAGGCCACGCGGATGAGTACGCTGCGTTTCTGGTCAATCTGTCGAAGCAAAACCGTCCACGACTTGTTCCAGTTGGTTTGGGAATCGCAGAAGGTCGGTCAACGATGTTTCGTCGGATTCGTTCATTGCTTGAGGCGACATCACCGCTTCAAAAAACTGGCCGCGTCGCCGCAGTGATAATTGCCGTCGTTTCCATCGCGACTATCACTTGCCTGGGAGCCGTGAGGCTCGGTGCTGGCTCAAATAATGCTGAAGACATGGTCACGGAGCATTCTCAGGTCGCAGATAAAGTGGACGATGAGAAAGCCGCAATGAAAAAAGTTGAGCCCAAAGGAAAGCCGACAGTTCATTTCGGTGTCGTTGTCGATTCAAAAACGAGCTTGCCTATCGCAGGTGCAAAGGTTCATATCAAAAGGGAATTGAGCCGCGATCCGAAGACTGGAAAGTGGATTTTACTCGAACAGACGGAGCACGTGACAAACCTCTTGGGCGTCTACAGCTTTTCGCTTTCTGCTGAACAGGTCGCCCAGTCTTCACTTTATCTCGAAGTAAAAACTGAACACCCCGACTATCAAACTCAAGGCTGGGGTGGTTACTCCTACAGCATGATTCAGAAGAACATGAAGAAGGGCGATTTGCCTTGGTTCTCCAAGATCAATCTACAGTCCGGTGAAGAAGTTTCCGGAACGATCGTTGATCCTGAAGGCAATCCGCTTCCAAATGTGCGAATCGCGGCTTTCACGAAGGAAGCTGCAAAGAACGATGATCGCGGATTTCGCGGGAACTTCTCCAAAACGAGAACGAATGAAGAAGGCCATTTTCGTTTTATCGCTCCCACTCCGGGCGATGGGGTCATGTGGATTTTTCCAGAAAACTATGCACCTCAGGCGCACCGACTCGCCAGCGAAGAGACAGTAGAGACCGAAAAGAAACGGTGGGAAGCCATGTCGGCAGCAAGAACGGTTGAGGGAAAACTTGGCTCAGGGCATGCGGATTCAAAGGCTGCAATGGCAAACTTAAAGAGGATCGAAGAGAAACTTGAGGAAGTTTCGAAAGAGAGCGGAATTCGCCGCGACTTTGGAACGATGAAAATGCAGCCCGGCACGAGGCTCTCTGGAAAAGTCCTTGATGCGGAAGGAAATCCAGTCCCCGGCGTGGGTGTAAATCTCCGTCGCAAGGGAGACGGCGAAGCAGTGGATCAGTTCCTCAATCACAATGCAGTTGCCAACGGAATCGCCGGCGGAACCATGACGAATCCTGACGGCACTTTCCAAATGAAGCCTCTGCCACCGGGAAGCTATCGCGTGCAGATCGAGGAGACAGTAGAAGATCCAACTGTTGGGCAAAAAGAAAATTGGTTCGAGGACAAGGGAAAGGAAAAGCTAAAGCATGTTTTTGCTCCGAAGAACATTGAAATCACATCCGAACCAATGGAGTCGTTAGTTTTCCAAGCAGTTCCACACGTAACAATTCGCGGTCAGTATTTCGACAGCAGCGGCAAGCCGAAAGCGGGCCATCAATCGTGGTTTGCGGGCCAAATGAATGATGGTTTTTACTCGACACGGACTTCTCGTCCAGACAAAGAGGGCCGTTTTGAGGTTCGCGTTCCAAAGGGCATCACCGAGGCGAGTATGAATCTCACCACAAACGAACACAGTTCACTACGTTGGAAGCTGCCAAACTCAGAAAGCTATTCGCGAGCTGATACGATTCGATTTGAAACTCTCGACAAAGACATTGAAGGCTTGGAAATCGTCAAATACGTGGCACCGATCATCGTGATCAGGGTAGAGGACACGAACGGCAAACCGGTTTACGACTTTTCCATTTCCAGTCGATACACAAAACAGGACGAAAAGGATATGCACGGGTACTACACTGGCGACGTTGGCTTTGAAAAACAGACAGATGGACGATGGCGTTCGAGCCAATTGCTTCCTGACGAGGAAATCTCAATTGAGATCAGGACTCCTGTCAAACGTGATCGACTCGGAAACGAAGAAAGGGAGCCCGTGTCGTTGGCCGAAGCCCAGACGGTTACGCTGAAAGAAGGCGAAACACGCAACCTGAAGTTTGTAGTTGAGCCATTGGCAAAGTGACGGCTAGGATTCGTACATCTTTGATTCCGGTCGCAACTCCAGCAGCATCGCATCCAGGCGTTCGCGAATCTGCTCCATCAGCGGATCGTAATCTAGGCCGCGTTCGCGTTTGGTAGAAACTTCGATCGGATCGCCGACGACCGTAATCGCTTTGAGGTGTCCGTGAACGCGACACTTGTCTGTGAAATCTTCTTCAAACTTTTCAACGGTCTCCAATAAACGATCCACCGAAGGATGCTCGGTGACATATTGATCCGGATAGCAGTCGACTTGTTGCGCCAAATACGTTCGCTCAAGATGTTCCCATCGACGCTTGCGTTCGGCCAACTCCATCGTGTCACCGATCATGTCGGGAAAGATTTTCACGCGAAGACTCTTGATTCGAACCTGAATGCCGCCTTCCTGAACTTCGCCAAGCCATTCTTCTTCCAGCGGATGCAGCAGATGATTCACCATGTTCGTTTGGCGCTCCCGCAGCGTTGCACCTTCGGGAACTGTACAACCGTATTGCAGCTCCTTGATCTTCAAGAGCGCATCGCCGACTTTCACGATCCGGTCGACCAACGGCAAATCAGTCTGCGGATTCCAACTTAGTCGCGTTTCGATATCCGAGAGCACCGCTCCAGCGGCCTTGTCCACATCGCCTTGAAAAACGTACTTGATCGCGACAGGATGTACGACGACCTTTCCGCTACCAAGACCTTCTTTCGCTCTACGCTTTGCGGCGGTTCGCGCGATAAACGAAGGACCGTCCATCAGCGCCATCAATCGATCATTGGTGCGACTAGTCGTTCCTTCGGGAAAGATCACCAACGGTCGCTCTGCCGTTTTCAAGATCTCGATCGCATGATCGATCGCGGTTCGATCCATGCCTTCGCGATTAACACTGAACGCGCCCATCATGCGAATGACGAAACGAATCATGGGACCTTGGTTGAAAAGGTGCCAACTAGCCATGAAAAACAACGGGCAGCCTGCCTCCATCCCGAGGTTGTGCATGTGCGCGGGGTCGGCAAGTCGCGGATGATTCGGCGTCATCAGGACAGCGTGACCTGCGTCGATCGAAGCACGCAACTTCTCGGCACCACGAACTTCCTCGTCCCAGATGCCTTCGCGACGACGCAGCGTAATTCGATGCAGCTTTAGCGCGCGATACAGTTTCTGTGGCCATGCGGCCTTGATCGCGGGCACGAACTTGTACGGTTTCTCAATGAAGATACTTCGTTGCATCTAGCTTTCCGCCTTTTCATTTTGTTGCTGTTGCTGCTCGCCGTCATTTTCGGACTTCAATTCAGCCAACGGTGCCATCAATGTCGCCAACAACGTTGAAAGAAGCACAAATGCAATAAACCAATAGCGAGTTCGGGCATACTTCTTCTGATTTTCACTGCCAGACTTCTGGGGCCGCGTGTCGATCCCGACCGACCAGAAAACCACGGCCGTGCCCAAAACGATAAAAACCACGTTGGTCAAAAAAAGCAGCAGCGATCCGACGCACAGCGTGACATCACCTATCGCCAACGACATTCCTGAAGTTGCAATCGGAGGAATCAATGCGGCAGCGATTGCCACGCCAGGAATCGCGCCATTGAGCCCCTTGCGACTCATCGCATAAGCACCAGCGATACCACTGGCAAACGCAACCAACAGGTCTCGCAAATCTGGATAATTTCGCCCGTTCATTTCTCCACTGGGGTCCGGATCATCGAATAGCAGCATCATCAAACCTACCAGCAAGCCAATGGCGAACGCATTCGCAAACCCAACCAGCACCGCCCAATGAGCTTTGCGAATCAAGTCAATGTTGCCTTGAATCAATGCAAATCCAATTCCAACAATTGGTGTCATCAGCGGAGCAACCAACATGGCTCCGATCACGACCGCAGTCGAATCGTCCCACAAGCCAAGTGCGGCGATCAGCGTCGACAGCGAAATCAGAGCACAGAAATCGAAATTGAATTTCGAATTCGTTTCCAATTTCTCCACCAAAGCGATTCGCTCATCGCGATCCAACTGCGGTACCACCTGGCGGATCGTTGCCTGAACGTTCCTTAGAGCTTTCGTGCCGATCGACACCGATGGTCGCACGACCACCATCGACTTCCCATCGTCTTTATTTCGCAATCCGCGAACCAGCGAGCGAATTTTCTTGATATTGCAGCTGCCATAAACAACCGTGTTGAAGATTTTCGATTCCTGAGATTGGAGCGCTTCGATCAACGAATCGCCCATGACGGTCGTCGACTCAATGTCGCTTTTATCGCTGATGCCCGAACCAGAAACAATCGCTTTGGCCTTTCGCAGCGCGATTTGAGGTGCGACCTCATCGTCGTCCGGCCAAACGTACAACAGCGTCGCCTTACCACCTTCGCTCGATCGCGAAAACTGCACAGCGCGGCGCGCCGCCAACGGTGATTCACTTTCGGCGTCTGCGGCAATCAATATCTTTATTGGTTTGTCGAGCGGTGGAGGCGATCCCCATACCATCATCGTCTCGCAAGGCGCCTGCAGGAACAAACGCTGTGCCCACGAGGCCCCTTCATCATCGGACTTCAGATCATTGACCGCTGGAAGAATCAAGCGGACGGATTCAAGTGAATCAACCATGTCGACCAACGACTCGGCCGGGTTGGGAGCAACCAACTCACGTGTCTCGACGACGATCCGATCCATCTCCGCGTAGTCACGCTGCTGATCAATGTCTTCCTTCAACGCGACGCGATCGCAGGAATCGAGGAAATCAAAAACAGCCTGAAAGGTCTCATGCTCTTCGGCCTCTGCTTTCAAAAGCGGATCCCATTTCGCAGTTCCTTTCTGCCGCCGAGGTACGATGACCAAAAGCTCATAGTGTTCGGCCGTCGCCGCTCGAACGCCCCAGTTGATCATTCGCTCAACTTGAGACGTTTCGTTGATAAAGATTGCGATCTGCATAGCTGGAAGTTTGGCTCGAATTTCGTTCGGCAAGCGGAGACGGATTCCCGTGACTACCGATTGTAGCCGATCCCGAACGTCAAACCACGCAGTCCAAAATCACCTTGCGGAAACGCCGCGGTGCCGCCACCGATCCACGTTTGATTCATAAAGCCAAATCGTCCATACACGGATCGATTCTCGCCCACAGTTCTCGTGTACTGAACGGCGACAAGGAAATCCAGAATCGTGAGAAACTCGTCTGCACCGAGGCGATTCTCAAGACCCGTTTGCGAATTCGTCACGACCTGATCCCGTTGGCCGAACAATACGGCTCCACCAAACGTTGTCACCAGCTCCATTGGCGTGTGGCCGATCGGACGATAGTATTCGAGCACCGCTCGAGGTCCGTAGGCTCGCATGTCCGAAACAGAACTCAGTGACTCCACCGTCACACCATCTGCCGCCACGACGTTTGCGTTTAGCCGTTGGGCAATACTTACGTACTGAAATCCAAAGTTACCGTTGACCCGCGAAATCGGAAACTTCAGCTCTTTGAAAAACGAAACGACACCTGAATCAATATCGATTGAATGTTGAGTCGACAGAATTTCTCCGGGATCATCGGCAAGGATTCGGCTCCAAACATTTCGTCCAATCACCCACGCGTTTGTGTGTCCGGTGACGGCACCATCGCTGGTGAAACTGGCGATTTCAGAATTCGAATTGATATTGAAGTAAGTCAACTCAATACCGGGCCCGTATTGGGACTCAAATCCCAAACGAATGCGAGGATGGAAATCAGAATCAAAATCTAAAGGAATCGACTCGCCGAAGTTAGTAGCTTCGGTCGCGATCGCCGTATTGCCTTGGAACTGTGGCTCAGCCCAAAGGACTTCTGCCATGTAGAAGAAGCGGCCTGTGGCGATGATTTCATTGAAGGGCGGGAAGTCGCGTTTTTTGTTTTCGAAATCGAACTTCTCACCATCATCAAGTGGATAGACTTTGGCGCGATCAATCGGCATCGGATGTCGGTGGCCGACCTGCGGATCGAAATTTGGAATGTACTCTGACATCGCAAATGCTGGTGGCTGAACCGGCAAATACGATTGTACTGCCGCACCTGGTTGTGCGGGTGGAGACAGCGACAGGTTCGAGTTCATCGGAACCATCTCATTGTGACCCGGAGTGGTCGCGGTCAAAGGTGGAGACCATTGATTGCGTTGAAAGAAAGGATTGCTTTGGACAAGCGGGACAACGGGCGACCTCAACATGTCATTTGGATTCGCTGTCAGTGGTGGTTCCCAATTCTCATTTTCATTGATTCGGCGGAACTTGCCAAACGCTGACGGTGTGGATTCGGTTGGAGACGGGGTTGCCGTGGCCCGCGAAAATGAATTCGATGATTCAACAACTGATGGAAGGGCAATCGCAGAAGCGTCGCCCCACGGTGGATCGATCGAGTGAACTGGGTTCGATTCAATTGCGCTCGAATCGACTTCCTGCGAATCGACTTCCCGTGGCTCGACCGCCTCAGACAGTTTTGCCTCAACTTGCGACGCTTCGATCTGAGCGATTCCAGCATCCGAATCTGCGACACCCGGTTCTGTCGTGGCTCCCAACGTGTCAAATTCCGCTTCAGCTATTGGATCTGCAATGAGCTGATTATCATCTGCATTAATGTCAGCTTCTTCGATCAGTTCAGAGTCAGTTGCGTCACAGATAGGCTCCTCAACGGCATCACCGAGAGGTTCGGCGTCTAAGTCCGGGTATGAATCGTCAATGTTTGCATCCGCATTGACTTCCTCAGTCAAATTCGCGATCGAACTTAGAGGGGAAGGTTCTGGCAAGGCGAGCTCTGGAGATGCATTTCCCATCATCGTGGCGTCCAAATCCGGAGCTACGTCGTATTCTGAAACGATTGCGGTTGAAACCGTTTTTGCTGGTGGCGAATTCCTGTTCGCGAGTTCACCGGCCTCCAATTGCGCCACAATAACGCGACTATTTTTGGCTGCGTCTGTTTCATTCGAAAGCAGATTTGCGATCGTTGGAATTTTCGGAGTCGTATGAAACCCGTAAGTTCCTGGCGCGGCACTCAACTTCTTGGCGGCTTGAGATTGCGTTGCCGGCGGCAAAGTGTGGATCGGCCGCGCGTGCTTCGGCTGCGTATACCTAGGCTGCGTATAATTCGGCTGGACGTATGTTGGCTGCACATACGCTGGCCGCAACTGTTGAAGCTGTGGCGTTTCATAAAGTGGATAGGACTGCTGCGGCAAAGCATACGCAATCGCAGCTCCAACCGTGATCACGGTCGTGGCAGTCAGTAATTGGATTAGTTGCTTCGAAGTCATTGATTCGTGCACGCAGTAAGTTGAATCAAACGGAAAAACCGTTACCTCAAAAACAATCGGAATAACCGTTAAATTCGGCGATCAAATCCTGTTGGCGCGAAAGTCTTCCACTAACCCAATGCGGCGCCGCAACCGAAAACGACTCCCCAATTAAACGTAGTTAACTAACAGTTGGAACCGGTATCACTCTAAAACCTTGGCTAATCGGTAAAGTTTACCAAACGCTGCCCAGATTGAATTTGTCGCTTCGGACTGCGATAATCTCCGGTTCAACGTAAAAAAACGCATGGATTCGCTCCCCAAAATCGACAGCGCATGATAGAAGTCGCCAATTCGATCTTTCAGTTTTTGGCCCAACGGCCATTGATCATGCTGCTGCTAATGGCATTGCCGCTACTGCTGGCAGTTCGCACACGCCAGATTTATCCAACGCGTTTGATGCTGGGCATTTTTAGTTTGCTGGCAGCATCATCGATTTTGATCGCCTTTGCCCCAGCACTCATTCCGGTCGTGTTGATCATTGACGCAATTTTCTTGCTGGTCGTACTATTCGATTTCTTCACGGTTGTTCGAGTCAAGGATCTGTCAGCCAGTCGCAACATGTTGAAGATCGTATCGCTGGGAAAACCACATGATGTCGAGATCGAGCTAGTCAACAAGTCGCGAAAGAAGGTTTGCGTCACGGTCAAAGACGATTTACCCGACTGCTTCACCGCGACGCCCGCGAAATTCGACACCGCAATCGAACCGCGCAGTCGTGCTATTTTTGACTATCGATTCAACAGTGACACGCGCGGCAAGTACGCGATGAATTCAATTTTCGTCCGCGCGGACAGTCGTTGGTCACTTTGGAATGCACTTTATCAACTGGCCGTCGAATCACCAGTCTATGTCTACCCTGACATGCGACAGATCGCCGAATACGATTTGCTGGCGCGGACGAATCGCCTCAGCTTGGTTGGCGTGCGACGCACTCGAAAAATTGGGCAAGACAATGAGTTCGAAAGACTCCGCGACTACACCTCCGACGACAACTACAAGAATATTGATTGGCGTTCGACGGCGAGACGACGCAAGCTAACGGTCAAGGATTTCCAAACCAGTCAGAGCCAACGAATCATCTTCATGCTCGACTGTGGCAGATTGATGACCGGCATGTCGGGCCGTTTCGACATGCTCGATCATGCCCTCAACGCGATTCTGATGCTCAGCTACGTCGCGTTGAAGCAAGGCGATGCCGTGGGATTGATTTGCTTCAGCGACAAAGTTCACAGCTTCACACCGCCGCGAACGGGTTTGAGACACATCAACCATTTGCTCAACGCGACATTCGACCAAAAAGCCAACTATGTCGAATCTCGCTTCGACGATGCGTACTTTTATTTGCAGCGAAACTGTCCGAAGAGATCCTTGGTTGTTTTGGTCTCAAACGTGTTGGACGAAGTCAATGCGAACCAGATCCTGCAGTTCAACTCGCAGTTAACGGGACGGCACTTACCCCTTTGCGTTTTCGCTCGAGATCACGATCTTTACCAGATGGTCGACGACTACAGCGATCACCCCGGCGAAACAAGTGACAAGACGCTCTACGAAGCCGCTGCATCGGCAAGTATTCTATCGTGGCGCAAACAGGTCATCACGGACTTGCAACACCAAGGCGTTTTGGCCGTCGAAAGTTTTCCCGAAGACATGACGGCTCAGCTGGTAAACCAATACCTCGAAATCAAAGCGCGGCATTTACTGTAGAATGAGTGATGCCACTCCAAGAACTCCAATTTGGTGTTCCCAATACAATCCCGAAACGCAAGCGAGTGGTTTCCCACGGCCGGTGCATAGAACCACTCGCTTGCGCTTCGGGCTTGTATTGCAGATTTTACTGTCGTCCTATTGAGGATTCAGCGCTCCAAGCAAACTCACAAAAATAGTTCCAGTGACGGCAAGCAAACCTGAAAATGTTAGCCCAACCAAAAACACTCCGTTTCGCAACGTCACGGACTCCTCTTTCCTCAACCAAGTCAAATAGGTTTCAGTAATCGGACCGGCGAAGTAACAAACGTTGGCTCCGATGCCCGCCACAACACAAGCAATCCAAAACTCTGGCAGTTTATATGCTCCCGACAAAAATCCGGTGAACAGACAAATCGCAATCAGAACAGCATTGTAGCGCAACCGAAGTCTTTCCCACGCAAGGAAAACTCGGCGAGCAACCGATTGGATGCCCCATTCAGGAGTTGTCTCGGCCAGTTGCACAGACTCGGCAATGGGTGGCGTCGCGTATGGATTCTTAGGCTCAGGCATTGATCGGTTTTGTATTCAGCAGAAGACTCCCGTATTCTAATGGATTGTATTGCAGTCCGGTAAACTTGCGAACAAGGTCCAACCGCACTACGCTTGATGAGTCAGATCACCACCTAATTGAGATTTCTCATGCCAAAAGTCGCACTCCATTTTATCCCGCTCGCTCTTCTTGTTTTGTTTTCCGCAAACGCGTTCGCACAAGAGGCGAAAACCGAGTCGCCCAGCAAGGTCGACGCGACCGCGGCACCGATTCCCGTTCTGATCGTCGACGGCCAAAACGGATATCACGGCGACTGGCCGAAGATCACTTTGATGATGAAGACCTACCTAGAAGACACCGGCAAGTTCAAAGTCGATGTCTATCGCACGAAGTTCCTGATGAATGGCAAACGCGAGGCTGAGTTTCCACTCAATGATGGAAAGAAGTACGAAGACTCCAAGAAATCAAAAACCGACCCGGACTTCAAGCCTGAATTCGCTAAGTACAAACTGGTCATCAACAATTTCGGTTTCAACGCCGCCCCGTGGCCCGAAGAAACTAAATCTGCCTTCGTCGAATACATGAGCAACGGCGGTGGACTGCTCAGCATTCACGCAGCCAACAACTGTTTCCCGCAATGGAAAGAATATAACTTGATGACGGGACTCGGCGGCTGGGGCGGACGAACTGAGAAGAGCGGCCCTTACGTTTACTACAACGACAAAGACGAAATTGTTCGCGATGAAGCTAAGGGAAAAGGCGGTCATCACGGTCCGCAACACAAATTCGAAATCGTCCTCCGCAACAGCGAACATCCGATCACCGACGGAATGCCGCCAAGCTTCCTACACGCGCAAGACGAACTCTACGAGCAACTTCGCGGTCCGGGATTGAACATGACGATTCTGGCTACGGCATTCGCATCGCCAGAGAAAAAAGGCAGCGGCCGCCATGAGCCGATCCTGATGGCGCTTAACTACGAAAAGGGCCGCGTATTCCATACGACGCTCGGCCACGCGGCTTACTCATGCGAGTGCGTTGGCTTCATCACAACGTTCTTACGCGGCGCCGAATGGGCCGCCACAGGCGAAGTCACCATTCCAATTCCCGATGACTTCCCATCAGGCACCGAGGAAAGCGTGCGAAAGTTTGACCAGCGCCAGAAAAAAGAGGCCGAGAGCGTCAAGAACTAGTGACTATCAAAAACCGAAACGACAATACTGCAACCATGAGAAACACATTTTCTATTGTTTTGGTTGGACTTCTATCTTGGGGGCAGACAAGCACCGTTGCGCAGGACGTAAATCCGCTGCGCAGCGAAGTGATCAAGCCGCTGCACAAGGATTCATTTAACAACAATGGAAAGTGCCCCGAACGTCGGCTTGGCGGAAATCCACGTACACTCAATAGCTTGACATTGTTCGACGGTGCCACTGATGGAAATCGGCAGGTCGATCCGCAAATCGCCGTTGGTGGCGGCTATGTCTTGCACGCAACCAACAACGGATTGATCATCTATTCTAAAGATGGTGAGTTTATCCAAGGTGTTTCGCAGAACTGTTTCAATGGCGGCATTGATCCGAAGCTGTTTTACGACAGCCACAATCAGATTTTTGGATTCGATTTGTGGAACCCTTGGGACAAAGCAAAGAAAAAGCCAGTCAATATTTCCGTTTCGGAAACTTCTGATCCGACGGGCGCGTGGAACACCTATCCAGTACCAGCTCCCGGTGGTCGTGACGGTGGCGGGATTGGATATAGCAATCAATGGATTGGCTACTCGTTTCCCGGCGGCGAGGCACAGACTTTTATTTTGAGGACCGCCGAAGCCAAAGCGGGCAAAGCTGCGACGGTTTACCATTTCAAAGGCAACCTCGGTCACCCCGTCGCCAACCAAGACGATGATGAATCGCTGCACTTTGTGAAACTTGGTCGCGAAAAAATCACGGTCACGCAGATCGTCGAAATCGAAGGCAAACCTGTTGCCCGTGAGCTTTTTTCGAAACCACATGGCTTCAAGTATTTTGACTGGCCACCGCAATCGCCTCAGAAAGGAACGGATGCGAAAACGGCTTCTGGTGATCGCAATCCGAAGAATCTTGTCATCCAAGGTCGCTTTCTCTGGTTTTCCCAAACGATTAATTGCGAAGGCCGGGCGGCGATACAGTGGCATCAAATCAAAATGCCGGATGGATCATTTGTGCAAACTGGTTTGATTCGCGATCCCGTCAACAGTTTTATTCAGACGACGTTGGCGGTGAACAAGAGCCTCGATGTTCTAGTTGGATTTCAGGAAACGGGGCCGGACATGTTTATCAGTCCACGAATGGCTTTTCGTCGCGCGGATGATCCACCGAATGAACTGCGCCCCATGGTTTCCCTTGGTGAAGGTAAAGGTGCAACCGAAGGCGGTGCTTGGGGCGACTACAGCGGAAGTGTCGTAGACGGTGACAATCATCTCGACTTGTGGACCATTCAAAGTATTGCGGACGAAACGGGGCGGGGCGACACCATCATTGCCCACTTGCCGCACGAATAATGGCTCTCACCTCGATGAGGAAGTACTTATTTGTTGCCAGCTAGTGCTTACAACTAACGAATTTTTACCACCGTTCGAATGTATCGAACCAATTGCTGTCCAAGCGGAAGTTCGCTGACCTTGATCTTGGCCGTGCCGCGAAAACCGGTTAGCAGTTTGCAATCGACGTTGGCCAATGGCACGGCGACTTCGTACGAAGTAAGCAAAGGTGACTCAGATCCATCACCGCGTGGTTCGGCTGCGACGCTTCCTCCGTTTGTGATCGAAAGCTCACGCGGCAACTCACTGAGAGCGTCACGCGAAACGTTAGCAACCCGGGCGTTGAAACGTTCTCCCGGAATCTCGTCAAACATCAGCTGAACTTCTTGACCTTCTGCAACCAGCTTGATGTCCGATTCGTCAACCACCAACGTGGCTTGCATTTGTTTCGGATCACCAACAATGCAAAACAGTGTCGAAGGTTCAAAATGAGCACCACGATTCTGCGCATCAAGCGGAGATCCGGACCAACGACCAAGGCGAGTCAACGAGTCTTCGGACGGTGACGCAGCGATGTTCGGTGGAGCAATCACTTGGCCATCACGCGAGGCAACCAACTCTAAATTCTTGCGTTTCGATTTTTGGGCTTCGAGCCGTCTTTCGATATCTGCGATGCGAACGGAAGCTTTCGCAATTTGTCCTCCCGTGCCGGCGCGTTCGCGACTTGCGAACTTTAATGTTGCCAGCGTAGCGTTTTCGCGTGCCAGAGCTCCTTTGAGTCTTTCAGCCTCGAGGTCCAGATCGTCGTTCTCGAGTATCGCAATCGTTTCGCCTTTTGAAACCCTATCGCCAGGCTTCTTCATCAACGATTGAATTTTTCCAGGCTGTACGACGAACACCTGATCAGCATCAATCGGACGAAGTACAAAACTTGCCGATACGTGTCGCGAGACGGGAATCGTAAACAGAAACCAGAACGCCGCCACTACTAGCGCAACTGAAATCAATAGTCGGATCTGTTTCACTTCTCGCAGCCTCCCTGGATAGAGAAAAAATTTCGTCAGTTTGAACATTGGAATCACGACCATGCCGACCAACGACATCGCAATCATTCCATGAGCCAACGCGCTCAGCCCGTAAGGTTCGAAGATTTGGATCAGGAACCAGAAAATCATCAGCATCACAAACCAACGATACACAAACGAAGACACCGAATACGTGGCAAACGCCCAACGGCGCCGCTTTGGCAAACTGCGATGCTGAATCGGCTTCATTCCCAAGCATGCGATTCGCAGCCCGTTGATCATCGAAGTCTTCGATTTCTGCGCGAGGTTAGGAATCTCGAGGTAGTCAGACAGCATGTAGTAACCGTCGTACCGCAACAGCGGATTCAGGTTGAAAATGATCGTGCTGACCGAACACAGAAAAACAGTGTTCAGTGCCAAGTAATGCAGCCAACCGGGATGCGTGTACCACCAAACGAATGTCGCGATCGCGGCAATCACCATTTCAACGTACATGCCGGCGGCTCCGATCGCGATGCGATGCCATTTATTGGGCAGCAACCACGAGTCGGACGTATTGCAGTACATCGCCGGCGTCATCACCAGCAGCATGAACCCAATCTCATGGCATTCACCGCCAAAGTGTTTGCACGTCAAACCATGGCCAAGCTCATGAATGGACTTGGTCACAATCATAATCGCGCCCATAAAAAGGAGATTTCGCACGTTGAAGAATTGGCCAAACTCGGGCAACTTGGCATAAAACTCAGCGAGGTTACTCAACACCAACACCACCGCCGAAACCATCAGCATCAAGCAAACGACATTCGTGCTGCGCCAAAACAAAAATCGGACTTTCGGATACAGCCAGTTCAAAAACGGTTCCGGATCGACGCCCGGAAAGCGAATCGACATAACGCTCATCAACAGCTGAGTCGCCTTCTGTTTAAGCTCTTTATTTCGTCGTTGCTTCAATGGCACCGATTGCCCCGGCAGGTCGGACACCAGCAAGCCGTTTTTGTGGAAGCTGTTGACCAACATGTGAACGGACTCGGTGGTGATTTTCGTTTCTGGAAATTCCTTCTCCAGTGCATCACGAATTTCAACGGCACTCGTTTCGCCATCAAGCATCTGGCTGGCGAAGTATTCCGGACCTCTAAGCTGATAGTACTTTAGCGCGATCGGATCTTTGACGACCCAAGAATCTTCGCCCTGATAGTTACTAACGTGAATTACAAGATCCGGCCGCAACCTGAGCGCAATCGGACGTCGGTCGGAAGAAACGTTGCTAGATTGATTGATCGTCGCCATGATGATTACCAGAGCGGGAACAGGACTTTGGCCTGTAGGAATTCACTGACTGGGTGGAACCAAACGTATCCCAAGCTCGCATGACCACAATCAATTTTGGCAGCGACGCCAGAACGTGACTGTCGAATGTTGATTCCTTCGATGTCAATGTCGACCAAAATCTTGAGATGATGTTCGTTGGCCGCGTTGACTTCAGTCGTTGTTCCGACCGATTGGACTTCGCCACGATGGGTTACACCCGGTTCGGCCGCCAGAATGAATTCGACTTCGACTGGTTTGTCTTCCGATTGGGCTGCCTTCCAACGCTTCATGAAATGGCCAACCTTGCGATCTGGCAAGTCGAGCTCCAATGTCCAACGTCCGTCAACGTTGGCAATTTCCATCAGCTGATCGACGACTCCGACCGGACGATTTTGCAATCGTTTTCGGACTTCCCAAGTCATCACTTGGCCTGCCAGTGGACTAGCGACCACCATCGCATTTTGACGCTCAGCGAAAATCCGTTTCTGCTCTTCCAGACTTTCTAGCTGGACCTGTTGAGCTCTGAGATTTTCCTGTTGCAGTGATTCTTCTTCGCCACGCTTGCGACCAAGACGACTCGATTCAATTGACCGAATTGTTTGCTTGACTTCTTTGATGCGGCCTTCGATCTCGGTAATCTGATAGACCAGATCGAGATCCTTCAGCTTTGCGATCGTCTGGCCCTGTTCGACTTTCTGGCCGTGATTCACTAGGACTTCGCTGACGACCCCCGGACGCGTTGGAAAAACGAGTGCTCGTTCCTGAGGAACCAGCGATCCGTCGCACGAGAGCTGAAAATCTGTCTGGACGAAAATCAACGCTAACGCGGCCGCGATCAATCCGACTCCTGCTGCGATCGTTTTTGGAAGATGACGAGCCGCAAGAACTATTTTTGATTTACCAAGCCATTTCCAAACGCTATATAAGAAAAGCGACTGGTGATTCCAAGCGTTTCGATACGCGTCACTGGCATGTCGCATCGCCAACTCGACGAGAGGAGCTTTTTGTTCGCGATCCCATTGTTCTCGGCAGTGTTCGACAATGATTCCGCCGATCAATTTCTTGTGATCGCGGTGTGCGTCAACTTGCAACTGCTTTGACTCCGACTTATCAAAAACAGGCACTACGACCATTGTTCGCGTCGCCGAATTGGCGAGATATTCCTGCAACGGACCGTCGATCTGCGGTGGCAACGACTCTTCGTCGGGATACCAAAACATTTGCCGTGTCGGGAGAACTTTGTTGACGACTTTCTCCAGCATACGAATCGCGTTGCTGCGTCGGTTCACCGATGGCTGCCCGCTCACAGCCAGCGTCCGGCTTCGCTTTCCTTGAGTCGAGACAACGGTGGCTCGATCACATTCAAGGAACCTTCTCGTTTCGTTTGCAATCGTCGCAGCGTTATCTTTTAAGTCCAACGATTGATGCAGTGAGTGAATGAATGCTTCGGTGGCGACAGGATCAATCCTCGCGGGCGACGTGGCTTGCGAAAGTTGCTGCTGGGACGGCATGCCATAAACTACCGCAGCGCGACTCAAGGATGCCAACGAATCAACTTTTTCGGTGACTTCATCTCGCGGCACGTCTCCCGCAAAAAACAGCTCGGCAACTTCCTTGCGACCTCCGTGTTCTACGGACACCATAAGGATCGCTGGATGAAGAGTTTGATCAGCATTCGTTTGCGAGCCCGAGCCGTCTGCTGAAACGAGTAGCGGTTGACTTGATGCGCAAGCCTGCCGCAAAAAGTCCGTGTGTTGTTTGGCTGAGCAACCGAGTTTCAACATCTCGCTTTCGCCGCGATAATGTTGACAAACTGGCTTTGGAACGTCGTCCGTACAGTCCCAAAACATTCCGCCCAAAGCATCGTATTCGTGGATTGCATGATCGATAAACTTTTGCAGAAACTCGCGCCGGTTCCCCGCTTTATCGGCGAAGCGTTGGATCGTTTGTTCTTGCGTCGTCGTCATTGCATTTGCAGGTGGATTTCGGAAGCCCTCATTTTAGTCCAACGCATCTGGGGCCACACGCAAAAATCAACTAGAACGACTGCCATCGAAGCCATCCAAACGGTTTAATCCGAACTTAGCTATTCGTTGGCATCCATGACTCGAACCGTCATTTCGTTTGACCGTAACCGCGTAGTGGAAGCTGCGTTTAGCTCTCTGGGTAGATGACACGCCAAATTTGACGGCTCTCCGACGGCAACCGAATCGAGCACTCGTAAGTTCGACAATGGCCCGAATTGTTTACAAAAATCAGCTGAAGCAAGGCCGCTTGGTCGCTCTATCTCGATTCAATCAAGCCGCCTGTTTTCTTGAATGCGGTTTCATCCGCTAACTCAAGAAAAATCGACTGGCACTTCGGGCAGCTGAGCCTATCCCTCTCACTGCTTCTATCACCAATCAAGGCAGAAACGCTGCTCTAACCCGAACCAAGAACGGTGGGTGAAACCCGCAATGGGGCACTCATTGTTTTCCAGAGCGTTAAAGATGCCCACATTGTTCCTCACGAAAAAACAAATCACCATTTGCCAACTTTGTTTGACTGCGAAAACTCATGCTCAACTCAAATCAAATTCGTAAAAGCATCGGATGGATCATCATTCCGCTATGGACTGGTTCTCTTTGCGTTGTGGTTGCCAGCTTGATGGCCGGTCATTGGGTTTCGCTCCCACACCCAGCTCAAGGTTCTATGTTGAAGTCCGCAAGCGAAGGCGAGCTCTTAACTTTAGAAACTGAAAGTCAATTCTTCACGTTTCATTTTCTATACGGCGATTGCCCTTGCTCAAGGCGTGTCTTGAAGCAGGTGCTTAGTCGCCAACCAATCGAAAATGCCAATGAGAGGGTCGTGCTTATCGGCAACGACAGCAAGTTTGAAAAAATGGCGGTTGATCGCAACTTTGATTTGGACGTGGTAACGCCACAAGAACTCAAGTCGAAGTATGGAATCGAATCCGCACCGCTTTTGGTGGTAACCGATGGCAACGGATTGATTCGTTACTCGGGTGGCTACACATCCCGGAAACAGGGTCTCGATTATCAAGATCGAGAGATCATTTCGCAAACCATTCGAGGTGAAGTCGTCGCAGGCTTGCCACTGTACGGATGTGCGGTGTCAAAAAGCCTTAAAGCGATCGTGGATCCACTTAACCTGAAGTACTAGAGAAATAAGCAGTCAAGGAAACATCAATGATTAACGCAATCAAAAACTACATGATTCTCCCAAGTGAGATGTCTGAATTCGAGCAAAATTATTTGGCTCGCATGAACTCGATCGGGCTCAAGTTTTTCTATCTTCACCTACCAGTTTTGGTGACGATTGCCTTTTTGAACGACACCGGTCCATTGTTGGCTGCTGCTCTGACTGCCCTAACCTGTGCCGGCCCTTACATCGCCAGCAAATGCTGGGATTCGAAGCGAGCTGTCTCAACGGTGCTGGGCATTACAGCGATGTTTATGGGCGGACTCTTGGTCCACTTCGGACAAGGACCTGTTCAGATCGAGATGCACTTCTACTTTTTCGTTCTAATTGCATTGCTTGCGGTTTTTGCGAATCCGATGGTTGTCGTCGCAGCAGCAGTCACGGCTGCACTTCACCACACGGTGCTCTGGGTGATGTTGCCGGCAAGTATTTTCAATTATGAAGCTCCGTTCTGGGTTGTGGCGATTCACGCTGCGTTCGTTGTCCTTGAATCAGTTGCGGCATGCTTCATCGCCCGCAGCTTTTTCGACAACGTCATCGGACTCGAGAAGATCGTTGGACTGCGGACAGCTGAAGTTGACAAACGAAACAATGACATGCGACGGATTTTGAATTCGGTTCGCCAAGGATTTTTCACAATCGACCTTGAGGGCAACATCAGCGAAGAACGGTCTGCCGCCGTCGAAAAACTGCTTGGACCGATTGGAGAATCGGAGACTCTGATTGATGTATTGCGTCGACACAGCGACCACGCAGCTGACTGGTATGAACTTGGCCTTGAAGATGTCGTAGCTGACCTGATGCCGCTTGACGTCGTTTTAGACCAGCTTCCGTCACGCGTTGTAGCAGATGGAAAAACGATTTCGGTTGCCAGTAGGGCGATCCATGACGGCGAACAGCTGACCGGACTCGCGATTGTTCTGACGGACATCTCAGCAGAAATCGAAAGGGAAAAGCTGGAGGAAGAAAGCCGCGAAATGGTTGCGATCGTTGAGCACTGCTCACGTGACGAAAATGGATTCCTTGACTTCTACCAAGAGTGCAGCGCTCTGATTGACCAATTGCTGGATTTAGACATTCGTGGAACTCGCGACATCACATTGATCAAAAGACAAATCCACACACTCAAAGGCAACTCGGCAATTTTCGGTTTGAGCCGACTTTCGCGTGCGTGTCATGTCGTTGAAGACTTCATTGAGGAAAACGGTTCGCTACCTGACGAAGCTGCGTGGCAAGGCGTCCGGGACGCATGGGACACAGCAAGTGAGAACATGGTTAAGTTGATCGGAGAACCTTCAGACGGCCTCGAAGTCGCGCAGGCTTCTGTAGAAAAAATTCTCTCAGGGCTACTCAACGACAATTCTCGTGAAGAGATGGCTATTGAAATTGCAAGCTGGTATCTAGAACCAACCAAGCTACCCCTTCAACGAATCTCCACTCAAGTCAAAAGCTTGGCCGAACGATTGGGAAAAGGCGGTGTTGAAGTCTCCATGAAAGACAACACACTTCGCCTCGATTCAGCAGAATGGAGTGGATTTTGGTCATCGTTTATTCACGTCATTCGAAATGCCGTCGATCACGGAATCGAATCGTCAGCCGAACGCGAGGAACAAGGAAAACTGCCATCTGGTCAAATCAGTATCGCAACAAGCATTGCTAATCAGAAGTTTGAAATTTCCATCTCTGACGATGGACGAGGAATCGATTGGGACAGAGTCACTGAGGTTGCGTACAAAAAAGGACTCGCTGCTGAAACTCAGGAAGATCTTGTCGAAGCGTTGTTTGCCGATGGTGTAAGTACCGCGGATGAAGTTACAGAAACCAGTGGACGCGGAGTTGGCATGGCTGCAATTCGCGAAGAGTGCAAGAAACGTGATGGTCAGATAAAAGTTGAAAGCGTCGCGGGTGAAGGAACCGTTTTTCGATTCCAATTCCCTGTAAAAACAATGGCCCCTTCAATACTAAGGAGGCTTTCGAAAAAAGAAATCGCAAAGCCTGAGCGTACTCTTTGCGATCTATCGGACCCAGCATGCCGGGAACTCGTATCTAAATAACAAATTCACATCACCTGTTACAAATTTAGGAGCTTAAGATGATCACTGCACAACCCCCTATCGCCAGCAACGCAGCTCAAATCCTGAACGAATTATTTGCAGCCTCACTGGAAGATCTGATCGGACACTACTGTGGTGACGAGGTCAAATTCTTACCAGTAGAAGCATCGACCGTCGAAGCTGCCTGTGCTGCCTCCGTCGGGTTCTCCGACAAACAAATGCGTGGTGCGGCGATTCTGACAGTTTCTCACATTGACTGCGTTGCAAAAATCGGCGCTCCCGATGGCTGCTCTGACACTGACTGGGTGGGAGAACTTGGCAACCAGCTTGTCGGTCGATTCAAAAACAAACTCGCCAAGTACGGCCACCTGATCGACATGGGACTGCCTTCGGTCATTTGCGGTAAGGAACTTAGGCACGGCACCGACAATCGCTCTGGCTGTTGGCATCTCAGATGGTTCGATTTTGACATTCACGCCTTGTTAAACCTTGATGTTGAAGACGGCATGAATCTTCAGGTCGTTGAAGAAGAGGACGTCGCCGAAGAAGGCAGTCTCTGCTTTTTCTAGGTGCTAACCGATACACATTTTCGCCGCTTCTACGAAACGGCTTGACGCTAAAAATCACTTTACTAAATCCCAAATCCATTTGGATTTGACAAACCCAAAACTAATTTTTTAGGAAACACCCATGAGTGCTAATATTCTTATCGTCGACGATTCAGCTTCTGTACGCCAACAAGTTGGAGCCGCTCTCAAACAAGCAGGCATGACTGTCACGGAGGCCGTCGATGGCGTTGATGGAAAGAAGAAAGTTGAATCAGGCAGCTTCGACTGCGTTGTTTGCGACGTCAACATGCCCAACAAAAATGGAATTGAAATGGTGCAGGAAGTCAAAAGCGACACTCGTTGACCACCTCCAAATTGGATCACCGGAAACCGGAAACGTACCTGCTTGATACCGTTTTCGCTCTACGAATACTCCGTTGCCACAACGGTTTGGGCAGGGCAACTTGCCGTCGTGATCGCATCTCGCACACCAAAGAACTGGAAACAGATTCTCCTCACGAAGATTCTCGAGAGAAAGATGTTTCTTGCGCCCGCCAAATTCGCGATCTCGAGCTATCGACTTTGCCTTTGCTCCAACCGCCGGACCTTCGCGATGCATTGTCTCGACCAACGCCGACCACGATTTCGGTGTCAGCGGAAGATCACAATTGGCAGACAGAATGAATCGTTCTGGAATCTGAACCGATGGAGGATCAGGTGGACGAACCGCGACCAATCCAACAAGCTTCTTTCTGGTTCTTTTTGCGAGCCGAATTCCAGTCCGTGATCCTTGTTCAATCGCCATCAAGAGCCAAGCGTTGTGATAGATCACAAACGGCAACTCACCGTCAGCCCCAAGCTTAAACGCCTCAGCTGCCTTATCTCCATTGCCAACGTGCAACTGGCAGACAGCCACATTGTTTCGCAAAGACCTCATCGTCTCCGCCATGTACGACTCACCGAACGTTTCGCGATGTTCGGAAATTAAACGGATACTTCGTTCGAAATGTCGACGCGATTTCCGAAAGTCTCCTGCCTCAGTTGATTGAAGCAAGCCGGCATACAAGGCTGCGTAAGGACTGCCTTCTTGGACTCGATCGACTTCCTCAAGAATTTCGAGAACCGTAATCGGATCTTTTTCAACATTCTCAAGATGTGGAGCGATCGTATCGAGCTGCTGTTCTCCGGCATCAAGAATCCTCAAACCTTTGAGAAAAATCTTGTCTGGCTCTGAAAGCTCATCAATGGCAACCGCCACCGAATCACGCTTGACCGTTCGTAGTGTGACATGAGTATCGGAATACGAAAGCAGCTTTCCATCAACCTTGAAATTCCCAGACTCCCACTTTCTAGTCAGCAATTCTTGAGCACAAACCTCGGTCGCAGCTGGAGCCAAAACACAGACCCAAGCCAAACAGAAAACCAAAATCCGAACCAAAGAACCGACCACTAACATGTCACGCGTTACTGCCAATGCATTTTTAAAATGTCACGCTAATATCGTAGCGTTCGGATCACTTGACGCCAATAATTTGCTAACGTCTAACGAAAGTTTAGGGATGATGCGAAAATAAAATCAGCATCTTTAACAACGGTTTGACACAAGTTCGCATATTGTTCGGCCGGCAGGCATCTGCGTTTGACAGGAAAAACAAAGTCGCCTCCCGGCTTGTCGTAAAACGACTTTAATCCAACGCCGTTGAGGCTACGCGAAAAAATCAATTAGAATGACGCTCGCCAAAGCCTATCCATGTGGCCAAATCGATCTAGCCCAAACTTAGCTCTTCATTGACACCCATGCATCGATACATCGCTTATTTAACCGCAATCGCATTGCTGATAACTATGAGCACTGTTGTCCCATGCCATGCAACGGGGCAGCAACTTAGCCTCGAAGGACAATGGCGAAAATCCGCTCACGATTTCCTGTTCGAGGATTTCGCGAAAGATAGAAAGTGCGACTATTCGAACGACAAAAAGATCCTCAAAGAAATCGTCGTTAGCACGAAACGAATCGTGGCCGACGACGAACTAGTGATCGAATTGCCAGAGGGTGCTCAACGTGTGGCGAGCATGTTTCGGCATCTGATCCTCCGAGGCGAAAATCTTGACCGCGCTGGAGGGCTAACGCTGGAACCTTATCAAGTTGGCTCGCACATGCATCACAGCATTCAAAAGCCTGAAATTTACCGAGTCCAAATGGGTTCGTTGCCGATTCCAAAAGACGACAATCCCAAAATCGTGCTTCGAGCCAAAGTCAGTGGTCCAGTCGTTGTAACCGAAGTTGCGTTTAACTCTCAAGGAAAACTGCGCACAAAATTCGATGACATTTCATTTCGAAATTTAGGCGACGAGCACGCTGTCGAGAAAGTCGTCATCGAGATCGACACGAGTCGTGAACTTTCGATTGCTGGCCATGTCGATCTCGAGCGGGAAAAGTTTTTCAGATACTACGCTCGGCCCGGAATGCATCATCCGTCCCAGCAGAAGTGGGCGCACGACAGAAACTTCTTTCCCGGTCGCCAGATTTCGAAGATGCAGTATTCGCTGGTTAAGGGTTACAGTCCTAACCAACCGACGCTTCGCGAATCAAAAACGCGAAAGGGCTACGCTGATTTGTCATTCTTTGACGAATACGATTCGACACCAACGGTCACCAAGGCGATCGAACCGTATCGAGAAATCGATTACGCAATGTGCCTAGATAATTGGCCCGACTTTATGTCGATCAAACATGTCGGTCGCGGAACTCCCAAAGTGGAATACTTTGATGCTGCTGCTGAATTGGCCGGCGAGTTCATCGCAGACCAAGTGAAAGACGGTGGCAGAACGGCGACGTGGTGGGAAGTCAAGAACGAATCGACGATCAAGTCTGAGTGGGACTACCACTGGGATGAAAACTCTTGGGACCTATTGGCTGACTTTCACAACAGAGTTGCCGATCAGGTCCACCAGAGGGCTCCCGATGTCAAAGTTGGCGGTCCATCGTCGGCATGGATGCAACTTCAGATCAAAGACTTTTCGCTTTACAAAAGCCAACGTCAATTCATGGACGACACCAAAGGTAAACTCGACTTCTATTCACACCACTTCTACGAAGACTTCAGCACGATCGGAGCATGGGAACGACGCTCTTCGACGTATTCGAATTATCTGATGGGAAGGTTGGAAGCGATTCTAAACATGATGCGCGGACACATGCATGGCACCGACAACGTGCGGCCGATTCTGATCACCGAATGCGGGTCGTTGCAACCGGGAACCGGGCCCAGCGACTACTGGTTGCGACTGAGATCCTACAGCGCTTACACCCACAAGTTCCTACAACGTCCACACGAAATTGACTTGAGCGTTCCGTTTGCATTTCTTTCAGTCCACTGGAATCCCACTAGCGGTAACGCAGCGTTCGTTCCCACCGAAGGGCAGGGCACCCAAGTCCCGATTGATGAACTCAACGCGACTCCCGTGGCTCATTTCTTTGATCTGTGGAGCGATTTCGATGGCCGTCGTCTACCTGTGAAGTTTTCGCGACGATGGCTTGATGTGACGGCGTTGCATGACGGCAATCAGATTCATGTTGCTCTTACGAACATGGGCGGTCAAAGATTAAGTGCAGACCTTTCGAGCCTTGCACTTCCAACCGAAATCAAATCCATCAATCAGAAACGACTCTACTATCGCGATGGAGAAGTTCATTTCAAACCAAAAAGCGAATGGCAGGATTTATCTTCGGTTCCCGTTGACGTCGAGGAAACAACGATCGTCACCGTGACTCTTCGAAGTCCACTGTCGGTTGGCAAACCGCTCAGACGAGAATTTTGCTATGCCTCCGAAACAGCAGTTAAAGCAAACGATGCCCCAAAAGATGGCTTCGAAATTATTGTTCCCAATACAATCCCGAAGTCTGGAAAAATTAGGAATGTTCGATTGGTGATCGGAGTTCACCGTGACGGTGGATTGAAGAAAGCATTGAAGTTGAACTTCAACGGCAAAGAAGCCAACACGGCACAAAAGTGGGCCTCCGATGTGAAAAACCTTTTCGAGCCAGTTGTGATCAACATCCCCGCATCGATGATCAAAGAACGCAACTTTCTTAAGGTTGGTCGCTACGCAGGCTTGACGATCACTTCGGTTCACCTTGAAATTGACACTGCCACTTCCTGAACCGCACGCGAGAACTCCATGAAAAAAATTACGCTCTCCGCTGAACCTGACTTCGCTCCCGTCGCTGGCTATCGTGCGAAAATGATTCACACGGATCAAATGTCGATCGCTCATTGGGATGTCGATCCTGACTGCGAGTTGCCAGAACACTCACATCCACATGAACAGATCACGAACATAATCGAAGGCGAATTCATCCTGAATCTTGACGGCGAACCGATGCATCTTTCGGCTGGTGATTCGCTCGTGATTCCAGGCAACGCAGTGCATTCCGGTGTTTCAATCACCGCGTGCAAAATTATCGACGTGTGGAACCCACCGCGTGACGATTACAGGTAGAGCGTCGACGATTGGAGTACAATCAGAACTGGACTTAAAACAAATTCTCTTGGTGATCGAAAAATGAATCGGCGAAAATTGTTGAAGTACTCATTGGGTGTCGGTGTTGGAATCTCGATGAGCCAAGGCTTGAATTCGACCGGCAGTGGGTTGTGGGCTTCTTCAAGAATCGACAAACCGAAGTTCAAGCTTGATCTGTGCGGCGGGCGAGTTGGCATTGAAGCCAATCAAAGCCAGTTGATTGATCTGGCCACCGCCAACGGTTTTACGGCTGTGGAACCCCTCGACTGGGACCTCAAGAAGATGGACCAAAAGGCACTCGATGCGATTCAGGAAAAACGCAAGGGAGCCAATCTCGAATGGAGTGCCGCCGGACTTCCGGTTGAGTTCCGAAGAACAGAAGAGAAGTTTAAAGAAGACCTTGGCAATCTGGCCGCGACCGCCAAACTCCTCCAGAGTGTTGGCGTGACGCGAATCGGAACGTGGATCATGCCTTGCCACGAATCATTAACCTATCGCGCTAACTTCCGCCAACACGCTGAACGTTTGAGAGAGGCCGCCAAAGTTCTTGAACAACACGGTTTGAACCTGGGATTAGAATACGTCGGGACCAAATCGCTTCGGATCAGCAAGAAGTTTTCATTCGTTCACACGATGCAGGAAACCGGAGAGTTAATCGCCGAGATTGGACAGAGCAATGTCGGCTACATCCTCGACAGTTGGCACTGGACGATGGCCGGCGAAAGTGGAGATGACATTCGCTCGCTCACGAACGAACAAGTCGTCGCGGTCGACCTCAACGACGCACCTGCTGGAATCGAACCTGATCAACAGTTGGATACCGTTCGCGAATTGCCGATGGCAACGGGCGTCATCAACTGCAGCGAGTTCATGAAAGCGCTCGTGGACATCAAGTACGACGGACCTGCCCGAGCCGAGCCATTCAACAAACCTCTGAACTCCCTAAACAATGAAGATGCTGCCAAAGCAACGGCCGAAGCGATGAAGAAAGCGTTCGCGACCGTCGGAGCTTAGGTTTTGGCTCGAAAGCAATTATATTCGCGCTCAACACATCGCAATTGTTGGGGCATTGATCGGGTTGAGCTTGAAAATTGCCGAATTGTGGATTTTCTGCGACGTATTTTTGAACAAACGGATTCTTAGATGATGCGGCGTCCATTCGATGTCGCAATTTCAACGATTCCACGTTCAAACCGTGTTTATCCATGCATCGCTTTCTCATCCACGGCACCGGCGTTTTTTGTTTTTTTCTTTTGACGGCGATTCCGCAATTGGCCGATGCGCAAGACGCGGTCGACTTCGAAAAAATTGACCAAGCCCTCGACAACTCTCAGTTTGAACAAGCCTTGCAGCGATGCCAAACGGGCTCCAAGACGAATCCAAAGGAGTTTGGTTACTGGCAACGAATGAGAGATCCCGCAAGCGATTTCACCAGGAATCAAAACGCTCCCGCGAGAATCAATGCTGCTCATGCAAAGAGCAATCGCCTACAAAGATTCGAATAAATTTGACGAAATGGCGGCCGATGCCACCATGATGACAACGATCGGCGATGGAATGGGCTACAAGCTTCTCGCTCAGGTCGCTGAAGCGAATGATGATTGCATCAAGTCAATCCAACTTCATACACACATGATGGAGTGCTTTCCAGAATCAGACGAATTGTCAACGTGGCAAGCTACTCGTGCTCAACGGCTATTTCGTAAAACTGGACAACGGCTGGCGAATCTTTCCACAGCCTTAAACGATCTCGCTGAGGCGACGGTTAACAAACAAATCCTGATCAAGAATGAGAATTAGAAATGCACTACCACCAAATTGCTGCGGTCGTCTTTACATTAATACTGGCCGCAGGCTGCTCCGATCCGAACATCGAATACGGCACTCCAATTCAGTCGGGCATGTCGATTCGAGTTATGGGAAACACGCACAAAAGAGTTTTGTATGACTTGCGGCAGTTTGAAATTGCCCCAAACAACACCAGCTCTTTTTCGGACTATAGAAATTGCCAAGTCAAGAAATCAAGCGGCGAACGCCTTGAGGTGAGTTTGGATTCAACCACAAACGGATGCTATGCCAACGTACTGGTGCCTTTCGACGACGAAGTTACGCTTGAGATCGTCAAGAATGGAAAAGTCGTGCAGTCGCAGTCAAGCACTCGCTCCGGCACGATCTTGACCCTTGAATTAGGGAAATTACCCAAGGACCGTTCCACATGGCTGACAGATTACGAAATGGAATCGGACCATGTCGAATTTCGAGATCACTTTCTAGATGCAATCTCAAATGGCAAACCGACTTCAATCGAAGGACATTCATTTACCGATCAAGACGTTGGTGTGGAACTCGAAAGCTTCGTTCAACAGCTAACCGAACGACACGGAAAGTTCAACAACGATTCGTCGGGCCAATGGGTTCATGTTGAAAACGAGTCCGCGACGATGATTCAAGGAAGTTTAAGATTTGGCAACAAAACAGTGCCCTTGATCGTAGGGTTGGGAGATTCGGGATGGAGCTCAGTGACACAAATCAATTTTGATCAGAGCCCGAAATTGGTCGACGGTATATGCATAGAAAAAGCGTGCTGAAATTGTCCAGCACGCTTTCATTCGTAACAGCGGAGACGACAGGATTCGAACCTGCGGTACAGTTTGACCCGTACACCTAATTA
>CAZORS010000043.1:0-29212 GCA_964582025.1 uncultured Pirellulaceae bacterium | reverse complement strand
TTTGCTGTCAAAGAACTCCCATTTGAGCAAACGTCCATTTGGAGTATTTTCTGTCCTTCATGCCCGCCACTGCGGCGGGCCAGATCAAGTGCTAGCGAACAAGGACGATCGTGAGCAGGACGTTGTGCATTGCCAATCAAAAAGGAGGCGTCGGTAAAACGACGACTTCAATCAATTTGGCGACCGGCCTTGCTGTCGCAGGCCATTCGGTCCTGCTCGTCGATATGGATCCGCAATGTAACGCAACGACGGGACTCGGCCAGTCGCCTGTTAAAAAGCACCCTTTGATTGACCACGCGCCGATTCGCCACGCAGTGCTAGCAACCACCGTCCCGGGACTCGACGTACTTCCCGGTAGCGGTTCGTTTCGCGACGCCGACATGCTTGCCAACTCAAATGGATCAGCGACCAAGATCCTCGTGGAACATCTTCGCAGCGGCGCGATGATCTACGACTATGTATTGATCGACTGCCCACCATCATTGGGGACGCTGACCAGAGCCGCCCTTTCCGCATCCAACGAAGTCGTCCTTCCGATTCAATGCGAGTACTTCGCGATGGAAGGATTGGCTCAAATGATCAACGTCATTAAAGAAGTCATGCTCGAACGTCCCGGTGAACTGACGTTTGGCGGAATTGTGTTGACGATGTACGACGAGTCCCTCGAGCTAACGACTGAAGTGGATTCGGACCTGAGACAATTTTTTGGAGAAGTCGTTTTCGACACCGTGATTCCGCGCGACGTCCAAGTCGCCGAAGCGCCTAGCCATGGGCTGAGCGTATTGGACTATGCTCCGCGTAGTCGAGGGAGTCGAGCTTATACAGAACTGTGTATGGAGATACTGGAACGTGACTAGAAAGAAACGCCTTGGCCGCGGGCTCGAAGCGCTGCTCAATACAACTGAACCAGATCACGATGCCACGATCGCCGTGTTGGAACCGAGTCCAACTTTTGTGGATCGAAATCACGATGGCATACCTGATGGCGCACAACCTCGTTTACTTGATGGTGGCGGGTCAACTGCGAAAGCGCGAGATCCGCGAACAGAGCTGACCAGTGACGTTGTCCACCTCAGTGTTTACGAAATCGAAGACAATCCGTTTCAACCGCGGCGCGAATTCAGCGAACCGGAAATCGTTTCCCTTTCAGAGAGTCTGAAGGAACACGACTTAATGCAACCGATTCTGGTCAGGGTTGTTGACGATCGTTACCAACTGATCAGTGGCGAGCGTCGATTGCGTGCCGCGATCAAAGCAAACTGGCAAACGATTCCGGCAAGGATTCGCAAAGCGGATGATCGACTTGTTTCAGAGTTGGCCATCGTTGAGAACTTACAACGGAAGGACCTTAACGCGATCGAGAAAGCGTTATCGTTCAGGCGCTACATCGATGAGCACCATTGCACACAAGAAGATTTAGCTCAACGATTGAAGATTGATCGTTCCACGATTGCGAACTTGATGCGACTGCTGGAACTGCCTGCGAAAATTCAAACATCAGTACAGACTGGTAGGATCTCCGCAGGTCACGCGCGAGCCCTGTTGCCTCTCGGCGAAGCTCAATTGCAACAGACGTGGTGTGATCGAATCGAGCGCGAAGGGTTGAGCGTGCGAGCGATCGAAAAACTGGTCAGCGATCGAATTGTGGATGAGGAAACCCATGGTCGCGGCAGTGCCGAACGAGTTCGACAGGACCGAGACCGTCAGCTCGAAGCTTTGCAGCAAGAATTGAGGATGGCGCTTGGAACGCGGGTGAAAATCAAGTCAGGCGCTAAAAACCGTGGTCAAATTGTAATCTCCTTCAGCGGAAATGAGGAATTTGAGCGACTTCGCGAACTTTTGATCGCTGGCCGCGGTCCACGTTAAGTGGCCGGGAAACATACCGTGGTTTTTGGTGTTTTCTGACGTAATAACCGTCTTGCGGCCATCGCAGGACGACACTATCATTTGGCCTTCGACGGGAAACCGGCGAAATAAAGCACGGGAAATCGTCAAGCTAAAAAAGCTCGGGGTGTAGCGCAGTCTGGCTAGCGCACCTGGTTTGGGACCAGGGGGTCGAAGGTTCGAATCCTTTCACCCCGACTTTTTTTCTTTATTTGCATGCGACTCGTCAGCGGAAACGATTTTCGCGAATCACCACGGATGTTGCCGGAAGACCAGGATGGACTCGCTCCTCTTTTTTGAAGACATAGCTGTCGGTCAGAGCTGGACCAGTCCTCGACGTACAGTTACCGAAGCGGACGTCGTCAACTTTGCGGCGATGACAGGTGACTACAATCCGCTGCATGTGGACTATGACTACGCTTCAAAGACACCTTATCGACAGCCGATTGCACATGGTCTGTTGGGGCTTTCTTGGGTGGCCGGCTTAGGAGCCTACTTTCCGCATGTGAATACGGTCGCCTTCACGGCTGTTAGAGACTGGGAATTCGTTCGCCCACTCTTTTTTGGCGACACGGTTTTCGTGGAAACCAGCTGCTTGGAAAAATCGCCTGCTGGTAGAAAGAATGGAAAGTTGGTTTGGCGCCGTCAGCTGATCAACCAGTCGCAACAAATCGTTCAACAAGGATGCTTCGAAACCTTGGTAGCGATGCGAAAAGTGGTTCGAAAGCCGAAGTTTCAGGACGGCGGAAACTCCCGTTTCGCGGACAGCAATTCCGACTCGTTTGATCATGAAAATCTCGAACGCTAAATAGTCGCTTTGGCCTGATAATCGGCAAAGTTTCCTCAAGACGGACATTCGTTAGCGACGAAGAAACAGAATGATGGTGTCATTGACCAATTCAGTGCGCCCAAAATCCTTTATTTCGCAAGAGATTCGATGAGCGAAGTACCTCAGACGAAAATGTTATCATCTCTAGGCAGGCGTCGTAAACAAGCGGCGTTCCTGATCGTGGCCGTGGCTACGTTCTTTTGCCTTAGTTTGATTTGGCCGCTGTCGACGAAATCGTGGCGTAGTGAAAGCGAAATATCGTTGTCGCTGACGAAACGCAAGGACTCCGCTGTCGAATTCAAGACGTTGTTAAATCAGGTTGTGGAACGTCACACGTCGCTCGAATCAATCACACGAACTCTCGATCAAAATGGAATGGGCATCGATGCTCAAGAGATCACGACCGCTGAGATTGCCGAAAAAGTCCGACAGCGGTTGAAAATTGTTCTTTTGGACAAAAACTTAGACCCGGATCATATGCGAGTTCGAGTTGCCCTCGATGGTGCTGCAACAGAAAAAGAAAATTACTTCGTCAACATGATGGCGACGACAATTGCCAAAGACTTCATGACTTCACCGCTGGCCGGCATCATTCCGACCGATCCAGTCCCCTCTGCTGACATCGAAGCACTGCAACTTCGTCACGCAGAAATTGAAGCACGAGCAAACGAACTGTTGGCTCAGATCGAAACAAATTTGCGAGACGCAGCGACTGAAATGGCAGACGCGACGCCGGGTAGCCTGGCTTCTGAAATGGTGGACTCATCCAGCAATCGAGACGAAATCGCTGACCGATTGGCGGATCTTAAAAGCCAGCGAGATCGAATTGCAAACGCTTCTGGAAATTCGATTCTGGAACTGTCTGCGATCGACCAGCAGATCGAAGAAGTTCAACTCGAACTTGAAAATTCAGATTCTGATGAATCAAAAGGGCCATTCCATATGGCCAGTCACACGCTCAATCGAGTCGCAGTCGGCGAGAGTTTGACGTTTGAGCTGAGATCATTGCACGACACGATTGGCGATCTGGCAAACGTTGCTGCAGAGGCATGCACGTATGCGGAAACGGCAACTTATGCTCGCCCTGCATTTGCGATCGAAAGTGTTCGCGGACGTCCAGCGGTTCCCGTAGGCGCCATTCCTCGGGTGAGAGAGTTGTTCTATTTGCTGTTGGCGTCAACATTGTTCGCAACTATTGTCTCCATTTCATATCAACCTTTCGCCAGCCGTGGATTTGAAAGCGTTGATCAAATTGGGGAAAAGTTGAAGTTGCCAATCATTGCGACGCTCGAATCACGAAACGAATTTGAAGATGTTACCGGTCCGGGCATTCCGGCGGAGTCAATCAAAGAAGAAGCTCCGGGTTCGAATCAGGTCGTCAGTTTCTGCAAGTGGATTCTGTTTTGCAGCCTCATGTTGACCATCGGTTTCTGTTTGGTGAATGCGGACATTCGCGAAGCATTCTTTGTGAGTCCATTTCATGGATTCGCAGAGATTGCATGGACCCTCAAAGGAAATTGATTCGGCGTTAGCGGTCAATTTCTCAACGATACTACCAACTACGAAAACGACAGGAAGTCGTCATGTACGAACAGGTTTTTAATCTGAACTCCCGACCATTCACGTCCAGCCCATACGTGAAACACTATTATCCAGCCGAGGCCATCGAACAGTCTTTGCAGCAATGCAAAATGACGATTGATCGGGGATCGGGACCAGTCGTCGTCGTTGGTGACCACGGAACAGGTAAGAGTCTGCTGCTGGCGATGTTGGAGGATCAATATCGCACACAGTATCGAGTTGTAAACATTTCTGTCGCGTTTATGCGCGGACGAGCTGATCTGCTCCAGAATATTCTGTTCGAACTGAAGTTGAACTATCGAGGTCTCGACGAAAGTGAAATGCGTTTGGAACTGCTTGAGTTCTTTAAGTCGGATCCTTCCGGAAACGGCGGAGTCCTATTGCTTGTTGACGATGCCCAAAAGCTTTCTCGGGAAACGATTGAAGAGCTGTTGGTGTTTTCGAATTGCGTTGTAGACGGTCAGCCTCGCGTGCGTTTGGTGTTGGCTGGAAGTCGCGGATTGGAAGAACGCCTAGCCGATGCCAGCCTCGAAGCCTTCAACCAGCGCATCGCTGGCCGATGCTTTCTGACATGCCTTTCGGGAGAAGAAATTGAAAGCTATGTGAAAGCACATTTGACTCGGTCTGGTGGTGATCCAGCTGCATTGTTTGCTGAAGACGCTTACCGTGCAATCCGCGAAGTCAGCGAAGGCCGGCCACGGTACATCAATCAGGTTTGCGATCACGCGATGATCTTTTCCGCCACCCGAGGCGAAACTCCTGTAACTGATTCAATGGTGCGGGAAGCTTGGTTCGACATTCAGCAACTGCCCGGAAGTGTTGCACCGAGCGGTTCAGGTGCGTCCAGCAGTGACACGCCGATCGTGAGCCAAACTAGTACCGTAGAAGGATCTGATGGTTGGACGGTTCTAGAATTTGGTGATCTTAGTGCGGAAGCTTCGGAAGAGAACTCGGAATCCGAGGGAGCAATTGCACTTGAAATCGTTGAAGCCCCCGATGACTCTGCTGCTGACGTGCCAGAAGAATTCTCACAGGCAGAATCGACAACTTACGAAGAGCAATCAGTAGAAGAGTTCGTGGTCACGGAAGTTGAAGAGCCTCAGGAACCGGCTTCGATTCCCGTAGAGATGAACACGGCGGACGAAAGTGCGGACATCGCAGCAACCGCCGTGCCGGAAGCGTTCGGTGGTGCAGCCATTCTCGCGTCTGCCATGGCAGGTTTTGGTGTTTCACTTGAAACTGAACCAGCGCAGGAAACAGCATTCGTGCAGGAAACGGAACCGGTTCAAGAACCAGCATCAACGCAGGAAAGTGAATCGACTGAGCAGGAAATCTTGGTTGCCGGGCCTCCACCAGCTGACGATGACTTTCCGACGGTATCCGAAGATGCTGATGTTTCTTCACTTACAACCACTTTTGAAACTCAGCCAACGGTTGTTGCGACTGATCCGTTTGCTGACGACGAATTCGAAAACGAAGAAGTTCTCACTGATGCCTATTCTCCATTTGTGGCACAGCAGAACCAACGTTCGCTTGACGTGACTTCCGACCTGTTACAAAACCTAACACCTGCAGATCAAGTCTCGCCAGAACCGTCCTCTGACGAAGTTGCCGACGCAGCAGCCGAAGAAGAATCATTTCCAACATCGGAATCTGCTCTTCAGCCTCCAGAGCCAGTTCGCCAACCAATCAGACCGTCGTACGATCGAAGAGACTATCAGGAAACCAGAGAAGAAAGTGCGTGGCTCGGTATCGATTCGCTCTCTGACGATTTTGATGTGAATCACGAAGCCGCATCGATTGTGCCCCAGGACGAGACGGGTGCGATCTCCATGGAGGTTCCGTTTTCGCCTGAATCCATCGACGTAAATCCGGGTTTGGAGTTCGTTCCACTTGATCCAGATGCTCCTGCAGTTGAGGCGGCATCAGTAGAAGAATCGCAACCGGAACCTCTGTTCGAATCGCAACCGGAACCTCAAGTCGAACCGCAGTCGGAAAAAGTAGATCCGGGATTTCACGAACAAGCTTCGAATCCTGACGATCCGGAAATCCGTCAACAGGCTCTCGACATCATTCGGTCACTTGGAGTCGACGTTGGTCGTGAAACGGTTTCACATGAAACGCCCGCGGCTTCGATTGAAGTTCAACAAGAAACAAATGCGATTGAAGATACGATTCTTCGTTCGATACAGGCACGCGAAGCAACCGTTGAAACACCTGTCGATCAGCCGGCTCCTGTTTTGATGCCAGAGATCGAGAGGATTCAACAGTCACTTCAGGCAGCACAATCGGCTCATGGGCTCGCCGAAATTCCTGTGTCTAATCCGGTTCCGGTGCAAGTTAGCGGCGAAGATCCATTGGAAGCCGATCAACAAGTGCTCGAAGAGATCAATGCGCAGTCGGAAATGTTGTCTGAGGTTCAAGCCGATGATTCGATGACACTACAGTATCCTCAGCAGCCGAACGCTGGCCAAGACGATCGTGACATTCTGGAAGTTCAGCAAGAGTTTCCAGTTCAAGCAAGTACAGAGCCAGCATCAGAAGCTGAATTGCCAGAGTGGTCTCAGCAGGAGCCTTCCCAAGGCGAAGCGGCTCGAGTCGACTACCATCAGTTGTTTGATCAACTCCGCAACATTCAAACTCCGGAACAGTAGGAGAGACCTTCCATGACAAACGAAATGTCAGACCATTTGAGAAAGATCTCCAGTCGCAACGGCAGATACTGGCTTCGGGATCAACGTAACGATGTTGGTGTCGCAAGCGCCGGTGATGAACTTCCGTTTCAAACCAGCGCGGGCATGCGAAATGCTCGCGTAACGTCAAACGTTAGTCATGAAAGCATTATCGTTTCAATTCCCGATGTTAAAGCAGCAACCGAAGCTTTGCAGCAAAAAGTTGGCGGATCGCCGAAGGGGACAAAGGCAGCAGTCGTTGTTCCAGCGGCAAGTGCGAAGCCCAAGGTTCGTCCAGCTCACAAGCCGGCAACGAAAGTTGCGACCATGGCAACCGCTCCGTCAATCGCGGTGGCGGCGGCCGTCCCGAAACAGTACGTGCCTGTGTCGGTTTCGCTCGAACCAAAGGTCGCGGAACCAGCTGACATTCCTGAAACGATTGACACTCCTGAGATCGCAAAACGCGATGAAGCGGTTGAAGCGGCTAGATTAAATCAGACGAACCAATCGAGAGATTCGATCGCCAAAATCGGGGACGAAATCGTAAAGTGTTTTCCGACAGCCAGTCCATCAGTGGTTATGTTCGCGGGATCTCAAGCGACACTTCACACGGACGAATCATGTGCTCGAGTTGCTGCGGAACTTGCGGGACGGAATTTGGGCCGAGTGCTGCTGATTGATTCGGACTTTTCAGGTCGCCGTTTGACGAAAGCAAGCGGCATGAGTGCGCAGGGTGGATTGAGTGAAGTGATGAACATCGCTTACCGTTGGCAAGATGCAATCCTCAAGAGTGGTTCGTCAAAACTGGACTTCATGCCGGCAGGCAACTGTCCGCACAAACGATGGATTCCAAAAGAAAGCCTTCGTGAAGCCGTCGCTGAAATTAAGCGAGAATATCAGTTTGTATGCATCAGCGTTGGCGACGCTCATGACTCAGCGTCTTCGACATGGTCTGAGATTGCTGACGGGACTTTCTTGTTGGTCAGTGCCGTTCACAGTAGCGACGCTATCGCCGAATCGGCCGCGGCACAGCTGCGAAGCGAGGGGGCGAGATTGATTGGGTGCATCGTTGCTGACGTCGACAGCGATTTGGAAAAGAAAGCCGGTTAGCTCCCTACTGGTGACCTCGGTTTCTTTGTGGCATAACTTATTTATGCCATCGAATATTGAAATCAAATTCCGCGTTCAAGATCTGGACGCAGTCGAATCGAAAGCTGTCCCGATCGCCGATCACGGTCCGGAAATTCTTGTCCAAGAAGATATCTTCTTCAACGTTTCGCACGGCCGGTTGAAGCTGCGGAAGTTCGCCGATGGTTCGGCGGAGTTGATCGCCTACCATCGCTCGGATTCCGATACGATTCGTGAAAGTCAATGGCATGCGTACCCCACGCTCAATCCAGACGCTCTGCAAAATGCCCTCGCGTTGACCGCCGGACAAAGCACGATCGTTCGGAAGAAACGCACGCTGTATCTAATTGGTAAAACGCGTCTCCATTTGGATCGAGTCGAAGACTTAGGACACTTTGTCGAACTAGAAGTCGTTCTCGATAAGAAAGATTCGCACGAATCCGGTGTGACAATTGCCAATCGGCTAGTCGAAAGTCTGGGTTTGGAATCGGCAGAGAAAATCGCAGTGGCTTACGCCGACCTATTACATAACAAACTGTGAACAATATTCTTCAATTCCGGATATAATCGAAACGACCGATAACGTTTCCGGAAACTTTGGATGAGCAACGACGATATTCAACCGCTTGATGAGCCGGACAATTCTCTGCACATTCCGGGCCTCGATTGGAACTCGCCCGACGACCTCGCGGCGTCAGCGTATCGACGCGAAGATGTGCGAATGGAAGAACGTCTCAGTGTGTTACCAAAACACGGTTTCTGTTTGTGGCCGGAGGATGGCGAAGACTGGATTCATCCGAACGATTTGGAAGTTGCCCGAACGCTGATTCCCTCCAAACGCATCTTTCGAAAAGAAGATTGTGCCGATCCGATTTTGAAGCGGCTTGGCTACGTCGAGTACGCTTACGGCGATCGATCCTTTCGAGGGCTGCCAACGCTGTGGCATGAAGTGATTTCGGATGGATATGAAATCGGTGATTCTGTCGAATTGAAATCTGGCTACGGGAAACTTCGACCGATCATCACAGACATCGTGGGAATTTTTTGGAATCGACATGATCAATCAATAGAATACGAATTGATCAAGAACGGTGTTCCGCAACCGAAACGATATCGTTCGAATCAGTTTCGCCTCTGCATGAAAATCGGAGTCGCTCCAACGCCGAGACAGAAAGCGTTGCTCAATCGCGAAAATTCGCTCAACGGACTGTAGGAAAGATAGTTGGCTGCTAAAACGATCGTCATAGTAATTGCCGGAGCCTCTGGGTCCGGGAAGTCCTCGTTAGCTGGAGCGTTAAAAGATCGACTCGAACCGAATTCGAGTGTTTCTGTTTTAAGTGAGGACGCCTACTACCACAAACAAACGGATCGCACGATCGAAGAACGGAAGCAAACGAACTACGACCATCCTGACTCGATCGACGAGCAACTGTTGGTCAATCATTTGCGCCGTTTGAAGGCCGGCAATTCAGTCGACGTTCCAGTGTATGACTATGAGTTGCATGATCGCCGTGAATCGACGGTCAATCTTGATTCTAGTGAGGTGATTATCGTCGAAGGCATCCTTTTGTTGCACCGAGCGATGATACGCGATGTGGCTGACCTTTCTGTTTTCGTTGACGTTCCGGAAGCAGTCTGCCTCCAAAGGCGAATCGAAAGAGATATCGCCCAGCGTGGTCGAACCAGAGAATCGGTGCTTGCCCAATACGAAGAAACGGTCGGCCCCATGTTCCACCAGTTCGTGTCACCATCAATGCAGCACGCTGACGTTGTCGTCAAAAATGTTGATTCGACAGTCGCTACGGTCGAGAAACTGATCAACGAGATTCGATCGCGAAAATTGATGGACTTGAGCTGAGTTTTTATAGCCGACTTCAGCTGGCGCATAAAAAAACACCCTCGGTAACTTTGGGTTCCAGGGGGGCAAGAACACCTCAGTTATCCGAGAGCGATTGGTCGGTTGTTAGGTCTCCGCTTCCGTGCTTTGACCTCCCATCCCATTGCCTGTTCTCGCAGCTTCCATGCTGTTGTGATCAGGAATGTTGTCGCGTCGTCGATCAGTTTTGCTCAACGACACGGGGAGATTAGGAAAATCAGAATTTGGGGTCAAGACGGGTTTCCAAGAAACCGAAGGGACTTTTTAAATTGCCGTTTTACCGTTCACCAAGCTGCGCCGTTTGACTGTTTTTACGCAATTGTTGGGCTTGTATTTCTTCGTTGGCAACAAATTAGGCGTGGGCTGATTGCAACGCTGCGGATTTGACTGCGTTGACGACTGAGTCCTCGGACGGCCATGGTTTCCTGAATATCAAAGCAAGCAGCCCGCCTTTTCGGGAAACGACGGTGCTTCCGTTGACTCGCACATCGAACTGCCCCTTGGATCCGAGCTCCGTTTGAACGTCCAAGTCAAGCGAATCGTGGATAGCGGTGGCGTAACTCGCCACTCTGGGTAAGTATGACTTTCATGTAGGGCAGTGGACGATCGTGACTTTCATAGGATTGCTTTCACTTTTGTGAGAGGTGACGAATTGCTCGTTGAAGAGTTGCTTCTTTGTGATTGTGTCCGAAGCTAGCCGGCACGCAAAGCCAAATAAACGCCGACGGGATCACGTACAACGGCGTAGTCGGCCTCATTGTATTCTTCAATAACTTCACCATCGCTTTCGCGGACGCGCTGCAAGCTTTCAGCAAGGTCATCGACAGGCAAGTGCATCAGCCAAACAGACGGGACGCCTTCCTCTTCGCTGCAACGCTGACAGATTTCTGCTGCGGCTGCTTCATCATCAATCTGCATCTCAAACTTAACGGAAGCGTTTTCGGTATTCATGTTGTCCATGGATTTGCCGTTCCATCCAATGACTTGTCGGTAAAAGTCGCAACTCTGTATCGCGTCCGCAACAGTCAACGAGAGCCATGAAATACTTCCGATTCTGTCGTTCTGCGTCTTCGATCCTGTTTCTGATCCTGATTCCTCGACGACTGGAATCACTCCGAAGGCAGCGCCGTCTTGATCGGTAAGAACAGCCCATTGACTTTGGCCTTCTTCGGTTTGGGACATGATTTCCGTGGCTCCCAATTCAAGTGCACGCTCAACGCTGGCGGCAACATCCGCGACTTGAAAGTGAGGCATCCACTGCAACGGTAGCGATTCATATTCTGGAACACGAACTCCAAGACCGATCACCGGTTGACCTTGGTTGTTCATCAAATCATCACGCCAGAGCGGCGCACTGCCGGTGGTGAGGATCTTCGAATAGAAATCGAGTTCAAGTTCATGGTTGGGCACCGCAATATCAGCGCTTAGGATGCCACCAACTCCGCGGACAAATGGTTTTCGATTCGTTTTCATAGACTATTCCTCAACTTTAGCCTGTTTCCATTCCAACTTGATCGTCGAATTTTCAGAGTCATATTTAACGACGTGTATCCAAGCAAACGATTTTCCATCTGCGAGTCGCACGCAATAGGTGTGTCCGTTTTTGATTCGGTCATCTTTAGTGCGAACGGCCGGTCCAAAGTCGCTGTCCTTTGGCACCGCATCTACATCTGAGAGCGAGCATTTTCCCAATTCGGCAATTCCACCTTTTCCAAACCCAAGTTCCCATCCTCTTTCTTCCGCGTTGGCCACCAGCCCATGATCTCCATCGAAGAAAATGTCGTACTGCGCGACAAAGAAATTTTTGCATTTGGCTTCATTATTTTTCAACTTTACGTAAGCCGCCATCAATGGCCCACTTTTTCTCGCTTCCCCAGTAGAAAATGAAAAAAATCAACTTCGTGTTTTGTTATCTTCTGCCGAATACTTGCGGTCAGAAAACCCCTCTAGGGAAATAGTTTTATAAGTAGAGGACTTGCTGTTTTTTTCTATTTTCGCAGACAGCGTCTCCTCAAGTTTCGCGACGCGTTCTTTCAAGCTGGCGACTTCCGCTTTCAATTTTTGTAGCTCGTCGGTCGGTGCTTGAGCATGGGCGACATTTGAAACCAACACAGATGCGAAAAACAAAATTATATGCAAGAACGTTTTCATGATTGTGCTGAACCGTAAGGGATTTTCGTACGCTGGACTTATGTCAAAAACCATTCTAACAGATCGGGTCTCATCACCAGATACATGCCAATGTTGAAATTGACGATCGCCAGAACCGCCATTAGAAGACCAAAGACGATGTTCAATGCAACAGGCCATTTTTCAAACATTATGGCAAGGAACCAGCACGCAACTGCGGGCGCTGCCAACGGAAGGAATTTGAATGGATAGGTCACCAATTCGAATAGATTAGTCATACTGTTCGCGCCAACCGGGTCAGGTCCATGCTGCTCTGGGCCGACAAGAAAACAGCAAAGCAAAAAACAGACCCATGCGGAAGCCAGAGCTACAAACGATGTGATACCAAACGCCCTTTCGCTTGTTCCACACCTGAAGCAAGCGGCAGAAGAAACCACCGAAACGGCGTATAGGAAATAGAAACCAAGCCGAAATGCAGTGCAGAGAAACAGCAAGAGCAAAAAAACGGCTGCCGCAACGGCAAGCGGCGATCCGGCGCCAGCTAGAACTTGTTTGTAGTCTACGGACTTCAACGAATTGTCTCTCATTTTGAGCCTGCACTAGTCAATCTTCCGGCTCGTTGCCATCTTCGGTCCAACGATCGGCTACGAAGCGGATTGGCGTTTCAACTCAAAGGGGCCTGAAGCGTGGACTTCAGATTCATGGGTAGGCGCTATCGTCCAATCTCCAAGAATGGTATTCGAGTTAGCTTGCAGCGTGCCGGTATATTCAACAAGTTCGCAAAGAGTCGACTGCGGTAAAGCCAAGTCATTCAAAACATATTCGATCTGGTAATAGCCTTCGTAGCGTTTCACAAACGAAATTCGCATGTCGCTGAAGTCGCCATTGATGATGGATCTTTCAGGGAGGAAGGAACGATATTCAATGTCGCCGTCAGGAGAATCTGGGAATTGGGATCTGACTTCGGCGATGAAATCCTCAATTTCGTCGTCCGGGAGTCCTGATTCTTTCAATACGGAACGGAGAGGTTGTTGGTGTTCGTTATCTTGGTCAAGCATTGCCCCAGTTATCTTGTTGCCTCGATGCTTGAGTGATGCCTCAATCGCCTCAATCTGGAAAGTTTGACGATTCTGTTCGTAGTGGCCAGCCCATCGCCCAGAAATGATGCCTTGTGCGAAAATGTTCGATAGCCAGTTCATGGTATTTTGCTGTGCTACGTGACGCCCGCTTAAACGGAGGCGTCGAGAACTGTTCAGGTTGTGAAAACGGAGTTGGATACGATCTTAACGAAGAGGACTTCCGACGACTGGTCTGCACTACAGTCCGAAACGCTTTATCAACCGCAAAGGCCCGAGCCTGCTTAAAAATTCTAACGGCCTGAATTAAAGAAGTCGAATATTGGTCGAACTCAACCTAGCTGTGGAGTTTCCAGCCAGCATACCATCCACCGCAAACTCCAATGGCCTGCAGGACTGCCCATAGCCATCCAGTTTTTCCACGCGTGTAAATTAGATAGATTGGGATAGCGACGATCCAGCCAAAGAAGATCAAAAAGTTAACAGCGCCAACCATTTTGACGCCTCTTCGTTTTGCGTCGTGGTATACCCAAATTGAGGAAACCGTTGCCAGTAGAAGTGTGAACAAAATTGGGTTCGTTCCTATCGCACTGTCCGAACCTGCCAAATAAGAAATCGACCAAGCGGCTGCCGAAACCAAGATGGGAAACAAGCCAAAGGCATCAGTTTGCTTTGTCCGATGCGTGGCCCCTGAAGGGCCATCGGATTGCTCAGTCGCTTGGATGGTAGGAGGTTTGAATGGGTTCTCATTCATGAAATTGAGTTCTGTACAACGAAATGCGATCTGTCAAGCCGACCAAAAGCAATCTTGAATTCGTAGAAGTTAGCACGAATGCTGCGCTGCCGACATATTGCCCTCCCGTGTTTCCTTGCCCCACTCTGCCGTTAGTCCAATGTAGGAATCTTGCGACCTTTGGTCCAAGTGACGCCGGCTTTGTCTAACGCTTTACGCATTTTCGGAACGTCCTTCTCGACGATCTTTCGAAGCTTCGATTCGACTTCCTGATATTGTTCGACCGCGATCTCTAGCTGACGACGATGAGTTCCAGTGACTCCTTCGCTGCCCATCGAACCGAACAATGCCGTGTTGAGGCGATTCACCAATCCGGGAAGGGCTGATTCATTTCGCTTGGAACGAGTCGGATCGCCATTGAACTTTTCGGCCAAGTCCTTCAGTTCGGTTTCCAAATCACGAATGTCGTTGACCAAATTCTGGTCAGCGGTTCGAGAAGCAACGACCATGGCACGCATCGACGCCAGTTCATCGCGGGTCTCACGTGAAACGGTAGTCGCGGCACGGATTACGCCGTAGACGCGGCGGGCTTCGTTGGCGAAAGCGAGCGACGCCTCTCGATCGTGGTCTTCGACACCATCGATCTGCAAAGGTTCAATTTGAAATTCCACAGGCTCGACCAGAGTCTCCGTTTCGCCGTTGACGGTCTTTGAAATTTCGACCGTGTAGGTTCCCGGCAAGGCGATCGGAGCCATTGCGTATCCTTCGTTGGACCAAGACATATTCCACGTCGACCGGTGGAGTCCTTTTGATGTCGAACCATTGATGCGGTTGACGATAGAGCCGTCTGCGTCGCGAATGGTTAGCGTGACCTTCGGCGCGACTTCCCGATCTTCAGCTTTGAGCTCGTCCCAAGAAGGGTAGGGCACGTCAGCATTTCTGGCTTTGAGTGCACTTTCTTTCTTTTTGCGTTTTTGCTTCAGTGTTTGAAGTGAATCTTTCATATGCCAAGTGAACGTGACGCCGTAAGCCGGATTGTCGGCAGTGTAAAAGCTGGCTCCTTGGAAAGCTCGTCCGCCCATCGCCATTGGGCTGCGTTTTTCGAAAATGCGTCCGGTCTTTATCGGCAGGATCGCGTTCTTCTCTAGGAGTTCATCATTGATGTCGCGAAGTGGAGCGTAGTTATCCATCACGTAGAATCCACGTCCGAACGTTGCTAGAACCAAGTCGTTTTCTTCGGCTTGAATCTCGATGTCACGGATCCCGATCGTCGGCAGTCCGCTTCCGAGCTTGATCCACTTTTCGCCGCCGTTGAGCGTCACGAAGCAACCGAATTCGGTGCCACAGAAAAGCATGTCAGGATTTTCGTGATCCTGTTTGATCGTGTAGACGCTTCCACGTTCGGGAAGGTCGCCAGTGATGTTGTCCCAGTTCTCGCCGCGATCGTTTGAACGGACGATGTAAGGCTTGAAGTCTCCTCGTTTATGATTGTTGACCACGACGAAAACCGTGTCTTCATCGTGAAGGCTGGCTTCGATGTCGTTGATGTAACCGAACTCAGGAACATCGAGCGATCCGAATTTGCTGATCGCAGTCCATTCATCGCCAGCCTCTTCGGTGACTTGCAACATGCCGTCATCGGTGCCAACGTAAATCAAGCCACTGCTGAGCGGCGATTCGCTGACGCTGACAATCGTGCCATACATCGAAGTCGACATGTTTTTTGCGACTGCATCAACACCCCAGACGCGACCCATGACTTTCAGCTTATTGCGATCAAGGTCGCGAGAAAGGTCGGGGCTGATGGCTTCCCAGTTGTCGCCTCTGTCGTCGGATTGAAAAAGAATCTGCGATCCGTAATAGATTCGTTTGCTGTTGTGAGGAGAAATCAACAATGCCGAATCCCAGTTCCAGCGAAGCGCTTCTCCGTCGGCGTCGGGTTGTGGTTTGATGTCGACGCGTTGTCCGGTTTTTCGATTGAAACGAACGAGTCCACCATATTGCCACTGTGAATAGATCGTGTCCGGATCTTCTGGATCGACGGCAGGATCGAATCCATCACCGAAGACGGTGACAAACCAGTCACTGTTCAGGATTCCATTGTTGCTGAACGTTTGCGAAGGTCCGCCTTGGGTGGCGTTGTCTTGGGTTCCGCCGTAGACGAAGTAGAACGGTTTCTCATTCGAAAGGGCGACTTTGTAGAATTGCGTGATTGGAAGGTTGGCTTTGAAGTCGTAAGTTTTGCCACGGTCCCATGTTTCATACAGGCCACCATCGCATCCAAGGATCAAGTGATTGGGGTCGGCGGGGTCGATGACCATCGCGTGGTTGTCGACGTGTTTGTTGGTTTCGCCGAGTCGACTAAACGTCTTGCCGCCGTCTTCGGTGACTTTGTTGTAAGTATCCAGCGAATAGACTCGATCGAACTTATGCGGACAAGCAACAATTTCCTGATAGTACTGCGGGCTGCTGCTGACTTCGCCGCTCATCCGCGACCAAGATTCGCCACGGTTTGCGGAACGATAAAAGCCACTTGAATCTCCGGTCGCTTCGACAATTGCGTAGACAACTTCCGGGTTGATTGGCGAGATCGCCATTCCGATGCGACCTTTGTCGCCGCCGGGCAAGCCGCGGTTGATTTTCTTCCAAGTCTTTCCGCCGTCGGTTGATTTGTGAATTCCAGATTCCGGTCCGCCATCGATCAGCACCCACGTATGTCGCCGACGTTGGTACGAACTGGCGTACATGATGTCGGGGTTGGTCGGATCGAGGTGGACTTCGTTGATGCCGGTGTTTTCGCTGACGTCGAGGATCTTTTCCCAGCTCGATCCTCCGTCGGTTGTTTTGTAGAGTCCACGATCGCCACCTTCGCTCCAGAGTGGCCCTTGAGCGGCGACGTAGACGGTGTTGGAGTCATCTGGATGGACGACGATTTTGCCAATGTGTTCACTGTTGTCGAGTCCGACTTTTTTGAACGATGCCCCTCCGTCGGTTGATTTGTAGAGTCCGTCACCGTAGCCGACGCTGCGCTGCGAATTGTTTTCTCCGGTGCCGACCCAAATGGTGAAGTGATCGTTAGGGTCAATTGCGAGGCAACCGATTGAGTAGCTTCCGTAGTTGTCAAAGATCGGGCGAAAGGTGACGCCGCAGTTTGTCGTTTTCCAGACTCCACCGCTGCAGGCCGCGACATACCAAGTGCTACGATTGGTTGGGTCGACAACGATGTCTCCAATGCGTCCGGACATCAGTGCCGGTCCAAGGCTTCTGAACTTCAGTGTCGACAACAGGCCGGAATTGATTCCCGGTTGAGTATCTTCCGGGGTGTCCGAATCCTGTGCGGATGCTGGTGCGATGATGACCAGCGAAACGATTGCAATGAGCAGAAGATGTTGTGCGGAAGCGGTCTTTTTGAAGTTCACGTTGAGGCTCAAATTAGGATCGAATTTATGAACGCATTTTGTATTCCAATCATAGCTAACGATTTCGGTTCTGGGCAGCGTTTTGGCGGTAAGTGCAGGCTCTTACACCAAAACCTGATCAAGAATCAAATAACTGATGCAGATCAACCTCCCGACTCCGCAATACCGGATCGTAGGCCGATCTGATATTCGATTACGCCAAGGGCGTGGATGTCGCTCGCCTCGCGAACATCGTTGTCGGCGCGAGCTTGTTCGAGGGACATGTACGCCGGCTGCTTTTGCTTGAATCCGTTCTTCGGGCGACAAGTCGTCCAGCAAGTCATCTTGATGAGCTGTTTTCCCAATGCCGGGTGTGTTACCGAACGCAACAGGAGTCTCCTGAAATTTTTGCGGACTGGGAACGTCAGCCAAATCAACATTTCTTTTGACCACCTTCTTGAGAGGTTTTTTCTTGTTGTCACCCGTTCCCACCGATCACCTCGTGCGCCAAATGGATCGCCACGACAAGTCCCATCATATACGACTCGTATGTTTTCACAGTTAAGAGAAGCCGAATGCATTGTAAATCTGCCGCGGCTAATATTTTTCTTTGCTGTGGTGACTGATTTTTCGCCGGAGCCAAAATTCGTCGCCAAGGGGGCTGCAAGAGTCAAAGACCTACGATCTCGGTTTCATACCAAGCAGACTGCAGATCAAGAAAGCGATGATGCAGGACGGCAGAAATCGAGGTAGATAGCTGAGCGATGCGTTTTCGCCGGGCCAGATGAGGGAGAGAGCATAGCTGGTGGCACTCGTGAGCATTGCAAATGCGGCCAGAAAAAGGAAGCCTGAGATGTTTCCTTTTTGCTTCGGCTGATCAGCCGTCGGTGCTTCAAGTTGTGGCTGGTCTTCTGCCATGGCCAGTGCTACACGAATGCAAGTGTCTTGAGATAGTTCTGTCGGAACTTGAGCAAGTCAAACACGTTGACAACTCCATCACCACTGTAGTCGAAGTTCAAATTGTAGTTCGCGTCACTTGCCGATGCCAAGTAGGTCTGACGAAACCCTAGCAGATCGAAAACGTTCACCCTGCGATCACCGTTGTTGTCACCATAGAGTGCAAAGAATGGCTCATCGACACTGTCGCCATAAACATAGTCCGCCCCAAGCGTCAGGTTGGTGCCCAATCGACGCACTTTTGAGCCATCAACCGTCAACTGATAGTTGCCGTCCTCAAGAGCACCGAAGTTGTTTCGAGTTGAGCTGTCGAATTCCAACGTTACGATCGTGTCACCGTTCTTGACGCAGGAGAAACTCGCTGCGACCGGAATCCCCGTCGCAGCTCCAGTGGCATCACTGCGCTGGACAACAGTGAACGCATCCGGATCGATCTCTACCGAACCGTCAAAAGTCAGAACCAGACTGTTAACCGTAGAACGCTGAACTTGAGCGCCGTTAACGGCAAGGTCGAAGGTGCTGATCGAGAAAGTTGTCTGTGATGTTGCCCCATCGGAATCTTGTCCAGTGATGGTTATAGTTTCGCCGAAGTAGGTTTGGGCGGGCGAGTAGCTCCAGTCCCATGTCCCGTCGGCGTTAAGTGTTACGTCGCCGTGAGATGCAGTCAGGTTGAGCGTTTGTTGATCAGGCTCAAACCAAGTTCCGGTGTTAACCAGATCGGTGGCTACGGCACCTGCAATGTTTGCGATGTCGCGATCAAGAATCGGATCGTAGTTCAACTTAGTGACTGGCAATTCAATGTTGACGGTGGAGTTGCCCGAGTCGTCGACAGTTACGGTCGCATTGTAAGTCTGTCCATCGTACTCCACGATCACATCGTATTCGCCACGGAATGCATCGGTCGTTATTGCGCCGTTGCGAGTTGTGGCTTGAAGGTCAGTCCACCATTCTCCGAACACAAGATCTTCGTATGCTTGTCCGTTCGGCTTGATCGAAAAGTCACTTCGATAGAGCGCTGCATCGGGCAGCCAGTGAGAACTTTCCCAGAACCCCCAGTGCAGGAACTCAGTGACGGCCGTCTGGCTAAAAGCCATCGTCATGTAGTCGCGAAGGTAGTCAGCCTGAAGTTGTTCGTCCTTCGTGTTGACATCGAATTCTGTGATCGCGATCGAGGCATTGAACTGCGTGTTGTAGGTGTTGAGCAGCGATTCCAAAACCGTAATGTCAGTCAGGTTGGAATCCGAGTAGTGGCTCTGTTCGCCGATGATGTCCAACAGTCCGTCATCGTTGAGCAGCCCAAGCCAGTATTCAAAGTTGTCACGATGTCCGGTGTTGTTGCCGTTGTTTGCAAAGATGCCGAAGTCATTGAGTGCCAGTTTGATCGTCGGATCGAAATCGCGGACTTGTTGATACCAGTCAACCAAAATGTTGTCGCCGAGCAGATCCATGACGTCGTGGTTTGACCAAGGTTCATTAACCACGTCCCATTCTGGAACCAGTCCGTCGAAGGTCGTCAGGACTTCATCAAAACGATCTTCGATCGTTGCAGTCAGCCATGCGTTTGCAGATGACGTTCCATCATTGGCAACGCGATTGTCGTACTCAGTCCAAACGCTGGTGGGCATGAATTGGCGACTTGGCCAGATGAAGTTGTGTCCTCGCAAGTAGAGATCATTGTCGATCGCAAACTGAGTCGCGTCTAACGCTCGTTGCGGATCCTGAATGTAGCTTCGCCATTTGACAGAGTTTTCCAAAACGGCGGCATTGAAAAGTCGATTGATTTCGCTTTGATATTTTTGCGCCGTTGCGTTTCCGTTGGCGTCCAGTTTTCCATTAAAGGCGTTGATTGCCGAACCGAATAGGAACTCGTGATTGGTTTGCCGAAGGCTAACGATAGCTCCGTCGACAGGTTCTCCGTTGGCGTCGGTGACAGTGACGGTGACGCTCGATTTTCGATCGTCTTCAATCCGTTGGTCTGCGGAATCTCTCCACGTGTCAGTGCCGGCTCGTCCGGAATAGTCTGCGCCGGGAGATCGCGTCGGCAGATCTTCAATGTTTAGTGCGTTGGAAAGGTTCGACCAGCTAAACTCGCCGATCTCGATTGTTTGCAAACCGTAGCCGACATTTACAACGGCTTGCAAACCACCGGCGGCAAAGTTTTCGGCAACTGGGACATCAAAGGAGTACGCAACCCATTCACTTGTCGGTGTGATGTTTTCACTCAACAGATTGGCATACGTGTCGGTTCGTTGGACTGCTAGGTTGACTTCGGGGCTGGCGCCGTTGGTCGCACGAATGTAGAACTCGAAACGCATCGTGTCACCGTTTGCGACGGGCGAATCGTTGATGTCTACGGCTTGCAGATTCCAAAATTGCGGCGGCACTGTGGTTGTTTCAACTTCGAAAGCAGTGTCGAAGCTCTGCCCAGTCACGGGAACGTATTGAGATGTGCCCCACGATCCATTGATGCTGTTTAGAAAGAACGATGTATCTGGTGAGATCGCCCGCTGGGGACCGTAGTTGATGACTTCGAAACCAGTGAATTGCAAAGTTTGCTGCGCGTGGCCCAAATGGAATCCAAAGCTGGCCTCTCCGGCGGCGTACGAATCGAGGGAAACGAATGGAAGCTGGATCTTGCTCCACTGTTCCTGAATTGCGATCCCTTGATCAAGCGACTTTGTGAACGGAGAAGTATTCTCTTCGAAGATCGCTGACAGTTCACCCGGTCCACCGATTGATCTGGCTCTGAATTCAACAAAGAGCACGTCTCCCTCGCTCACGGGAGAATCGATGTTCTGTTTTAATTGAGCGTTCCAAGGGTTGGCGTGCTGTGTCGAAATGTCTGATTGAATTACGTTGCCGTAAGTCGGATCGGATTGCGTCGTATAGTTCCCGCCGAAGAACGTGAAGTCGGAAAGAGCGACTCCGTCCCACAGATCAGTCCCGCCGCTTGGAGCCGCGGCATCGTCTTGAAGCGTTCCGTAAGCTGTGCGTTGACTCTTATAACCGACGTCATAGCCGGGACCCGCGAGGATCTCAACATTCAACGACTCTTCGCCTTCAGTCGCCGAATCGGTCAGCGCACTAATTTCAATCGTCACAGAACTTTGGCCGGCAGGAATCGTGATCTCGCCTCCGGTGTTTTCAAAGTCGACTCCTTCGGTTGCGTCGCCGAAAGTCGCAAAACTTACGTCCAACGCGTTCGTCGTGGGACCCGTTCGTGTGACCGTAAACTTGGCCGGAGAAGATGAATCTTCTGCAACGAACGGTGTATCAGAGAAAATTTCAACGGTGGCTCGGACCGGTGAAAGATGCTCGCCCGAGATAACTTCGATGTTGTCGGTGCCAGGTTGGATCCAGCCAACGGCCAAGTGATCCGCGCCGCTGGATTCCTTGTGAAGTGCCTCAATGTAATAGTCCTGTCCGGCGACAAGATAAACCGTGGCGGAACGTTGTGTCGCAGAAGCGTCCCATTCTTGTGGAGTCGTTGCTGAATCGACTGAAGCGATTAGTAGCTTTTCTGAATCAGAGCTCGTATTCGAAAGCCACAGTTCTGCGGATGCGTCGGCGGCAATGAAGAATGTGTAAGGTCCGGTGGTTGGTGCGTGAACATGACCGTGAATTCGCTGCCCAAAATCGGTGCCAGCGTTCGAAGTGGCTTCGAACGACGTCAGCGATGTGGCTGAATCGGGCGAGCTTGGAAAGTCTGGGTCGGCGGTTAAGTTGCTGACGTTGGCGCCGCTAACGCCATTCCAACGTTCGGCGGTAAGGGTTCCGCGATCGCTGGCGTAAAGTCGCGATTGAGGAACGACTTCGCGAGCCAAACTATCGCTACTCCACTCGAGGCTGACCGAAGCGTTGCCGGTGTTCTCGCGATACTCAAGTTGAATGTCGTAGCGTCGTCCAGCAATCAAATCGATGGAAGCGGTTTGGTCAGATATGGAACCGCTTTCAAACTCGTCGATCAAAAGCTGACCATTGACCCAGAGACGAGCTCCGTCGTTTGCGTTGACGATGAACGAATAAGTTTCAGTGAATTGTGATTCGATTTCTCCGGACCAGCGAGCCGAAAACGTATTGCTTCCGATTGAGCCAGATGGTGATCCGGCAGCCCAATTGAAGTTGATCGTAGGGTCAATCCGCACTAAAGCCGGAGTCGAAAGTTCAGTTGTGTTGAAGTATTGAGCTTGCAGGCCGTTTCCAGCCGTTAGCATCACTCGATCTTCAAGCTTTTCAATTGACGTCGAGACTCTTCTTCGAGAACGAAGCGGCTTGCGATAGGAAGAGGTTTTCGAATTAGGTTTTCGTGGTTTCGATGGCACGCAGAAGCTCCGAAAAATGGACCGAAAAATTGACGCGCTGAGTGTGGAAAAGCGTGCCATTACGGTAAATGGGGGGCCCTTATTCTAGTCGATACGGGCATTCCAGCAAAACGTCGTCCCGGAGTCACGAATTCTGGAGCTCTGCGGCAGTTTAGGGCAGTGTTTGCTAGCACGGCGTCTTGTTGTTCGCCGCAGCGACGGTTACGTAGAGTTTGCCCTCAAACCGATATGGACAGGTTTTGCCATTCTTTTCATGATACCGCTTAATTCTGGGTCAGATCCACCATCCACCATCCACCATTGACGTTGAGCTAACGCTGACGCTCAACGGTGCCGATTAGGAAGAATGGAATAACTTTCCAAGTTAAAGAGACGAGGTTGTCTCTCCGGCCAGAATTCAATTTAGTGTTCTGTTTAACTGAAGAATACGAAGTTTATAGAAGACGCCTTTTTCGAAGCTCGTCCACACATCATCTTTGAATTGAAAAAGACCATGTTTAAAAAATCCTTTCTACCTATTTTCGCCGTGTTCGCATTGTCATGCGGAGTATCGTTCGGACAATTTACAACGATTGCCCCGTCAGATTTGGGCATCGGCACCAATGCAGGACCCGTTAATGGGATCTTTGACATCAGCACGCTGATGGGAGAAGCCGCCGGTTCTGTGTCGATTGAAGTTACCAACGGATTCGTTGCCGGTACTGATGTTTGGACCGTAAGCGACTCAGAGTTCACGACTTTCGACTTGACTGGGACACGCGATGCGATTGCTTTTGTGAATCACGGTAGAAACCTTGGATCACCGAGTTTCCAGCCTGGAACCGGTCTTTCGCGAGATGGAATCAGCACAGCTCCTGGCGAAGACTGGACGCTCACATCAGCACTGGATGCTGATTTCCAAAGTGGTTTTACTGCGAACGACTACTTCGTCGACTACACAGGAGCCGACGACGGCGTTCGACACAACAACACAGTTGGTTTTCGTTGGGAGTCTGATCAGGCTGCTACAAACTTCAGCGTGTTCTCATCGAACTCAAACCTTCTCGACAACAACTACACAGTCGGCTTCCGCACGGTTGCGGCTGTTCCGGAGCCGACAGCAGGATTGCTGATCGCTTTTGGTGGATTGTTGATGCTTCGTCGCAAGCGTAACTAGTCCTTCGAGTAGAAGACAAACAAGATCAAAGCCCGTTCGACGCAAGTCGCGCGGGCTTTTTCCTTTAAACACAACACCGTTCAATGAACCGTAGCGGAGTCGCAAGACTTCGGGAGAATAGTAGAGAATCCCGGCATTGTCTCAGCTTCACCTGAACTGTTGCCAGTCCGGCTACGCAAGTCGCGCCCCTCATTGAACGATTCCGAAGAAACGTGACTTACCCAATGGCAATTACATGGACCCATTAAGATCCGCGATGAGCCGCTAACCCGGCGGCCGCATCTTCAACACGGATTCCCTTGCTCGCGCGAGGAACTGAACCTTATTCTCGTTCGACTCAAGGAAAATCGGTGCACCGATCGAGATGCAGCTGAGCAACGGCACCGGCAGGAATTCGCCCTTGGGCATGACTCGGTTCAAATTGTCGATGTGCACGGGAACCAGCTCCAAATCAGGACGCTTACGGGCCAAATGATATAGGCCGCTTTTGAAGTCCTGCATCTCACCGGACAGGTTTCTACCGCCTTCGGGAAACACAATCAGCGAGTACTGGTTTCCGATCTCTCGAATCATCATGTCCACAGGGCTGTTGTGTACTTTGATCTTTTTTCGATCAATCAGCAACGCGTTGAAGACGGACGCCATGTAGCGACGGACGGGGCCTTTGACCCAGTAGTCAGCAGCTGCAACGGGTCGGGTCAAAGTGCGGATTTTCTTCGGCAGCGAAGCCCAGAGAACCAATGCATCGAGATGGCTGGTATGATTCGCAAAGTAAACTCGCTGGCAAGGATCTGGTTCGCAATCAACCCAGCGCACAGTGGCGCCACTGAGCATCTTGGCGATGAAAGCAAGCGTAGGGACGGTGATCTGTTTCATGAAGTAAAAGTTTAGCCGGCATTGGTCGCGATCGAGCTATTGCTCGCTAGCAATCTAACACCAAAACACGTTGACAGTACATAAGGGCTTCACTAATCTTCCGCCGCTCCGGGACCGACCGGAAGCCCCCGTTTCGAATCACTAGGTCAGCAAAACTGCAATGAAACAGCCGCTCACAGTGCTTGTTCCCTGCAAAAACGAACAGCTGAATCTCCGTGCATGCATCGAAAGTTTTTACGATCTTGCGGATGAGATTCTGATCGCTGATTCGGGATCGACCGATTATACGCGCGAAATTGCCAATCAGTTTGACAAAACGCGACTGATCGAACGCGACTATCGCACTTCAGGTGACTTTAAAAACTGGTCCATCCCACAAGCCAAAAACGAGTGGGTGCTGATCGTTGATGCCGATGAACGAATCACGCCAGAACTCGCTGAAGAAATTGAACTCGAGTTAAGCCGCGGTCCAAGCCACGACGGATATTGGATCTATCGACACAATCACTTCATGGGCCACCGTTTGAAACATGGCGATGCTCGTGGAGACAAAGTTTTGCGTCTCTTTCATCGCGACAAGGGACGTTACGAAGGCCCCAGCGATCACGGTGAAGTTCAGATTTCGACTCGCAAAGTCGGCAAGCTAAAGAATCGAATGCTGCACTATTCTGTTTGGGAATACGATCAGTTTTTCGACAAGCTTCACCGCTACACTTCACTGCAGGCTCGTCAGTGGAATGAGCAAGGACGCGATACTTCGTATTTCAAACTGCTCGTTCGCCCTGCGTTCCGCTTCTTCCGGGAGTACATTTTGCAGGGCGCGATTCTGGATGGGAAAGCCGGCGTACAAACGGCTTGGCTTGCTGCTTTCTATTCTTTCAGCAAACAAGCGAGACTGTGGGAGATCAAGCACGGTCGATCGCAGGCGGAGTTCGAAGATTGCTCGACCGGTATCAAGATCGCTCGACAGCAAGAAGAGAACGAACATCGTAGTCGACGCCGCGCTGCTTAGTCGTAGAACGGGTACCTTGCCCGTCATCCTGATCCGACAGGCAAGGTGCCCATCCTAGTTTTCTTTCCCGTTGCTCAGAACGAATCCTTTTTCCCGCATGAATGCCAGCGGAAGCCACGTAAACAATGCGCTTCCGAATAGTAAAATCAACAGCGGGACGACGACGATGTGAGCGCCAATGGTCAGCAGCGGCATTATGATGGTGAACGAAAAAGTCGCCAAGATAATGAACTGCACGCCGCAGCCCTGGTCTGTGTCTTTTACGCGAAACGAGGCAAGCAGCGTGGGTGCGCCGTAGAGCAAGGTGCCGGTTAGAAGAATCACGGAAAGTAGTGTCACTGCAATGCCTTCTACTCCGACGGAGTTGCGTAGTTGAAAACTAAGAGGTGTCAGCACGCACGACACGTAAAGAGTTAACGTAAACATGTCTTTTAGATCGTAGGCGGGGCCTCGATCGTGGTCTGACTTGTGAAGCCGCCAACCACGAAACAGGCGAAAACATCCGAACACAAGCTGCGGAGTGCTCGACGCGATGGCTGCGAAACAAAGAAACGTCGTCTTGAAATCTCCTCCGGGAAGGTCGCCGCCCGCCGTCGAAAATCCTCCGAATACGCTAAGTAGAAATGCACCGCCACAAAGATGGGTTACTGACAGGCGTTTCAGGTAACTACCCGGACCAAGTGTGGCATAGATTCCGATCAACTGTGACATCCCGAACGACATTGACCAGCCAAGTATGGAAATCAAGTCAGCGTCCAACGCGATGGAGACGCCCCAGAGGAATCCAAGAATGCAACATGACGAGCTGGTGACAACTAGCGGACGCCAGAAGTCCCATTCTGTCGAACGTTTGTCCTCTGGTTCCTTGTCGGCATTCATCGGCAACGCTCAACCAGAAGTCGATCCATGTCGCGAGAACACTTTTCGAACCGTAGTTGCTGTCGAATTGCCGAAGTTAGTTTTTCAAGTTTCGCGAACGGCCAGTCTCGATTTTGGTGCAAGCCACGTATCTTGGACGCGAGTTGTTTCGCAGTCTGAGGATAAGTGAACTGTTCGATGCGATCCGGAGATTGCTCGATTCCAAGCAGTTCCGGATAGGCGAGACGATTCGGTAACAAAGGCCAAGCTCCGACTGCGATTGCTTCGGCGACGCTAAGACCGAAGAACTCATGCGTTGCGGTCGAAAGGAAGATGTCGGCGGACTTCAACACCGACCAATAGGATTCGCGGCTTTCCTGATAGCCCCAGTTTTCGATTTGCGTTTCGAATTGATCGCGAATGGTGTCGAACGCTTTCGGAGTCATGCCCGCGTTTTCTCCAATTACGCTCAAACGAAATGGAACACGTTGCTGCTCCAGCAATTGTAGGCACTTCAGAAGAGCCTCCGGGTTTTTGTCGTGTTCCCATCGTGCCGCCCATATCAAATGCAGCGGTTTGCCAGCAGCGACCCGCGTTTGTCGCTGCTCGGTCAGTTCAGAAATGTCGTTGGGGAAACTGATTGGCGGTGGAACGATCTTCGACTTTGGTTCAATGCTTTCGATTTCGCTGGTCGGCGGGAGGTCCGGCCACGTTTCGGAATGTTCATGCAAACCGCGCAGCATTGAATCCAGATTGAAGCGGGAATTGAACCAGACTTCATCAGCGGCAAGGGCAGAGAGAAAGTTCGTGAACAGGAAATGATGATCCGGCTGTAGCTTGCCGCGAATCGGATAGGCAAATTGGTTCTCGTGGAAGTAAACGACTAATGGAAGGTCGCGAATGGGTTTCGCCAGCGAACGCAATTCGGCGGCGTTCATCATGTCTGTGCAAAACACGACGTCCCAAGTTTCTCCGTTTGAGGACCGTTCGTTGATCCGTTTGGCAAACTCGATCGATGCATGTCGCATTCGCCACTTCCAATTACAATCCGGCAGACCAATCGTCGTCCATTCGTGTTCACTGCGACTCGACCATCCGTCGGAAAACTGTCGATGGCTGCCACCGTACCAAGGTTGCAGGGAGAGCACTTTGAGTCGTGGTTTGGTCATCGTTTCGATTTCCAGAATAGTACGAACAACAAAGGAACGGCGACCGAAATCCCTAACGCCAATGGGAACCAGTTCGCTTTCGCCGAGACGGCGCCTAGCCAACAGAGAGCCGCTGCGATACCGAAGTTGGATATTAAAACAGCAGGCCAGAATGACGCATGAGGCAGTCTTCGAAGTCCCATCAGCAGCACGCTGGCTTCTGCGATGATCGGAAGTGATCGGCAAACGACTAGGCAAATAACACTGGATCGATGATCGAACGACTCTAGGCGTTCGAGAGTGCTCGCGTCGCTAAAGCGAGTGGCGATCGGTCGTCCGAAGTGTCTGCCAATCCAATAGCCGATACCGGCCGACACGTTCAATCCGATCCAGCAAGCGGCTGTCCCAGAAATGGCGCCCAGTTGTTTGCCGGCGAAAGTGCAAACAGCGGAAGATGGAATCGGTAACAGGATATCGATCGCCAGAATCCCAACGACGGAGAGGAACGCAAGTGAGGGCGACGCATCGATTCCTTTTTCGGCAAGTAATCCTTCGAGCCACGGTTCAAACCAAGCCCCCATCAAAAGGAATGGAATGATCGGAATGAGCAGCACGCCAACGATCAGGAAGAGAAGTTTGTTAGTCGGCAGATTCATCGACGGTATGATAACATGCCACCCAGAGAAATTGCATGTTGTTTGTAGTCAATCCCTTCAGGGATGTCTCGCATTGGTCCGCACGTTGTTTGTAGTAACTGCCTTTAGGTAGTCTTGCATTGAACGAACTTCCGCCAGCGGTGCAAACCCAAAAGCGTAAACTACGAAGATCATGCAATGAACTTCATTCCTCCATGAATGTCGCCATGTACGACTACCGAGAATGGTCTCCTGATCAACGAGCAAGCGCATTGCGCGAACGTCAGCAACACGGCTTCCCGCCACACAGCCCTCCACATGTTGGTCAATTTGAAGCTTGGCGTTTGATTACCGCTGCCTGTTTCGAACATCGTCATATTCTCAACGGCCCCGACCGGATTGGTTGGTTTGAGAAACAGCTTCTGGGGCATCTGAAGTCGTTCGAGGTGCCGTGCGCGGCGTGGGTTGTGCTTCCCAATCACTATCACGTTCTTGTGAAGGTTTCCGATATTGATGAATTCGTGAAAAATTTGGGTCAACTTCATGGGCGGACTTCATTTGAAATGAATCTGGCGGACGGCGCAAGGAACCGAAAAGTCTGGCTTCGTTGTGCGGATCGGATCATGCGGAGCAAAGAACATTACTTGACGACTGTGAACTACATCCACAACAATCCGGTAAAACACGGATACGTGGAGGATTGGAATGAGTGGCCTTGGTCGAGCTTTCATTGGTATCTGGAGAATCACGGGCGAGAGAAGTTGGTGCAGCGATGGAAGGACTATCCGCTGTTGGATTACGGGAAGAAATGGGATTCGATGTGAGTAATGCTCGATTACCGAAAGTTGTTTGTAGTTAATCCCTTTAGGGATGTGTCGCGCTGTCAGTTGATTCGGACATGCAAAACTACCTAAAGGCAGTCACTACGAACAACGTACGGA